>NZ_JBEYXN010000044.1:0-31489 GCF_040704625.1 Streptomyces sp. NPDC046866
GCCCCGGCGGCCTCGGCCAGGTCCATCAGCTTGTGGATCTTCTCGGCGTGGGCCTCGCCCAGCGCCCCGCCGAAGATCCGGAAGTCATGGGCGTAGACGAAGACGGTACGGCCGTCGACCTTCCCCCAGCCGGTGATGACGCCGTCGGTGTGCGGCTTCTTGAGCTCCAGGCCGAAGCCGGTGGCGCGGTGGCGGCGCAGGGCCTCGGTCTCCGTGAAGGTGCCCTCGTCGAAGAGGATCTCGATGCGCTCGCGGGCCGTCAGCTTGCCCTTGGCGTGCTGGGCCTCGGTGGCGCGCGGGTCGGGGCCGTCGACGATGCTGCGGCGCAGGGAGTTCAGCTCGGCGGTGCGCTCGCGCAGGGAGGGCACGGCGGCCGGGCCGGTGGCGGCCCGGGGCGCGGCCGGGGCGGGGGCGGGGACAGGGGCCGGGGGTGGCGGAGTGTGGACCGGCCGTTCCTCGGTGATGCTCATACGGACCCCTTTCGGCGCGTGTGCGCCCGGCTGGCTGGTTGGGCGCCGGGAGGGTCGGCCGTGGCGCTAAAGGCGGGCTTGGGCGGCTGCTTCGCCGGTCAGCGGAGCACGGCGGCGCTCCCGGCGGTGACGGGCGTGCCGGTGTCCTGCGGCGCCGGGGAGGGCTCGGAGGGGCCCGTGGTGCCGCGGTGGCCGATCCGGAGGGCGAGTACGCCGGCCAGCGCGGCCAGGGCGGGCAGTACGGCCATGCCGGCGACCACGCCGAGTTGGGCGGTGTGGCTCTGCGCGGCGGCGTGCCCGGTGTCGGAGGAGGCGTAGCCGGAGACGTCGAGGGCGAGGGCGTACAGGAAGGGGCCGAGGGCGAGGCCGAGGGACTCCGCGCCCCCGAAGAGCCCGGCCAGGGCCCCCGCGCGGGGCCGTCCGGCCTCGGAGGCGGTGGTCTCGGCGAGCATGCCGTACAGGAACAGCAGCTGGCCCGCGTGCCCGGTGCCGAGCAGCAGGAAGACCGGCAGCGCGCAGGCGGCGGGCAGGAGCGCGGTGGCCGCCAGGAGCAGGCAGGCGGCGGCGAAGACGGCGGTGGCGGCCCGCAGCCCGGTGCGCTGGCCCCAGCGGGCGCCGGCCCGGGTCCACAGGGGCACGGTGAGCAGGTTGGGCAGGACGAAGGCGGCGACCAGGGCGCCGGTGAGGCCGGGGGCGTGCAGGGCGTGCTCGGCGAAGTAGGGGCCGCCGGCCAGGAGGCAGCCCGTGGCGGCCACTTGGAGGATCACACAGAGCAGCAGGGCAGTGAACTCCCGCCGACCGCGCAGCAGCGCCCAGGGCCGCAACAGCCCGTCCGGCCCCGACCCGGCCCCGGATCCCGACCCGGCCGCGGATCCCGGCGCGCCGGCGGACCCGCTGGCTCCCGGGTGCGCCCGCACCCGCGTCGCCGCGTGCGTGGCCAGGGTGCCCGCCAGGATCAGGACGGCTCCCAGCAGCCCCGCCCAGCGGTGCGCGGCGAGCCCGCCGCCGGCCGCGGCGACCACGGCGGGAGCCAGCGCGCCGGCCGAGAGGGCGGCCACGGCGATACCCGCGACCCGTGCCCCGACCAGGCGGATCCGCTCCTCGGGGGTGGCCGCGAGGTCGCCGGGCAGGGCCGCGTAGGCGGCGTGGAAGAACGCGAACGCCGTGGCGGTGACCAGGAATCCGGCGGTGGTGAGCAGGGCGCCCGTCAGGCCGCGGGCGAGGCCGGCGAAGGTCAGGGCGAAGCCCGCGGCCGCCCCGGCTCCGCCGAGCAGCAGGTGCGCGGTGCGGCGGCCGCGGTCGCCGAGGCGCCCCGCGGTGGGGGTGAGCAGGACGTCCCAGACCTTGGGGAGCAGGACGAGCGCCCCGGCGAGGGCCGCGCCGACCCCCAGGGTGTCGGTCAGGTAGGGCAGGAGCAGCAGGCCGGGCAGGGTCGTGAAGACGCCGGTGACCATGGAGCCGCCGGCGTAGCCGAGCCGAATCCGCGTGCCGCGGGCAACCGGCATGATCCGTTCCTCCAAGACATCGTGATGCGGGCGGGAATGCGACTGATCATGACGACTTGGACCGGGCACACCAGTCGGGGATTCCCCTGGCAGGCCCAGACGGGGCGCGCGCGCATATCGCAGCCGGCTCGGACTTGACGGAAACCGCGCCGGGACCGGCCCCGTCCTGCGGCCGTCCTTGAGTGGCCCTTGAGCGGCGCTTGGGGCGCCGAGGTGATTCCGGGCGCTTTGCGTGTACCTTGCCGCCACTTTGCTGCCTCCATACCCTGTCCGTGAATTCCCTGACACAAACCGCACTTCACCTGCGGTTGCCTGTACTTCCTGCCATGCAGGCTCCGGACAGCGAGGGACGCTGGGAGCGTGACGAGTGATCAGCGAGGCTGTCGTGCAGTTCCATTGAGGTAGGAGGGCACCGTGTCGCACGGGTCGCTTGAGGACACGGGCAGGCCGGCTTCCGCATCGGCTCCGCATGCCCGCGAGTGGGCGCTGCTGGCCGAGCAGCGCAGACTCTGCCGTACGTCCGCCCGGTTCGTCGCGCTCAGCGGGGAGCCGTGGATCGGCAAGAGCCACCTGCTGGGCCGGCTGGCCTCGGAGGCGCTGCGCGAGGGGTGGACGGTGGCCCGCGGACGGACTCCGCGCGGCGGGCGGGGCCGTCCGTTCGACGTTCTCGTCGACGCTTTGGACGATCATCTGGCTGCGGCGGACGGCGACCTGTTCGACCGGCTCGGAGCGGAGCACGTACACCACTTGGCCCGGGTGTTCCCCGCCCTCGGGGGACCCGGACTGCCGCCCGGGCGCCGGGAGCACGAGGAGCACCCGGAGCACGAGGAGCACCCGGAGCACGCGGTCTTCCGTGCGGTACGGGCCCTGCTGGGGCTGCTCGCCGAGCCCACCGGGGTGCTGCTCGTCCTCGACGACGCCCACCGGGCCGGGCAGGACGTCTGCGACCTGCTGGAGCACCTCGTCCACCATCCGCCCGAGGGGCCGGTGCTGACGGTCGTGGCGTACCGCAGCGGTCCTGCCGCGCGGCGCCTGGCCGGGATGGCCGGCGGGGCGGCCCCGCTGGTGCGGATCCCGTTGCGCCCGCTGGCCGAGGGCGCCGCGCGCGGGCTGCTGCCGGCCGCCCTGAGCCCGCTTCGCCGCGATCTGGTGCTGCGCGACGGGGCGGGGGTACCTGGCCTGCTGCGCGCGCTGGCACAGGCCGAGACCGACCGCCCGGGACCGCCGCGCGGGCCGTACAGCCAACTGGAACTGGCCACCGGCGTCCCGCCGTTGCTCGCTGCGCCGCCCGGTGTGGACCTGCACGCGCTGACCTCGCTGGCCTGGCGCACCGCGTGCGCGGCCTCCGTGGTCGGCGATCCCTTCGCCCCCGGCCCCGTCGCCGACACGGCGGGCCTTCCGCTGGCCGACGTCCTGCGCGGGGTCGACGAACTCCACGGCGAAGGCCTGCTGGTGCCCGCCGAGCATGCGGGCCGGTTCCTCTTCGCCCGGCCCGCGGTGCGGGCCCTGGTGCACCACGCCTCGGGGGCGGGCTGGCGGCACGGCGCCCGGGAACGGGCCGTGACCGCCCTGCGCAAGGAGCACGGCAGCACGGCTCCGGCCCTGTCGGCGCTCCTGGAGTACGCGGCCCCGCTCAGCGGATCCGATCTGGAGCTGCTGGAACGCGCCGCCCGCGAGGCCCTGTTCCTCCAGCCCGCCCGGGCGGTGCGCGAGGCCCGCCGGGTCGCCGCGCAGCCGGACGCCCCGGCGGCGGCGCAGCTGCTGCTCCAGCGGGCCCTGGTGGTGGCCGGGCGGCCCGCGGAGGCCGTGGCGGGCTACGCCCGGCTGTGGCCCCGGCTGGGCGCGGTTCCCGCCGACGAGGCCGCCCGGGCCGTGGTGTGGCGGGCCCGGGCGCTGCGGCTGCTGGGGCAGTACACGCAGGCCAGGGCCGTACTGGAGGAGCGGGTCGCGGACGCACCGACCGGCGGGCCGGAGTGGGAGGCGGAACTGGCCGCCCTGCTGCTGGAGGCGGCGGCCGCACCGGCCGCGCTGGCCGCGGCCCGGCGGGCCGCGGCGGCCTGCCCCGCCGACCGGCCGGACCTGCGGGGGCACGCTCTGGCGCTGCTGGCGGCGGCCTGCGCAACGGGCGGCCCGGCGGAGGAGGCGCGGGCCGCGGCGGACGAGGCGGCGCTGCTGCTGGGCCCGCCGGACGACGTGGCGGCGGCCCCGCATCTGGAGGCGCTGCGCTGGCTGGGTGCCGCCGAGGGCGCCCTCGGCGGGCCGGCCCGCGCCCGGGAGCATCTGGAGCAGGCATTCCGCATCGCCTTGCGGTACGGCCAGGGGCACCTGCTGGGACGCCTCGCGCTGGATCTGTCGCACTGGTGTCTGGAAACCGGCGACGCGGCCTCGGCGGCCCGTCACACGGAATTCGCGGAGGCGGAATTCAGCCGCTGCGGCAGTCGCACGCTCGCCCTTTCATCGAACGCAATGCGCAACCGAATTGTGCGGTCGTTCGAGGAACAGGAGAGAAGAACTCCCGCCGTTCGACTGAGCGGGCGCGAGGAGGAAATTGCCGAATTGGTCGGACCCGGTCTCACCAATCAGCAGATCGCCGACCGCCTGGAAATCAGCGTGAAGACCGTGGAGACGTACATGGCTCGGATCTTCAAGAAACTCGGCGCGACTTCCAGGGCCCAGGTGGCCCATATCATCTCGGGTCGCAGGCCCGGCCGCTGAGCCGCCCGCCGCCCGGCCCCGCGCTCCGGCGGCAGGCCCCGCCGGAGGCCGCGCCCGCCCGAAATATTTGCCTACGGAAGGACCGCGGGGAACGCACGGCAAACGTGCGGCGAACGAGAGCGCCCCGCCGCGCTGCCCCGGGAGCAGCACGGCGGGGCGCCGGCGCGCCGCCCGGGCCGACGGGGTGCGCGGCCCCGGCCCGTCCCTCGCGTCCCGGGCGGACCGGGAGGCGGCTCCGGAAGCCGGTCCGACCGTCCGACCGTCGACAAACACGTAGACAAACGGGCAGGCCGCCCCCCGGCGACCTGCCCGTCACACGCCGTCGGCGGCGGACCCTCCGGTCCGCCGCCGACCCCTCTTCACGTCCACTGATCGTCGCGCACGCCTTGCTCCTCTGCCGCTGCTCGCCGTCCGGTCACTCCTGCGGTCACTCCCACCGCTCGTCGTCGTGCCGGGACTTCGTTGCATCCGAAACCATCTCGGCCCCGGCCGCCGCGTGCGTGCCGCGGTCGTGCGCCGTGGCCGCCTGCGAGACCCCCACGCCCGCGGTGCCGAGGAATCCGGCGACTACCAGAACCCCGGTCGCGATCTTTCGAACTACTGCGGTGCCCATCGAAACCCCCGTGTCGGTGCTGCGCTCTTGGGCACTACCTTGCGGCGCCGACGAATCGAATCCAAGGCAAACCCGATGACGTAAAGTGGCCTGACAGCAAGTTCGCCACACCGGGGGAGTAACGCACGATGCCTGAAAGCGCCCTCTCTGTTCCTGGTTTCGCCGAATTGGACGACAGCAGCGCCCTGGCCTACCGCAAAGCCGTCCTGCTCGGCCGCTTTGTGCCGGAGGAGATCGCGGCGTCCTTGGGAACCAGCATCGAGGAGGCCAGGGCCGTTGAGCAGGTCCTCTTTGCGCTGAGCCTGCTGCGCCCCATGCCGGGCGAGCCCGACCTGCTCGTCCCCGTCAGCCCGGACGCCGCGGCCACCGACCTGGTCGGGGCCACCGAGAGCCACATACGCGAGCTCCAGCAGGCGGTGTCCGACGTGCGGACCCGGATGAGGTCCCTGCTGCCCGCCTACTTCGAGAGCCGCCAGCAGCGCAACCAGGCCGAGGCCTTCGACGTGATCAGCGACGTCGAGGTGCTGCAGGCGATGCTCGACGAGTGGGGCGAGCGCTGCCGCAGCGAGGTGCTCACCGCCCAGCCCGGCGGCCCCCGCACCCCGTCGGCCATGGCCAAGGCCCGTCCCCACACCATGCAGCGCCTGGAGCGCGGTGTCCGCGTCCGGCACCTCTACCAGCACACCGTCCGCCGGGACCTGGCCACCACCGCCTACGTGCGGGCCGTCACCGAGGCGGGCGCCGAAGTGCGCACCACCGACGAGCTCATCGACCGGATCGTCATCTACGACCGGGAGGTGGCCTTCCTGCCCGAGCAGCACGTGGTGGGGCGCAAGCCCGGCGCCGTCGTGGTGCGCGAGCCGACGCTCGTGGCGTTCGTGTGCAAGGTGTACGACCACCTGTGGTCGGGGGCCACCCAGTTCACCGCGGACGCGGAGGACACCCCGGAGGTCACCGACGACCTCAAGCGGTCGATCGTCCGGCTGATGGCCCAGGGCTACAAGGACGAGCTGGTCGCCCGGCGCCTGGGCATGTCGGTGCGCACCTGCCGGCGCTACATCTCGCAGATCATGCTCGACGTCGAGGCCACCAGCCGCTTCCAGGCCGGTGTGAACGTTGCGCAGAGCGGGCTGCTGGACCACCACGGCTGACGGGGCTGACGTAAACGCCCGTGCCCGGTGGGGCAATAGGTGACAGTCAGGAAGCTGCCAACGGCACGGGCTGGTTCCGGCCGGACCCGCCGCGGCACGCTGTCCTGACGGGAGGCGAAGGACGCACTCCCCCTGAGGGAGGCGGCGATGGAGAGCACCGCGGTGGCCCCCTGGCCGCTGACGACCACCGCCGCGCGCCACCTGGTGCACCGGCCGGGCCGATCCGCCGGATCGGGGGCCGGCGAGGAGGAGTTCGTCCTCACCGGACCGCTTCCCGCGCCGCATCCGCTCGCCGGCGCCGCCGCACCGGCGGCGGGGGCCTTCCACGACCTGCAGGCGGCCGCCGAGATGCTCCGCGAGGTGGGCGAGGTCATCGGGCAGGAGCACTTCCGGGTGCCCGCCGACCGCACCGGCATCTTCTACCGGTTCGCCCTCGACGCGGGCGACCTGGACGCCTGGCGCAGGGGCCCCGGCGAGGCCGAGCTCACCGCCCACGTGCGGGTCTGCGCCGACAAGGTCCTGGACGGGGTGCCGCGCGCCCTGGAGTTCACGGTCCGCCACGAGATCGACGGGGCCGACGCCGGACACGGCTCGGCCCATCTGCTGTTCCTGCCGCCGCTGCTGCACCGCAACCACCGCGAGAACAGCCGCACGGCCACCCTGAAGGCGGCCGCCGGAGCCGGAGCCCCGGCCGAGGCCCCCGGCGCACGGCCCGTCAGCCCCGCGGAGGTGGGGCGCACCGACCGGGCGCACGTCCTGCTGCGCGGTGCGGCCGCGAGCGGCAGCGGCCGGCTGACGGCCGAGGTGTGCCCGCCGCGCCAGTGGCCCGGCAGCTCCCCCGCCGACACGCACGCCTCCTCCGCGATGCTGCTGGAGACCGTGCGCCAGGCCTCGCTGCTGGCGGTGCACCGGACGGGCGGGGTCCCGCCCGAGCGGCTGGTGCCGGCGGCGCTGCAGCTGCACTTCCGCGGCTACGCCGAGGCCGACCTGCCGCTGCGCGCCGCCGTGGTCACGGGCCCGGCCGGGCTGGACCCGCGGGGGCGGCGGCTGGTGCCGCTGACCCTGACGCTGGCCCAGGCGGGCCGGGCGGTCCTGGAGGCCCGTACGACGGTGGCCGAGGACCGCTGAGCGCGGGAACCGCGGGCCGCGGGGCCTTCGGTGTGCGCGGCGCGCGCCACCGGCGCAGGGCGTCCTCGATCGCGGCCGCGGCCTCCACGTCCAGCATCGTGGTGACCTCGGTGTCCAGGGTCCGGCCGAAGCCCGCGTCGTACACGGCGACGCTGACCCGGTAGCCGGCGCCGCCGCCGCGGTCCTCCAGCGCGAGGGTGCGGAAGGTCCACTCGGTGCCCGCGCCGGCGGTGCCGTCCGGGCGGTGCACCAGGGTCGGCTTGCCGTCGGGCCCGAAGCCGAACTCGGTGAAGCGGAACTGCATGCCCTGCCCGATCGCCTTGCTGTACGCCTCCTTCAGCGTCCACAGCCGCACCAGGTGCGGGTTGCGCTCGTCCTCGGGCAGCTCGGCCAGCCGCAGCCGCTCGTGCGGGGTGCAGATGTGCCGGTCCAGGCCGCCGGCGTACAGGCGCCGGTCGGCGCGCTCGGCGTCGACCCCGACCAGGCCGCGGGTGGTCAGGCCCACGAGCAGCAGGTCCTCGGTGTGGCTGAGGCTGATGTCGATCTGGTCGCAGCCGCGCAGGTACGGCCGCCCGGTCGGCCCGTACATCAGCTCCAGGTCGGCCGCGTCCGCGTGCAGGGCGGCGGCCGCCGCGTGCTTGAGCAGGGTCCGCGAGGCGGCGTACCGCTCGCGGATCTCGGGGTGGGACAGGTCGAGGTAGCGGGCGTAGTCCCGGCCGAGCACGGCCCGCAGGCCCTCCTCGCCGCCGTGGCGGGGGCGCCAGTCGGCGAGGGTGCCGTGGACGAGCGCGGTGCCGTGGGCGCGCAGGTCGGCGCGGACGGCCGCCGGGTCGGCGCCGCCCGGGCCGAAGGGGATGGGGTCGCCGAGCGCCGCCGCGACGGGCGTGCCCGCTGCTGCCGTCATGCCGGGGTCCGCTCGCCGTGGGCCAGGGCGTGGACCTGGGCGAGCGTGCGGGAGCGCAGGACGGCGGCCACCGGGATGCGGCGGCCGGTGTCCTGCTCCAGGAGCATCACCAGCCTCAACAGGTGCACCGAGTCCCAGGCGGGCAGGGTGTCGAAGTCCGCCGCGGCCTGCTGGACCGTGACCTCCAGGCCCAGTTCCTCGCGCAGCAGGTCGAGGAACCCCGCGAGGTCCGCCGTGCGGTCGGAGCCGCTCATGCACTGTCTCCTTCGTCGGTTCCTGCATCGGTTCCTGCATGGGGGCCGGCGGGCGGGGGCGTGAAGCGGGCCCGCAGGCGCAGATGGGCCGGTACGGGGGGCGGTTCGGCCAGGTCGTGGACGAACCGCAGCCCGTCCGGGGCGGTGTCCGGGGCTGCCGCTGCGGCACCGGCCGCCGCTGCCGCCGGCTCCTCGGTGAAGCCGAGCGAGGGGTACAGGTCGCGGACGCGGCCGTTGGCGCGGGTGGGTACGTAGCGGGCGTGGACCGCGGGGACGCCCCGGTCCCTGGCGTGGTGCAGGAGCGCGGCGAGCGCGCCGTGCTCGACGCCGCGCGCCAGGGCCCGGCAGCTGAGCAGCATGTTGTCGACGTGCAGGCTGCCGTCGGCGGCGGTGCGGGTGAACAGGGCGCCGACCAGGCCGCTGTCGCCGAAGCGGTCGCGCAGGTGCACCGCCAGCAGCAGCCGGTCGGGGCGGGCGGCGAGTTCGGCGACGGCGTCGGGGGGAAGCCGTTCCCCGGTGAGGTTGAACTGGTTGGTGCGCAGGGTGAGCTGGGAGAGGCGGTCGAGCTCGCGCGGCTCGGGCGGGGCGATGCGCACCTCGAGCTCCAGCTCGCGCAGGTACTCCTCGTACGAGCCGGTGTGCTCGCGCAGCTCCTCGCGGGCCGCGGCCCGGCGGTACTGGCCGGTGCGGTGGCGGTCGTCCTCGGTGGTGTGGGGGGTGTCGAACCAGCCGTCGGCGAGGAGCCGTTCGACGTGCAGGGCGGGCTCGTCGGCGCTGAGCGGGACGACGGGGGTGCCGGGCAGGTGGCGGCGGACCAGGGCGCGCTCGGCGGCGGAGTCGTCGGCGAGGACGAGGGCGTCGGCGGCGATGCCGAGGCGGGCGGCGATGTCGCGGAGGTTGCCGTCCTTGGGCTCCCAGTTCGCGTTGATCCGTACGAAGTCCTCCGGGCGCAGCACCATGTCGGGGTGGGTGCGCAGCACGTCCAGGACGGGGGCCTCGTCGTTCTTGCTGCTGACGGCGAGCAGCACGCCCTGCGCGGACAGCTGCCGCGCGGTGCGCTGCAGGGCCGCGTACGGCTCGCCGCGCAGGCCCCCGCCGGGGGCGATGCCGTCGGGGCCGTCCTCGCTGAGGATGCCGTCCCACAGGGTCCGGTCCAGGTCGAGGACCAGGCACTTCTTGGTCATGCCGCGGCGGGCGCGCAGCACGTGGGCGGCCTCGCGGGCGAGGGCTGCGAACAGGTGCGGGCCGAAGGCGGTGCGGGCGTAGAGCTCCAGGCGGGTGTCGCCGGCGGGGCCCTCGGCGGCGGCGATGAGCGGGTCCAGGTCGACGACGTGCAGGCCCGGGTGGTCTGCGGTCAGCCGCAGCAGCCGGGCGTTGAACTCCCGCCACACCGCGCCGAGCAGCGCCCGCCGGCCCAGGTCGACGATCCGGCGGGGGTGGCGGGCGGGCAGCGGCAGGGTGGTCAGGACGAGGGCTCCGGTGCCGTGGGCGGTGTGCGCGGCGGCGACGGCGGTGAGGCGCTCCAACAGGCGGGCGCAGGCCTGCTCGACGTCGGGCACGTCCCAGGGAGAGGGCAGCGAGCCGAAGACGGCGTCGGCCTCCAGGACGC
This sequence comes from Streptomyces sp. NPDC046866, assembly GCF_040704625.1. Taxonomy (NCBI): domain Bacteria; kingdom Bacillati; phylum Actinomycetota; class Actinomycetes; order Kitasatosporales; family Streptomycetaceae; genus Streptomyces; species Streptomyces sp. NPDC046866. The sequence goes on from NZ_JBEYXN010000044.1 coordinate 10,350, forward strand.
ACAGGGTCAGCTCGGGCCGGGCCCGGCGCAGCGGTCCGTCGGGGTCGGTGAGCTCGCGCAGCCAGCCCCCGAAGTCGCCGGTGACCAGGCGGGTGAGGAGGCCGTGGCGGGCGAGTTCGGCGGTGAGGGGGTCGCCGAGCGGGGTCACGGTGGAGTGCCCGGTGAGTGCGACGGTGACGGCGGGCGCCTCGGGGTGGTGGGCCGCGACCCGGTCGGGATCGACCCCGGCCAGGATCCGCCCGCACCGCAGCAGGTCGTCGGTGAGCGCGGCCCGCTCCCGCTCGCCGTCGTCGAGCAGCTCCGCGAGCAGCCCGGGCACGCGGGGCCACTCCTGGTCCAGCAGCCCTGCGTCGCGCAGTGCCCGCAACCGCTCGACCACCGTTCCGGCGCCGGCCGCGGCCGCGACGGCCGCGGCTGCGGGGACGGGCGCAGCCGCAGGGACGGGCGCAGCCGCAGGAACAGCGGCGGCCGCGGGCACAACCACAGGAGCAGCGGCAGCCGAAGGCCCGGCCGCGGGCGGGGCGGCCGTCAGGGCCGTCGTCGCAGGTGTCACAGGGTCTCCCTGGGCATTTCGAGGGTGAGGCCCGCCTTGATCCATTTGCTGGACTCCACGACCACGGACACGGCCTTGGCGCCCGGGGTCAGTTCGGGCAGCAGCCGGTCGAGCTGGAGCAGCGGCAGGGCGTTGCCGGTGTTGCCGGTCTCGGCCACGCAGGAGATCTCGCGCGCGGCGGGGGCGTACAGGCCCTCGACGATGCGCTCGGTCATCCGGCCGGACAACTGCGGCGGCAGCAGGAAGTCGAGCTCCTCGGCGCGCCAACCGGCGGATTCGAGCAGCTCCCACAGGATCTCGCCGGCCAGGGCGGGGACGTGCGCCTCGATCGCCTTGTAGTCCTCGAACATCATCAGGCGGTCCGGGTCGGGGCGGGCGGCTCCGTGCCAGTCGACGATCTGCCCGGCGGGCCGGCCGAGGCCGGTGAAACGGTTCAGCAGGCTGCGTACGGCGACGCCCTCCCCCAGCGGCTCGGCACTGACGACCGCGGCCCCGGCGCCGTCGCCGAACAGCACGTAGTTGACGAGCTCCTGGGAGGACAGCCCCGTCACGTCCCGCCCCGCGTCCAGGAAGCGGGCGGTGACGTCGCCGCCGACGACGAGCCCGGTGCCGTGGCCCCCGGCCAGCAGCGCGCGGGCCACGTCCAGGGCCTGCACCGCTCCGGCGCACCCGCCCTGGAGCTGGTACGCGGGCAGGTGGTTCAGCCCGAGCCGGTCGGCGACCGCGGTGGCCGTGGTGGGCAGCAGGGTGTCCGGGGTGGCGGTGGTCAGGACCAGGAAGTCCAGCTCCGCCGGCTCCAGCCCGGCCGCGTCCAGGGCGCGTACGGCGGCCTCGGCGCACAGGTCGGCCAGGCTGTGGGTGGCGGCGCCGGTGACCGGGTCCCAGCCGAAGTGGCGGGTGCGGGTGCCGACGAACGCGTCGATCCACTCCTCGCTCAGGCGGAACACCCGGTCCATGACGGCGTTGTCGACGGGCGGCCCGGGCAGGGCGGCCCCGGTCCCGGCGATGTGGAAGAGGGGTGCGGTGAGGGTCTTCGAGGTCATAGGGCGGCTCCCACCGTGATCCACTCCTGGACGAACTCGGCGAGGGTGCCCACCGAGCGCAGCGCGGGCAGCAGCTGCTGGACCGTGATGCCCGCGGCCTGCGGAAGCCGGGTCTCGATCCGGTCCTTCAGCTGCATGATCATCACGGAGTCGAACCCGAGGTCCTCGTAGAACCTGGCCCCGGCGTCGACCCGCTCGCGCGGGTACTCCCCCACCTGGACGACGGCCTCGACCACCGCGGCGAGCACCGGATCCCGCTCCGCGTCGGCGGCGGGGGCGGGCACCGCCCCGCTGCCGCCCGCGGCCGGAGCGGCAGGCTCCCGCCGGCCGGTCCGCTCCGCGAGCGCACCGCCCGCCGCCCCCGCACCGCCGGCGGCCACCGCACCGTCGGCCCCGCCCGCGGCCGCCCGGGCCGCGGGCTGCTGCCAGAACCGGTGCTCGGTGGAGAAGGCGTACGGCGCGAGCCGCTCCGCCCTGCGGTGCCCGGGCTCGTACAGCTCGTCCCAGGCCGGCTCCGCGCCCGCCCGGTACAGGTCGGCCAGCATCTGCGCGAGCTCGCCGGCCCCCGCGCCCCGCCCGGGGGCCGGGTGCAGCAGCCGGGTGCCCGACGGCAGCCCGGCCCGCCCGGCGAGCTGGACGAGCTGCGGCAGCGGGCCGATCTCCACCAGGCAGGTCGCACCGGTCTCGGCGACCAGTGCGCCCAGGGCGTCGGCGAACCGGACGGGGGCGGCGGCCTGTTCGGCCCAGTACGCGGCGTCCGGCGCCTCCTCGCCCAGCATGCGGCCGCGGAGGGTGGAGGCGAAGGGGATCCGGGCGGGCGCCGACGCCGGCGTCTGCCCGAGGATCTCCTCGGCGTCGGCCCGGAAGCCGGGCAGGGCCGGGGCGATCAGCGGGGAGTGGAAGGCGTGGCCGACGCGCAGCTCGCGGCTGTCGATGCCGCGCACGCGCAGCACCCCCGAGGCCCGGGCGAGCGCGTCCCGCGGCCCGGACAGCACCGTGTCCGCGGGCCCGTTGACGGCGGCGAGCGCCAGCTCCGGTTCGACGGCGAGCAGTCCCGCGACGGCGTCCTGCCCGGCCCGTACGGAGAGCATGCCGCCGCCCGCGGGCAGCCCGTCCATGTGGCGGGCCCGCGAGGCGACCAGGCGGGCCGCCGCGTCGAGGTCGAGGAGCCCGGCGGCGACCGCGGCCGGGTACTCGCCGATGCTGTGGCCGAGCACGGCGTCGGGGACGACGCCGAGGTCGGCGAGGGTGGCGGTGAGCGCGTGGGCGACGGCGAACAGCGCGGGCTGGGACCGGCGGGCGGTGTGCACGGCCGGGTCCTCGGCGAGGACCAGCTCGCGCACCGAGCCCCCGGTGTACGGGCGCAGCGCCTCGTCGGCGGCGTCGAGGTGGCGGCGGTAGAGCGGCGACTGCTCGTACAGGGCGGCGGTCATGCCGGGTTCCCGGGCGCCCTGCCCGGTGTAGAGGAAGGCGACGACCGGGGCGTGCCGGACGCGTTCGGCGATGCCGGCGCGCAGCCGCTCGTCCTCGGCGGCGCCGCGCAGGGCGGCGGCGAGGGAGGCGGTGTCGCGGGCGGTGAACGCGGCCCGGTAGGGCAGGCCGGCCTTGACCCGGTTGCTGGTCCAGCACAGGGCGGCGGCGTCCCCGCGAGGGCGGCGGGCGAGGAGCTCGGCCTGGGCGGCGAGGTTGCGGCGCAGTGCCTCGGGGGTGTCGCCGGAGACGGTGAACACCCCGACGGGGGCCTGCGTACGGGCGGGGGCGCCCGACAGGGGGCGGACCGCGGTGCGGGCCGTGCGCGGGGCGGTGGCGAGGACGGCGTGGGCGTTGGTGCCGCCCATGCCGAAGCTGCTGACGCCGCCGACGACCTCGCCGGCCGGCAGGCGTACGGGGGCGCCCAGCAGCCGCAGGCCCCGTTCGGCCAGCCGCAGCTGGGGGTTCTCGCGGGCGGCGAACCGGCTGGCGGGCACGATGCGGTGGTGCAGCGCCAGGGCGGTCTTGATCAGGCCGGCGATGCCGGAGGCGCCCTCGGTGTGCCCGATGTTGCCCTTGACGGAGCCGAGCCCGACCGGCTGCTCGCGCGGTACGCCGTGCACCTCGCCGAGGGCGGCGCACTCGATGATGTCGCCGAGGACGGTTCCGGTGCCGTGGGCCTCGACGAAGCGGACCTCCTCGGGGGCGATGCCGGCGCGGCGGCAGGCGGCGGCCACGACCTCGCGCTGGGACCAGCGGCTGGGGGCGGTGACGCCGTTGCTGCGGCCGTCCTGGTTGACGGCGGTGCCGCGGATGACGGCGTAGATGCGCTGCCCGTCGGCGATCGCGTCCTCGAGGCGCCGCAGGACGACGACGCCCGCGCCGTCACTGCGGCCGATGCCGTCGGCGTCGGCGCTGAAGGGCTTGCAGCGGCCGTCGGGTGCGGCCAGGCCCATCTGCCGGTAGACCAGCCCCAGGGCCGGGGTCAGCACCAGGTTGACGCCGGCGGCGAGCGCGGTGCCGCACTCCCCCGACAGCAGCGAGTTGACGGCGAGGTGGACCGCGACGAGGGAGGAGGAGCAGGCGGTGTCGACCGCGAGGCTGGGGCCCTTGAGGTTGAGGTGGTACGAGATCCGGTTGGCGATCATGCCGGTGCTGCTGCCGGCGCCGAGCTGGGGGGTGACGCGGGCGTAGTCGCCCATGTGCAGCTGCGCCCACTCGCTGCCCATGACGCCGACGAACACCCCGGTGTCGCTGCCGGCGAGGGTGGCGGCGGCCCGGCCGGAGTCCTCCAGCGCCCGCCAGGCGCACTGCAGGAGCAGCCGCTGCTGCGGGTCCATGGCGGCGGCCTCGCGCGGGGCGATGGAGAAGAAGTCGTTGTCGAAGACGGCGATGTCGTCCAGGAACCCGCCGTGGACGGCGTCGTCGAAGCCGGCCCCGTCCCGGCGGGCGGCGGGCAGGGCGCCGATGGCGTCGCCGCCGCGCATCAGGAGCTCCCAGAAGGCGTCGGCGTCCGGCGCCCCGGGGAAGACGCAGTCCATGCCGACGACGGCGACGGGGGTCATCGCAGCTGTTCCGGGGCGAGGACCGCTCCGTGCAGGGCCAGTTGGCCGGCGAGCGCGGCCACCGTGGGGTGGTCCCAGGCCAGCTGCGGGTCCAGCGGCAGGCCGAAGACGTCCTCGATGTCGCCGCACAGGCTCAGGGCGCACACCGAGTCCATGCCGTACTCGGCGAGCGGCACGTGCGGGTCGATGGTCTCCGGCAGCCGGTCGAGGTAGACGGCGACGCGGGCGGTCACCCACTGCTGGAGCGGTACGAGGGCGTGCCGGGCGGGGGCGGGCAGGGGCGGTGAGGTGTGCATTCCTGGGCTCCTTGTGCTGTCTTCGGGCTGTGTGTCTTCGGGCGAACGGTCAGCCCGCCAGCGGGGCGTTGTAGAGGTCGAAGCTGCGGCGGTCGCCGAAGCGGGCCAGGACTTCCTGGTGCACCCGGGCGGTGCACTCGGCCGGAAGCTCGGGCACGGGGGTGCCCAGGCGCCGGGCCAGGCGGTGCAGGGCGGCCGCCGCCCAGGAGGGGTCGGCCAGGAAGGGGTCGGGCCCGCCGCGGTTGTGCCGCCACACGCCGAGGACCGCGGCCGCGGCGAGCACCAGGACGTAGCGGTCGGTCAGCGCGAACCAGGCCGGGCCGACGGCCGTGCCCGAGTCGGGCGGCGGCAGCGCGAGGACGCGGGCCCGCAGCTCGGCCAGCTCGGCGCAGAGCCGCCCGGCCAGGGTGTGCAGGGTGCGCTCGACGGGGCTGCTGCCGAAGGAGAGGGCGGCGGTCTCGGCGAGGGTGGCGCTGAGGCTGTCGCGGCCGCTGGCCAGGGCCAGCCCGGCGGAGTCGAACGCGGGCAGCGGCGCACCGGGCCGGAACAGCTCGGCCGGGGCCTCGGCGGTGCGGAACCAGGAGCTCCCGGCGAGGGCGGTGAGCTGCGGGATGATCGTGGCCTGGCAGGCCACGGTCCCGGCGTGGCCGAGGCTGACCACGGGCACGTCGCGGACGTGCTTCTGGAAGATGCCGACCGTGCCCTCGCGGGTGTAGACCTCGGAGCCGAGGACGGTGGTCAGGTCGTACATGGTGCCGCTGAGGATGCGCGGCAGCAGGGCCTTGACCGCCGAGGAGTACACGCTCGTCTCGGCGGGCAGCAGGTGCAGGGCCCGGGTGGTGGCGACGGCGAGGCAGTCGTACAGCAGGAGGTCGGTGAAGGCCCCGGTCAGCGTGGCGGCGGTGTGCTGCGGGTCGACGGGGGCGCGGCCGGCCCGCCCGGGGCCCTGCGAGTGGTCGACGAGGACGGCGGTGCGCAGCGCGGTGTCCACGGCGGCCGCCGACAGGGCGGCCATCAGGGTGCGGCTGACCTGGAAGGAGCGCAGGGCGGTGACCACGCCGGTGCCGGCGGGGCCGAGCAGGGCGTGGTCGGGCACCGGGCAGGCGTCGAGCTCGACGCCCGCGAAGCAGCAGCCGCGCAGGCCGAGGGCGGGCGGGCGGCGGGTGACGCGGTAGCGGTCGGCGGGCAGCGCGTGCGGGTCGAGCAGCAGCGCGGAGTGCGCGGCGGTGGAGCCGGGCCGGTCGTCGGTACGGGCGAACAGCACGAGGGCGTCGGCCCGGTGGAGGTTGAGGACGACGGGCTTGCTGCCGGTGACGGTCCAGCCGCCGGACGGGGCGGGGGCGGCCCGTACCTGGCTGCGGACGAGGTCGTTGGTGTGGGCGGTCTCGTGCTGGGCGATGGCCGCGCGGGATCCGGCCAGCATGCGGGCGGCGAGCCAGTCGCGCTGGGCGCGGCTGCCGTGCATCCAGACGTCGTTGGCCGCCATGAAGGAGGTCATGCCGTAGCCGGCGCCGAGGGCGACGTCGCGGCGGAACACCGGCCGCATCAGGCGCAGCAGGGTCTCGGCGGAGTCGAAGCGGCCGCCGAGGGAGGTGGGCACGTACTCGCGGTTCATGCCGAAGCCGTCCAGCAGCGCCTCCCCGTCGGCGCTGGGCACGGCCCGCCGGTCGGCGGCGAGCAGGGCGGCGTGCCCGACGGGGTTGGCGGGGTCGGCCGGATCCCCGAGGAGGGCCTCCAGCCGGGCGACCCGCTCGTCCGCGGCGGCCTGCGCGTCGTCGCCGGCCTGCGCGTCCGCGGCGGCCTGCCGGGACGGTGCGGCGGCGGCCGCCGGGCGGGCGGCCTGCCGTACGGGGGCCGCAGGGGCCCGGTACGCGTCCGCGGCGGGCGTGCCCGTACCGGACGCGTACGCGTCGCCGGCGCCGTCGCCGACACCGGCGGGGCGGTGCGCCGCCGAGGCGTGGGGCGGGGCCTGCGGCACCCTCATCGGGCGCCGTCCGGGGCGGTCTCGCGGCCCGGGGAGAGGGCGTAGAGGCTCTGGGGGTGGGTCAGGGCCCGCACGGCCGGGTCCACGGTCTCGAAGAGCGGGGAGAGGCGGCCCTCCAGGAACAGCTTGCGCATCAGGCTGCGCTGCACCTTCCCGCTGGTGGTGCGCCGCAGGGTGCCCGGCCGGACCAGGACGATGTTCCCGGCGGGGACCTCGAAGTCCCGGCCGACCAGGGTCTGGATGCGGTGCACCAGCTCCTGGAGGCGGTCCGCGTCGGAGCCCGCCGCGCGGACCTCGTGGACGACGACCAGCTGCTCGCGGTCGGTCTCCACGGTGAACACCGCACCGTGGCCGGCGCCGAGCGCCGGGCTGATGTCGCGCACCGCCCACTCGACGTCCTGCGGGTAGATGTTGCGCCCGTTGAGGATGATGACGTCCTTGAGGCGGCCGGTGACGTACAGCTCGCCGTCGGCCAGCGCCCCGAGGTCCCCGGTGCGCAGCCAGCCGCCGGCGCCGCCGGCGAGGCGGCCGTGAAAGGTCTCGGCGGTGTCCAGCGGGCGGCCCCAGTAACCGCGGGCCACGCTGTCGCCGCGCAGCCAGATCTCGCCGACGCGCCCCTCGGCCAGCTCGCCGCCGGCGACGGGGTCGACGATGCGGACGTCGAAGTCCTCGGCGCGGACCCGGCCGCTGGAGACCAGGGTGCGGCCGCCCGTGCCGGGCACGGCGGGGGCCAGCACGTCCTGCTCCAGGGCGGCCTCGTCGACGGTGAGCCGGCCGTGGGCGGTGCCGGGGGCGCCGCCGGAGACGACGAGGGTGGCCTCGGCCAGGCCGTAGCCCGGGTAGAGGCTCTCGGCGCGCAGCCCGGCGGGGGCGAAGCGGCGGGCGAAGGCGTCCATGGTGGCGGCGCGGACCGGCTCGGCGCCGCACAGCGCGAGGCGCCAGGTGGACAGGTCCAGAGTGGCGAGCTGGGCGTCGGTGACGCGGCGGGTGCACAGGTCGTAGCTGAAGTTGGGGCCGCCGCCCACGGTGAGCCCGTACTCGCCGACGGCCTGGAGCCAGCGCACGGGGCGCCGGATGAACGAGGTCGGCGAGAGGTGCACGGAGAAGGAGCCGAGGAACAGCGGGTGCAGCAGGTGCGCGATCAGGCCCATGTCGTGGTAGTGCGGCAGCCAGCTGACGAACCGGTCGTCCCCGGTGGTGCCCAGCATGTGCTGCAGCGCCTCCTGGTTGGCCATCAGGTTGCGGTGGCTGACCATCACCCCGCGCGGCCGGGAGGTCGATCCGGAGGTGTACTGGAGGAAGGCCAGGTCGTCCGGCCCGCTCCGCGGGGGCTGCCAGGCGGCCGGGTCGGCCGCGGGGTCCTCGACGTCGGTGGCCAGGCAGACGGTCTCGCCGCGCCCGGCCATCGCCAGCCACAGCGAGGCCTCGGGGGCGTTGGCGGAGTCGGTCAGCACCAGGCGGGCGCCGGTGTCCTTGAGGATGCCGGAGACGCGCTGGAGGCGCTCGCCGCGGTCGCCGGGCAGCGGGGCCGGCACGGCGACGGCGCCCGCGTACAGGCAGCCCATGAACGCCTTGAGGAAGTCGGGGCCGGGCGGGTACAGCAGCAGGACCGGCTGGCCCTGGGCGCCGTGCTCGCACAGCCGGACCGCCAGCGCGCGGGCCTTGCGGTCGAGTTCGGCGTACGTCACGTGCTCGGCCCCGCCCGCGTCGTGCAGGAAGATCTGGGCGTCGGCGCTGCCCCGGCTCGCGGCGCGGTCGCGCACCAGATCCGTGAACGTGCTGAATCCAGCGGTCAACTCGGGCCCCCTCGTGACATTTCCCCGGCAATGCCACGGCATGGTTCCCGGACGGCCTAAAGCAGGGCTTGCGGACGGCTGCGGCACCGGCAAAGGGGGTTCCTGCGGGGGGCGGCGGGGGCGGGAGGGGTCGACGGGCTCCGGGCAGGGGCCGGGTCACCGGTGGTCCGGGCCGTTATAGGGGGTCGCAACCGGCCGGGGCGCCCGCCCGCCGACCTACATTGGGCTGGTGCGCGCCGGTCCGGCATGCCGCCGCCCCGGGAAGCCGCGCAGTGCAGTACAGCGCAGAACAGCCAAGGGGGCGGGGGAAGCATGCGATTTCGGGTTCTGGGGCCGCTGGAGGTCACCGCGCCGGGTACGGGCGGAGCCGCCCTCGCACCGCGCGCCGCGAAGATCCGGGTCGTGCTCGCCGCCCTGCTGGTGCGGGCGAACGAGACCGTCTCGGTGGACGGCCTGATCGACGAGCTGTGGGGCGAGCACCCGCCGCGCACGGCGATGACCACCCTCCAGGTGTACGTGTCCCAGCTGCGCAAGCTGCTGCACGAGGCCGACCCGGAGTACGGGAGGGACTCCCTGGTCACCCGGGCGCCCGGCTACCTGCTGCGCGTGGACCCGGCCCAGCTGGACCTGGCCGCCTTCGAGGAGCTGCACCAGCGCGGCCGCGAGGCCATGCAGCGCGGCGACCACGCGGCCGCCGCCGACTTCCAGCAGCGGGCGCTGGCGCTGTGGCGCGGCCCGCTGCTCTCGGACACCCCGCACGGCCCGCTGCTGGACAGCACCGCGGGCCGGCTCGCGGAGCTGCGGACCTCGGCGCTGGAGCAGCGGGTACGGGCCGAACTGTGGCTGGGGCGCCACCAGGACCTGGTCGGGGAGCTCCAGGAGATCACCGCGGAGCTGCCGATGCGCGAGGAGTTCCACGCGCACCTGATGGTGGCCCTGTACCGGTGCGGGCGGCAGGCGGACGCGCTGCGCGTCTTCGCCCGGGTGCGGCGCGCCCTGGTGGACGAGCTGGCGATCGAGCCGGGCCGGCCGCTGCAGCAGCTGCACCGGCGGATCCTGACCGGGGACACGGCACTGCTGCGGCCGCCGGGGCTGGCGGCGGGGGCGGAGCCGGGGACGGCGTCCGGGGCCGGGGCCGACGCGTCCGCGGCGCATCATGCGGACGCGGGCGGGCCGGGGCGGCCGCACGCATCGGCGGCGGGCCGGGAAGCCGCGCCGCACGCGCACTCGGCCGCAGGGCCGCACACCGCACCGCCGCCGGCGCCGACGGGCTCCGCCGTCCCGTCCGCCCCCGCGGCGGAACCGGCCGCCGGCACCCGGGGCCACGGCGCCGGGGTTAGGGCCGGGGTGGGGGCCGGGGCCGGCGCGCTCCTGGCCGCGCAGACCCCGCCCGCCCCGCCCGCGGGCTTCACCGGCCGCGAGGAGGAACTGGACGAGCTGAGCGCGCTGCTGCGCACCCTGCCGGCCGGCGGTGCGGTGGTGCTGACCGGCGCGGCCGGCACCGGCAAGACCGCCCTGGCCCTGGCCGCCGCCGACCGGCTGGCCCCGCTCTTCCCCGACGGCCGCGTCTTCCTGGACCTCGAAGGCCCGGACCCGAAGTCGTCCGCGGCGGACCTCGTACGGCTGCTGCGCGCCTGCGGGGCCGAGGGCCCGCTGCCCGCGCACGAGGCCGCGCTGCGGGAGCTGCTGGACGGCATCACCCGCGGCCGGCGGATGCTCTTCGTACTGGACGGGGCCGCGGACGCGGACCGGGTGCGGCCGCTCCTGCCCGCCACCGCCGGCAGCGCGGCCCTGCTGACCGCCCGCCGGGAGCCCGAGGGGCTGACCGGGCGGGTGCTGACGCTGCGCGAGCCCGCCCCGCGGGAGGCGGGGCAGCTGTTCCTCGCCGCGGCGGGCCGGCCCGCCGACGCCGCGGACGAGGCCGCCGTACGGGAGCTCGCCGCGCTGTGCGGGCGGCTGCCGCTGGCCCTGCGCGCGGCGGCCGAGCTGCTGGCCGCCCACCCGCACTGGACGCCGCGGACGCTGGCGGCGCGGCTGCGCGAGGAGTCCGGCCGGCTGGCCGAACTGGGGCGCGTGGAGCGGGACTTCACCGCCCGGCTGCGCGCCCCGTACGAGGCCGCCGGCGAACCGGAGCGCGCGGCGTTCCGGCTGCTGGGGCTGCTGCCGGCCGGGCCGTTCACCGCTCGGGCCGCGGCGGCCGTACTGGACCTCGCGCCGCAGGCGGCCCGTACCGTACTGGCCGGCCTGGAGCGGGAGCGGCTGGCGGAGCCGGAGGCCGTACCGGACGAGCCGGAGGAGCACTGGCGCCTGTCCGAGCCGCTGCGCCTCCTGGCCGCACAGGAGCTCAGCGCACACACCCCGCCGGACCGGACCCTGGCGGCAACGGTCCGGCTGGCGCAGGCGTACGCGCAGGACCTGCGGCGCCTGACCGCCGAACCCTCGGAGGAGCGGCGGCTGGAGCGGTTCACCCGCCGCGAGGCGGCCCTGCTGGCCGTGGTGCGTACGGCGCACCGGGCCGGGCTGTGGGCCCAGACCGTCGAACTCGCCACCGCGATGACCCCGTTCGTGGAGGCCAGGGCCTCCTGGGAGGTGTGGGAGGCCGGGCACGCCCTGGCCCTGGAGGCGGCGCAGCGGCTCGGCGACCTGGCGGCGGAGGCCCGGCTGCTGCGCTCGCTGGGCGACCTGGCCTGGCAGCGCAGGCGGCTGTCGGCGGCCGGCGACTACTACGAGCAGGCCCTGCTGACCGCGGACGCGGCCCCGGCGGCGGCCGAGCGCGGCCGCGCCCTGGTGGGCCTGGCCGACCTCCAGCTCGACGCGGGCGCGGTGGAAGGCGCGGCGGCCCTGCTCTCGCCCGCGCTGGACGCGGTCGCGGACGACCCGCGCGGCACGTGGGAGGCGCGCCGCGTCCTGGCCCTGGTCGCCCTCGAAACCCACGGCCCGTCCGCGGCCCGCCCCCACTTCACGGCCTGCCTGGACCTGGCCACCACCCTGGGCGACCCCCGCCTGCACTCCTACGCCCACCGCTGGCTCACCCGCCTCACCACCCCCACCCCCACCGCCTGCCGCGAAATCCGCCCGGGCATCTGGCGCACGACCCCGGCGGCCTGACCGAAGATCGTCGGGCGGTAGGGTCGATCTGCAACACGACGCGAAGGGGAGTCAGTTGGCGCGGGTTGCAGTGGTCGGTGGCGGGATCAGCGGGCTGGGGACCGCCCTCATGCTCGGGCGGCGGGGCCATGCGGTCACCCTGTTCGAGCAGGACGGGCGGCAGGCGGGGCAAGACCTGGAGCGGGACTTCTTCCGGTGGAAGAGGCCGCGCGTGCCGCACGCCGTGCAGCCCCACTCGCTGCTGGCGCCCGTGCGGACCGTGCTGCGCACCGAGGCTCCTGATGTGTACGCGGACCTGCTGGCGCGCGGAGCGCGGGAGTACCACGAGTTCGACTGGTTCGACGGGCACCCGCCGTACCGGGCCGGCGACGAGGACCTGGTGACCCTGCGCACGCGCCGCATCGTGCTGGAGGCCGCGCTGACCGAGGCCGTGCGGCGGGAGCCCGCCGTTGGCGTGCGGTGGGGCCGGCGGGTGGACGGCCTCGTCTTCGAGGAGGGCCGCCCGCCGCGCGTCACCGGCGTCCGGGTGGGCGCGGAGGTCCACGCGGCGGACCTCGTCGTCGATGCGGCCGGGCGCCGCTCGCCGGTCCCCGGTTGGCTGGCCGCGGCCGGCTGCCGCCCTCCCGTGGTCGACAGCCACCGCACCGGGATCGCCTATCTGTGCCGCTGGTACCGGCTGCAGGCCGGCGGCCCGCGGGACCCGGGGCGGGTGAAGGCCGGCTCGGCGGCAGCGTTCGCGCTGGCCGGCGTCTTCCCTTCCGACAACGACGCCTTCGCGGTGCACCTGGTGGTCTCCACCGGTGATCCGACCCGCGGCGCGCTCACCGACCCCGCCGTGTTCGAGGCCGCCGCCCGCCGTTTCCCCTCGACCGCCGCCTGGCTCGACCTGGCCCCCGAACCGCAGTCGGCCGTCCTGGCGATGGCCGGCCTGGACAACCGCTGGACCGCCCTCGCCGACGAGGACGGGCCGGTCGTCACCGGCCTGGTCAACGCCGGGGACAGCCTCATCCACACCAACCCCACCTCGGGCCACGGCGTGTCCCTCGGCCTGCGGGCGGCCCAGTACCTCGCCACCCGTGCCGACCACGTCGCCGCGGACCCCCTCGGGTACCACGCCTGGACGGAACGGTCTCTGCGCCCGTGGTTCGACGCGCAGGTGGCGGCCGACCGCGGCACCGGGCAGCGCCTCGCCGAGGGCGAGAGCGCTCCGCCGCCGGACCGGCGGGCCGCCGCCGTGGCCGCCTGCGCCTTCGACGATCCCGTCCTCATGAGGGCCCGGGCCCAAGTGCGCCATCTCGTGCGGACACCCGACGAGGCCTACGGCACCGACGAGGTGGACCGGCACGTCACCGCCTGGCTCGCCGCCCACCCGGAGTTCACCCCTCGGCACGACGGCCCGACCCGCGAGCAGTGGGATGCCCTCGTAGCGGTGAGGGCCGGCTAGCGCGGCGGGCCCGCCGCGGCTGCGATGCGGGCGAGCTGCGCGAGGTGGGCCGCGAGGATGTCCTCGAACGCGGCGCGGCGGTCAGCGCCGAGGGGGCGGACGTCGCGGGCGAAGTGGGCCAGGGCCGGGAAGCGTTCGGGGGCGGCGCCCAGGACCGCCACGCGGAACAGCTCCAGGCCCTGCTCGTGCTCTTCGGCGGTGACCGTGGTGACACCGGCCTCCGAGGCGATCAACGCGGCGATGAGCACCGCGAGCCGGTGGTAGTGCCCCGGGATCTCCTCGTCGGCCAGGCCCGACGCGCGCAGCGCCTGCAGCACCTCTTCCATGACCAGCCGGGAACCGGTGCCGCCTGACGCGTAGCGTCCCCAGACCGCGGCGAGCTGGGGCTGCCGGCCGAAGGCCTCCCTCAGGCGCAGGGCCAGGGCCGTGATGCGCTGCTGCCAATCGCCCTCGGGGCGGTGCCCCTCCATGGCGGCCAGGAGGATCCGGTCGGCGACCGCGCGCAGCAGTTCGGTCTTGCTGCGGAAGTGCCGGTAGAGGCTGGAGGAGTCGGTCCCGAGGGCCGCGGCGAGCTTGCGCACGCTGAACGACTCCGCGCCGCTCGTGGTCAGCAGCTCCGCCGCCGCATCCAGGATCTCTTCGGTCGACCAACGCCTTCGGCCTGCCATTTCTCTCCTCTCGCCGATGCCCAGCCTAACGTATGCACTTGGCGTTGCACGCACTGCGTGCATACTGAGGACATCGGCATGCCGACAGGCCGGCGTGCCGCTCGTGCCCTGCTGTCTGGCCGGTTCGGGCGCCCGTTGCGGCGCGCCCCGAACCGGGAACACGAAAGGACGCATGACGTGAAGAACACCCTGGATTCGGCGGCCCTGGACGCGGCCCTCGAGGACGTCCACCGCGCCGGGATGCCGGGCCTGTTCGCCGAGGTCCGCGACGGCGAGCAGGTCTGGCGCGGCGCCGCGGGAGTCGCGGACGTCGCCACCGGCCGCCCCGTCACCGCCGACATGCGCCACCGCGTCGGCAGCATCACCAAGACCTTCACCGCCGCCGCGGTGCTGCAGCAGGTCGAGAGCGGTCGGATCGGGCTCGACACACCGATCGCCCGGTACCTTCCGACGCTCGTTCCGGGAGAACGCGGTGAGGCGATCACGGTCCGGATGCTGCTCGACCACACCAGCGGCCTCGCCGAGTACCTCCCCTGCGCCTACCCCTCCCTCAAGGCGTACCCCGACCTCGCGCACACCGGGCCGCAGAGCCTGGACGACCACCGGTTCACCCGGTTCGACCCCGTCGAACTGATCGGGATGGGGGTCGCCGCGCCTGCGGTCGGCGCCCCGGGCGGCACTCCGGGGGTGTACTCCAACACCAACTACCTGCTCCTGGTGGAGCTGTTGGAACACGTCACCGGCACCGCGGCCGAGCAGTACATCACCCGCAACGTCATCGAGCGCGCCGGGCTCCGGGACACCGCACTACCCGCCGGACCGCACGTCGAGGGGCCGCATTCGCTGCTCTACGAGGCGTGGTTCGGGATGATCGACCCGCCGCGGGACTACAGCGTGTACGACATGTCGTGGGTGGGGCCGTCGGCTTCGCTGGTATCGACGGTCTCGGACGTCAACCGCTTCTACGGCATGCTGCTGGCCGGGGAGGTCATCAGCCCGGCCTCGCTGGAGCAGATGCAGCGCACCGTCCCGGTCGTCTCCCAGGAGGGAAGGACCATCGACTACGGCCTCGGCCTCCACCCGATGCCGGGTGCCGGTACGACTGGCGGCGGCGCCTTCTGGGGCCACGGCGGGACCGTCTGGGGCGGTGGAGCGCTGGCCATGACGCGCGCCGACGGCAGGCGGCAGATGGCGGTCGCGGTGAACCTGCAGAGGTGGAACCGGCTGGACGCCTCCGGCAGGCCGCAGCCCCATCCCATCGACGACGCGCTCGCCCGCCTGTACCGCGTGGCGATGTACGGCTGACCGGGGCTCGGGGCGGTTGAGCTCGCATGTCGCTCCGTATGTCGCTCCGTATGTCGCTGCGTCGTCCGCTTCCCGGGGGCCGGCGCACCGACGCCGGCGGCCGGCGACTCCATCCTTCGGCCTACTGCGTTTTCGGCCCTGCGGAGGACGATCTTGCGGCGCCGCCGCGAGAGGGTGGGTCCGTGCGAACAACCATCGGATACACCGTCGAAAGCATCGGCTACGTCGTAGGAGCCCAGGGGCTCGTCAGCTTCGCCTCGCAGACCTTCTTCGGCACGGAGTGGGGCTGGCTGCACAAAGTGGTCGACCTGCCGTCCACGGCTTACCTCGGCGTCGTCGCCGCGGGACTGGCGCTCGTCGTCTGCGGGGTGAAGACGCGGAAGGCACCCGAGCGCCGGAAGGTCGCCTGACCGGCGGAGACTCGCAGCGGGCCCCGAGCCCTACAGGGCCCCCTCCCGAACGGGATCCCGGGATTCCGGGTGGTCCGGACCAGCAGCCGCTGCGGCGCGCAGCGCCGCCTCGACCCGGCGGTTGCCGGTCATGGTCGCCGTGACGGCGGTCATGGTGAGGAGGAGGCCGGCGGCGGCGCAGAGCGGGGTGCGTACGCCGTAGGCGGCGGCCAGCCAGCCGCCGAGGAAGGCGCCGAACGGGGCGGCGCACATGGCGAGCATGCGGGAGGTGGAGGCGACCCGCCCCATCAGGTGCGCGGGGACGATCGCCTGCCGCAGGGAGGGCCCGAGCACCATCGTGGCGCCCATGCCCGCTCCGCAGACGGCGAGGGCGAGCCCGGCGGCATACGGGTTCGGGGCGGCGGCAAGGCCCAGCACGGCGAGTCCCTCGACTGCGGCCGTGCAGGTCAGCGCGGTGCCGGTGCCGAGTCGGCGGCCGAGGAAGGAGGCGGTGCCCGCGCCGAGCAGGCCGCCGGCGGCCTCCGCCGTGAGGAGCAGGCCGAAGCCGAAGGCGCCGATGCCGAGACGGTCGTGCGCGAAGAGGGCCAGTACGGTCTCCACCGCGAGGAAGGCGATGTTCCCGACCGCCGGACGCAGCGCGAGCCCGAGCAGCAGCCGGTCCCGGAACACGTACGAGGCGCCGGCCCGCGCCTGCCGCAGCAGCGACTCCCGGGCCTGCGGTACGGGCCGGGGCGGGGCGGGCAGCGAGCGTACGAGCAGTGCGGAGAGCGCGAACGACACCGCGTCGGCGAGCAGCGGAACCGCCCGCCCGAGCGCCAGCAGGACGCTGCCCGCGGGCGGCCCCGCGAAGCCGGACGCCGCGGTCTGGGTGCCGCGCAGGCGGGAGTTGGCTCGTTCCAGGAGCGCGGGGTCGCGGCCGAGCAGGTCCGGCAGATAGGCCGTGGCGGCCGTGTCGAAGAAGAGTCCGCCGAGGCCGAGGAGGAAGGCGACGGCCGCGAGCAGCGCAATGCTCAGCACGTCGAGGGCGGCCGCGGCCGCCGGTATGACGAGCAGCACCGCACGCGCCGCGTCCGTGGCCCACATCGTGCGCCGGCGGTCCCAGCGGTCCACCAGCGCGCCGCCGAGCACCCCGAACAGCAGCCACGGCAGCGTTCCGGCGGCCGTGACGACGGCGAGCGCCATCGGATCCCTCGTCAGCGTCAGCGCGAGCAGCGGCAGCGCGGCGTGCGTCACCCCGTCACCGAGCGAGGACACCGTCTGCGCGGTCCACAGCCGTCCGAACCCGGTCGGCAGCGTCCGGACGTCCGAGCTCATTCGGCCTCCCCTTCGGCCTGGCCGCGCGCTGCCGGGTGGAACAGTGCGAAGACCAGCGATGCGTCCGGCAGCGAGGGATCGGACAGCTCCCGGTACTCGTCCGCCAGTGCCTGCAGCCGCGCCCCCAGCTCCGCGAACTGCTCGTCGGTGAGCCGCAGATGCGCCATCCGCACGTGCCGCTCGCCTTCCGCCGGCGCTGCCTCCAGGTCCGCCACCGCGTGCCGCATCAGCAGGTCCGGGCCTCCCTCGCCCCGATCCGGCAGGACGATCGCCCGCGCGGCCATGGCGTAGTACCGCTCGGTGACCCCGCGGACCTTCCGCGTGCGCACCACCTTCACCAGGCCGGCCCGTTCCAGCAGCCGTACGTGGTAGCTGGAACTCCCCTTGGCCAGGCCCACGCGCTCGGCGATCTGCGTGATCGTCGCGGGCTCGAAGCGGAGCACGGCCATGATCCGGTGGCGCGTCAGATTGGAGACGGCGCGGAGCTGTTCGTCCGTGGTGACGTGGAACGTCTCGGGAAGTCCATCGGGGGCGGTCATGCCGCTAATGGTCAAGGACTCTTGACCATTAGGCAAGCGGATTGTTGGAACCCCTCGGTCAGGCCTTGTCGAAGGTGCGCTTGGCCCAGAGGTAGGAGAGGGCGGCGATGCCGGTGCACCAGGCGGCGGCGATGGCGCCGCTGTTGCCGATGGGGGTGCCGAGGAGGAGGCCGCGGACGGTCTCCATCACCGGGGTGAAGGGCTGGTACTCGGCGAACCAGCGGATGGCGGTGGGCATGGAGTCGGTCGGGACGAAGCCGCTGCCCAGGAAGGGCAGCAGGATCAGCGGCATCGGCGCGTTGCTGGCGGCCTCCGGGGTCGGGGACTTCAGGCCGAGGGCGACCGCCAGCCAGGTGACGGCGAGGACGAAGAGGGTGAGGAGGCCTGCGGCGGCCAGCCATTCGACGGCGGTGGCGTCGGGGCGGAAGCCGATGGCGAGGGCGACGGCGACGATGGCGGCCAACCCGATGAGCTGCTGGATGACGCTGCCGACGACGTGGCCGGTGAGCACCGAGGCGCGGGAGATCCGCATGGTGCGGAAGCGGGCGATGATGCCCTCGGTCATGTCGGTGGCGACCATCACGGCGGTGCCGGTCGCGGCGGTGGCCGCGCCCATGAGCAGGATGCCGGGCACCACGTAGTTGACGTAGGCCTCGCGGCCGCCGCCGAGGCCGGCGCCGAGCGTGCCGCCGAACACGTAGACGAAGAGGAGCAGCAGGACGACGGGCGTCACGATCAGCTGGATCGTCATGGACGGGTAGCGCAGCAGGCGCTTGAGCTGGCGCCGGACCATGGTGGAGGAGTCGCGCGCGGCGAGGGTGAGGCTGCTCATCGGAGGGTCTCCTTCTGCTCGGTCTGCTGCCCGGTGAGGGTGAGGAACACGTCGTCGAGGTCGGGGGTGTGGACGCTCATCCCGGCGACGTCCACACGGCGTTCGTCCAGGAGGGCCAGGAGTTCGCGGACGGTGCGGACGCTGCCGTCGCCCGGGACCTGCAGGGTGAGGGCCTCGGGATCGGCGGTGGCTGCGCCGCCGACGATCCGGTGGGCCGCGTCGAGCCGGTGGGTGTCGGTGAAGGTGAGCCGGACGTGGCCGCCGGGGATGAGCCGCTTGAGCTCTTCGGCGGTGCCCTCGGCTATCAGCCGCCCGTGGTCCAGGAGGGCGATCCGGTCGGCGAGTTCGTCGGCCTCCTCCAGGTACTGCGTGGTGAGGAAGATGGTGACCCCTTCGGCGACGAGCTCGCGGACGATCCCCCACATCGAGCGGCGGCTGCGCGGGTCGAGGCCGGTGGTGGGCTCGTCCAGGAAGATCAGGCGCGGGTCGCCGACGAGGGTCATGGCCAGGTCGAGGCGGCGCTGCATACCGCCGGAGTAGGTGCCGGCCGGCTTGCGGGCCGCGTCGACCAGGTCGAACCGTTCGAGGAGTTCGGCGGCCCTGCGCTTGCCCGCGGCGCGCGGCAGGTGCTTCAGGTCGGCCATGAGGAGCAGGTTCTCCTCGCCGGTGAGGAGCTTGTCGACGGCCGAGTACTGGCCGGTGACGCCGATCGCGCCGCGGACGTCGTCCGGCCGGCGGGCCAGGTCGTGGCCGGCGATCCGGACGGCGCCGCCGTCCGCCGGGACCAGGGTGGACAGGATCTGCACGGTCGTGGTCTTGCCGGCGCCGTTCGGGCCGAGCAGCGAGAAGACGGTCCCTTCGGGGACGGTGAGGTCGATGCCGTCGAGGACGGTCTTGTCGCCGTAGGACTTGCGCAGTCCGCGCGCGGCGACGGCCAGGTCGTCGGTCATGAGGGGGTACTCCCTGTTCGGCAGGTTCGGCAGGTTCGGCGGGTTCGGCAGGGTGCGGCGGGTTCGGCGGGGTGCGGCGGGCTCAGAGGCTGCGGGCGGTGATGTCGCCGTACGAGGTGGTGGCGCGGATGTCGAGTTCGGCGGTGCCGTCGTTCTTGAGGGAGTTGCTGATGCGGCCGTAGGCGGTGCCGGCGTCCAGGGAGGCGGGGACACCGCGGGCGGCGGTGACCGAGATGTCGCCGGACTGGGTGCTGAGCACGACCGCGCCGCGCACGGCCTCGGCGATCCGGATGTCGCCGCGTGCGGTGCTGATCTGCGCCGGGCCGCCCAGCCGGCCGACCTCGACGTCCCCGTCGACCGCGGTGAGGCGCAGGCTCGCCGCCTCGTCGATCTTGATGTTGCGGTACGCGCCCTCGAAGGTGACGTCGCCGAGGCGGCCGACGCCGCGCAGCTCGGAGGCGGCGCTCCTGGCCTCGATGCGGGAGCCGACGGGCAGCTGGACGGTGACCTCGACGGAGCCGGCGGCGCCGAAGAGCTGGTTCCTCGGCTCGGGGGTGCGGATCTCCAGGACCCCGTCGGCGTGGGTGACGGTGGTCTGCTGGGCGGTCTGCACGTCGCGGTTCTTGGAGGGGTTGGCGGGCCGGACCTCGACGGTGGTGTCGCCGCGGTCGGCGGCGATGAGCTGGATGCGGCCGGCGGGGACGTCGAGGACGACGGCGACCGGGGCGGGGGTGGCGAACTTCTGCATGGTGATGCGCTCCTTCGTCTGGTGCGGACCCCTTCGGCCCGCTGTTTCCGACACGAGAAACGCTACGTTGCATTCAAGAATGCGGCAACAACCTTGTTGCATAGAAGAGAAATAACCCCAGCTCGGAGGAGGAAAATCGTTGCAATGGTTCGACATCTAATGCAACGTCACTCCCTGCATACGTTGCAATGGACTGTAGGTGAACGCTATACTGGGGCCACCACGCACCCCCGAAGGAGGCCGCGATGCCCGGAGGCAGGCTCACTCAGCAGGAACGCCAGCAGATCGCCCTGGGGCTGGCCGACGGCCACGCCTACGCGGAGATCGCCAGACGCCTGGACCGCCCGACCTCCACCATCACGCGCGAGGTCATGCGCAACGGCGGCCCCACCGGCTACCGCGCCGACCTCGCCCACCGCGCCACCGAGCGGCGCGCCCAGCGCCGCAGGCAGCCCGCGCCCCGCGACCCGAGCGCGGCCCCCCAGGCCCACGGACGGGACGCCGAGGCGGTGCGCGCGTACGAGGAGACGCTCACCACCGTCTTCATGCAGTCGGGCACGCCCAAGATGATGGCCCGGGTGATGGCCTGCCTGTGCATCAGCGACTCGGGCAGCATGGGCGCGTCCGAGCTCGTCCAGCGCCTCCAGGTCAGCCCCGCGTCCGTCTCCAAGGCGGTCGCGTTCCTCGACAGCCAGGGCATGGTCCGCCGGGAGCGCGACGAGCGCCGCCGCGAGCGCTACGTCATAGACGACGACGTCTGGTACCAGTCCATGATGGCCAGCGTCCGCTCCACCGCCCAGGTCGCCGAAACCGCACGGCAGGGCGTCGGCGTCCTCGTCCCCGGCACCCCGGCCGCCACCCGCCTCGAGAACGTCGCCCGCTTCCTCGACTTCGTCTCCGAGAGCCTCGCACGCGCCGCCGAACAGGCCCGCGAAGTCCTCTACACCAAGCCCGAAACGGCCCCCGACAGCACGAACGCCCCGTCGGCCGCAGGGGCCGACGGGGCGTGAGCGAGAGGGTTCAGTAGCGGTAGTGGTCCGGCTTGTACGGGCCGTCGACGTCGACGCCGATGTACGCGGCCTGCTCCGGGCGCAGGGTGGTCAGCTTGACGCCGA
>NZ_JBEYXN010000045.1:0-24967 GCF_040704625.1 Streptomyces sp. NPDC046866
GCGGGGCGCTCGCGGCGGTGGGACGGGCGCGGGGGCCGATCGGCCCCGTCGCCGGTCCCTCCGGGCGGGAGGATGCGGAAGCGGTGCGCGCGTCCGGTGCGCCCGCCCGACCCAGGAGTACGAGATGACCGACAGCGGCGGACCCCTCCCGGCGGAGGAGCCCATCAGCGTCTTCCTCCTGGACTGTCAGCGAGGGCCTGACCAACCGGGAGATCGGCGAGCGGCTGTACCTCGCCGAGAAGACCGTGAAGAACATCGTCTCGCGCCTGTTCGCCAAGCTCGGCGTCGACCGCCGGGTGCAGGCTGCGGTGATCGCCAGCCACGCCCTGGTCCCCCGGCCTGTCGGCCGGGCCGTCCGCACCGCCCCTCGGCTACGAATCACTAGTGGCGCTCCGCGCAGCCGTCCCGACCGTGCGGACGGCGCCCGACGGCCGAGCCGAGGGATGTGGAGGTGCCGGTCATGGCGATGTCCGTCCGAGCACGCCGGCTGACGGTGACTGCCGCGGCCGCGGGGCTGCTGGCTGGAGGTGGCACGGTGAGCGGCATCGGCGCGGCCCAAGCCGCGGGCGCCGCGGCCACGGGCGCGGCTGCGTCCGCGACGACCCGTCTGCAAGACGACCCCGTGCGCTGTTGGTGGACGAACGGCCACTGGGAGAAGAAGTGGGTCAGGGGCCACTGGGAGAAGGTCTGGAAGCACGGCTGGTGGTCCACGGAGAAGCACTGGAAGCCGGGATTCCGCGACCACCACGGCACGTGGCACCCCGGCCACTGGGTCTGGGTGAAGGTCCACCACAACGGCAGGTGGGTCTGGATCCACGTCCCGGGCCACTGGAAGTGGGTGTGGGTGCACGGACACAAGGTCTGCAAGCCGTGGAAGGGGGACAGGGACAGGGACAAGACGTGGACCTGGACCTGGAACAAGCCGAGTGACCGCGACAAGACCTGGACGCCGAACAAGCCGAGCGACCAGGACAAGACCTGGACCCCGAAGAAGCCGACCGACCAGGACAAGACCTGGAACCGGACCACGGCCACCCAGGACAGGCCCGCGGACCAGGACAAGACCCTGATGCCGGGCACCACCCTGAACCCGGGCACCACCCTGGTGCCGGGCACCACCTTGAACCGGGACACCGCCCTGGTGCCGGGCACCACCCCCGACCAGGGCAGGACCCCGGACCAGGACACCCCCCTGCGGCCGGGCACGACCCCGAACCTGAACGTCCCCGCGGACCAGGACACGACCCTGGTTCCGAACCAGCCCCCGAACCCGAGCCAGGACAGCCCCGCGACCCAGGACATGTCCGTGGTCCAGGACCAGCCCGGGGCCCCGGTGACGGGCGGCTCGTGACGGCTCGGGCGCCACGGTGATGCGGGACGCTGCGATCGGTGCTGGCATGGGAAGGAGGTGTGGTCCACCGCTTCCGCCGTCGAGCGAAGGTGCCCAGAGCGTGTCTACTCGTCGCCCCAGTCATCCCCCTTCCCCGTCCGCAGACCCGTCGGTCCGCGCGGAGCTGGACGAGCAGCTGCTCCGGGTAGCCGCGGGGGACCGCGACGCCTTCACCCGCGTGTACGACGCAGTCAGCCGGCCCGTGGCCGGGCTGGTCACCGCCGTGGTCAGGGACGAGGCCCAGTCGGAGGAGGTGGTCCAGGAAGTGATGGTGGAGGTGTGGCGGACCGCCGGCCGGTTCCGACCGGAGCGGGGCAGTGCCATGACGTGGGTGCTGACGCTGGCGCACCGGCGCGCGGTGGACCGGGTCCGATCGGCCCGGGCCCAGGGCGAGCGGGAGCGGCGCAGCGCGCTGCGGGAGTGGGAGCGCCCCTTCGACGAGGTCGCCGAGGCGGTCGAGCAGCATCTCGAGCACGAGCAGGTGTGGCGGTGCCTGGGTGCGCTGTCGAAGGCACAGCGGGAGAGCGTGGTGCTCGCGTACTACGGGGGGCTGACCTACCGGGAGGTGGCGGCGGCCCTGGAGGAGCCGGTGGGGACCGTCAAGGCCCGGCTGCGGCAGGGGCTGCGGCTGCTGGGCGAATGTCTGGAGAACACGGGATGACGGGGAACGGGTGCCACGACGCGGCCGGGGCGTACGTCCTGGACGCGCTGCCGGACGCCGAGCGGCGCGGGTTCGAGGCGCACCTGGCCGAATGCCCGATGTGCTCCGGCGAGGTGGCCGGGCTGTCCGGGGTGGCGGCGCGGCTCGGGCAGGCCGTCGCGGCCGACCCGCCGGCGGGGGTACGAAGCCGGGTGCTCGCGGAGATCGCCACGACGGCGCAGGAACCGCAGGGGTCCGGGGAGCCGTACGAATCCCGGCAGCCGCACGAGGAGTCCGCGGCCCCGGCGGCGCCTCCTGCCCCTGCCGCCGTGGCGCCCCCCGCGGGCCCCTCCGCGCCCGCCAGGCCGCCCCCGGCCGGCCGGACCGTCCCCCAGGTCGCCGTGCCGGCCGCGCCGGTGGTCCGGGTCCGGCGCCGGCTCATGGTCGCCCTGGCGGCACTCGCGGCCGCGGTCGTCGCGCTCGGCGGCGTCGCCGCCTGGCAGCACCACGAGGCCGCCACCGCGCAGGCCTCCCTGCTGCTGGCGGACCGGCAGGCGGCGGGCGTGGCGGACGTGATGGCCGCCCCGGACGTGCAGATCAGCACGCAGCAGCTGCCCGGCGAGGGCATGGGCACGGTCGCCGTCTCGCGGGACCGGAACGCGGCCGCCCTGTTCGCCAGCGAACTGGCCCCGCTGCCCTCGGGCAAGGCGTACCAGGTCTGGTTCAGCGATGCCGGGCACTACCGGCCCGCGGGGCTGATCAGCGGCTCCGGCGACCAGCAGCTCCGGCTGCGCGGGCCGCTGGCGACGGCGACGGCGGTGTGCGTGACGGTGGAACCGGCGGGCGGGACCCGCAGGCCGACCACGCCGGTCATGGCCGTCATCGGCGTGCCGCCCCAGACCGGGGACGCCTCGGCGTCCTCCGATTCCTCGTACCCGGACGACGCCGACGAGGAAGAAGAAGACGTCTACCCCTGAGGGCCCTGCGGGCTGGGCTCACTTCGCGCGGGGCTGGGTGAAGCGCACCAGGTTCCCGGCGGGGTCGCGGAACGCGCAGTCGCGCACGCCGTACGGCTGGTCCATGGGCTCCTGGAGCACCTCCGCGCCCGCCGCGCTGATCCGCTCGAAGGTGGCGTCGCAGTCGGGCGTCCGGAAGATGACGCCGCGCAGCAGGCCCTTGGCCATCAGCTCGGCCATGGCCTGCCGGTCTGCGGGCGAGGCGTTCGGGTCGGCGAGGGGCGGCTCGAGCACGATGTCCACGTCCGGCTGGGCGGGCGACCCGACGGTCACCCAGCGCATGCCCTCGAAGCCGACGTCGCCGCGCACCTCCAGGCCCAGTACGTCGCGGTAGAAGGCGATCGCCTCGTCGTGGTCGTCGACGGCGATGAAGCATTGGGAGAGCGTGATGTCCATGGCGCTCACGCTAAGGCCGGGGCGCCGGACCCGCTTCTCCGTTCCTGACCGGTCGCGTGTGGATCTTGGCGATGCAGGCCGGGATCGCGGCGCCGTCCTCGTGGCTGCGCGCCCGGTAGGCGCTCGGGGTCTCGCCGACCAGCTCGGTGAAGCGGGAGCTGAACGAGCCCAGCGAGGTACAGCCCACCGCGAAGCACACCTCGGTCACGGTCAGGTCGCCGCGCCGCAGCAGCGCCTTGGCCCGCTCGATGCGGCGGGTCATCAGATAGCCGTACGGCGTCTCGCCGTAGGCCGCTCGGAAGCTGCGGGAGAAGTGGCCGGCCGACATCAGGGCCTCGCGCGCCAGGGTGGGGACGTCGAGCGGTTCGGCGTAGTCGCGGTCCATGCGGTCGCGGGCGCGCCGCAGCCGGACGAGGTCGTCGAGGTCCTGGCGTTTCACCCGGCCAGTCTCCCACGGCGCCCGCGGCGGCCCGCCCGGAGGACTGCCGGCCGGGCCGGCGGCCCCGGCCGGCACGGCCGCAGCGATCGATCAGGATCGGAGAAGCGCCGCGCGCCGGGCCGTACTTGGCGTGGCGGCCATGGACCCCGCCGAAACCACCGCCACCACCGCCACCACCCTGACCGACGACGAGCGCCGTACGATCGCCGGGATGACGGCCAAGGGGACCTGCGCCCGGCTCCGGTCCGGCGGGGCCGAACCCGTACGGGAGCCGACCGAGCAGCCGTACGGTGTCCGGGACTGCGCATTCCGCGATCCGGCGGGCGACCTGATCCGCTTCGACGAGCAGCGCCCGTGAGGCCGCCCGCCCGCCCCACCCGATCGGAGACACGATGAGCAAGGCCACGAGGACGGACACGCCGCCGCCCGGGCTGCCCGCGGCCGACAGCCACGACCTGATCCGCGTGCTCGGTGCGCGCGAGAACAACCTCAAGGACGTCAGCGTCGAGATCCCCAAGCGCCGCCTGACGGTGTTCACCGGTGTCTCCGGTTCGGGCAAGAGCTCCCTGGTGTTCGACACGATCGCCGCCGAGTCGCAGCGGCTGATCAACGAGACGTACAGCGCCTTCGTCCAGGGCTTCATGCCGACCCTGGCGCGGCCCGACGTCGACGTCCTGGAGGGGCTGACCACGGCGATCATCGTCGACCAGCAGCGGATGGGCGCCGACCCCCGTTCCACGGTCGGCACCGCCACCGACGCCAACGCGATGCTGCGCATCCTGTTCAGCCGGCTCGGGCAGCCGCACATCGGCCCGCCGAGCGCGTACGCCTTCAACGTCCCGTCGGTGCGGGCCAGCGGGGCGATCACCGTGGAGCGCGGGGCCAGGAAGGCGGTCAAGGCGACCTTCACCCGGACCGGCGGCATGTGCCCGCGCTGCGAGGGCCGCGGCACCGTCTCCGACATCGACCTGTCCCAGTTGTACGACGAGGCCAAGTCGCTCGACGAGGGTGCGCTGACGGTCCCCGGCTACAGCATGGACGGCTGGTACGGGCGCATCTTCCGCGGTTCGGGCTTCTTCGACCCGGCCAAGCCGATCCGCAAGTACAGCAAGCGGGAGTTGCACGACCTGCTCCACAAGGAGCCGACCAAGATCAAGGTCGACGGCATCAACCTGACGTACGAGGGCCTGATCCCGAAGATCCAGAAGTCGATCCTGTCCAAGGACATCGACGCGCTCCAGCCGCACGTGCGGGCCTTCGTGGAGCGCGCGACGACCTTCGCCACCTGCCCGGAGTGCGAGGGCACCCGGCTCGGCGAGGGGGCCCGGTCCTCGCGGATCGGGCAGATCAGCATCGCCGACGCCTGTGCGATGCAGATCAGCGACCTGGCCGCGTGGGTCCGCGGCCTCGACGAGCCCTCCGTGGCGCCGCTGCTCGCCAAGCTGGGACACACGCTCGAATCGTTCGTGGAGATCGGGCTGGGCTACCTCTCGCTGGACCGGCCCGCGGGCACGCTGTCGGGCGGCGAGGCGCAGCGGGTCAAGATGGTCCGCCACCTCGGCTCTGCGCTCACGGACGTCACCTACGTCTTCGACGAGCCCACGATCGGCCTGCACCCCCACGACATCCAGCGGATGAACGACCTGCTGCTGCGGCTGCGGGACAAGGGCAACACGGTGCTGGTCGTGGAGCACAAGCCGGAGACGATCGCGATCGCCGACCACGTCGTCGACCTCGGTCCCGGGGCGGGCACGGCCGGCGGGACCGTCTGCTTCGAGGGCACCGTGGAGGGGCTCCGGGCCGGGGGCACCCTCACCGGCCGCCACTTCGGCGACCGGGCGTCGCTGAAGAAGACGGTGCGCAAGCCCACCGGGGCGCTGGAGATCCGCGGCGCCACGACGCACAACCTCCAGGGCGTGGACGTCGACGTCCCGCTCGGGGTGCTGACGGTCGTCACCGGCGTCGCGGGCTCCGGCAAGAGCTCGCTGGTGCACGGCTCGGTCCCTGCGGGCGCGGGTGTGATCGCGGTCGACCAGGGCGCGATCCGCGGCTCGCGCCGGAGCAACCCGGCGACGTACACGGGGCTGCTCGATCCGATCCGCAAGGCGTTCGCGACGGCCAACGGGGTCAAGCCGGCCCTGTTCAGCGCCAACTCGGAGGGTGCGTGCCCCACCTGCAACGGCATCGGCGTGGTCTACACCGACCTGGCGATGATGGCGGGCGTCGCCAGCACCTGCGAGGAGTGCGAGGGCCGGCGCTACCAGGCGTCGGTGCTGGAGTACCGCCTCGGCGGACGGGACATCAGCGAGGTGCTGGCGATGCCGGTTGCCCAGGCCGAGGAGTTCTTCGGCGCCGGGGAGGCGCGCACGCCGGCCGCGCACCGGATCCTGGCGCGGCTGGCCGACGTGGGCCTCGGCTACCTCAGCCTCGGCCAGCCGCTGACCACGCTGTCGGGCGGCGAGCGGCAGCGGCTCAAGCTGGCCGCCCACATGGCGGAGAAGGGCGGGGTCTACGTCCTGGACGAGCCGACGGCGGGCCTCCACCTCGCCGACGTCGAGCACCTGCTCGGGCTGCTGGACCGGCTGGTCGACTCCGGCAAGTCGGTGATCGTCATCGAGCACCACCAGGCGGTCATGGCCCACGCCGACTGGATCATCGACCTGGGGCCGGGCGCCGGCCACGACGGCGGCCGGATCGTCTTCGAGGGCACTCCCGCCGACCTGGTCGCCGCCCGCTCCACCCTCACCGGCGAGCACCTGGCCGCGTACGTCGGCGCGTAGCGGAGCCGCCCGGTCCCGGACGCCGGAGGCCTGCCGTCAGGCGGGCAGCCGAGCAGCGGGACCGGGCTGCCCTCGTCCAGCCGGGCGGGGTCGCGGCGAGCGCGTCGCCCGCGGCGGCACCCTGCACGAAGGCCGCACCGTGCCCGCCGGCGACCCGCGCCCCGCCGCCGGCTCAGGCGACGGGGACCAGTCGCGTCCTGCCGGCAAGGGCCCGCACCCGACCCCGCACCGGCACCCGGGGCAGCGGAGCCAGGGCCCGGCCCGCCAGGCCGGCGAACAGCGGTCGAGCAGCATGTGGGCCGCGACGAGCGCCGCGTACGGGTTCCCCGGCAGCCCCACCACCCAGCGGTCGGGCCCCGCTTCGGCGAGCAGCATCAGATGTCCGGGACGGCAGGCGACGGTGTCGACCACCATCCGCGCCCCGGCGCCGACCCCTCCCCGGCAACCGGCGCAACCGGTCCGTGGCGCCGACGGACGTGGAGCCCGTGACCACCACGACGTCGACGTCCCGCATCGCAGGTCCTCGGCGGGCGTGAGCCCGGCGGCGGCACCGAGCGAGACGCTGCGGGCGGCCACCGGCCGGGGAGCGCCGTGGGCCCGCACCCGCGCGCGAGCCCAGGAGACGGCCGGCGACGGCGGCGCGGCGGCTGGAGCCGGCACGGCGCCGGGCGGGGTCGGATGCGTACGCGTGACCGCGACGGAAGGCATGCACCCGACTCTCACGCGGCAGCGTTTCGGGCCGCCTGCGGGAGCATTGCCGTGGTGCTCCGACCCGCTCACGCCCACCGCACCGCGGTGGTGAACCTGCCGCCTACGGGCCGCCGGCGCGCAGGCGGAAGCCCGTCACCAGGTCGGGCCGGATCCGGACGGCGCCCGATGCGGTGCCCTCGACCCACGGTCGCAGGAGCCGCGCGTAGCGCTCGATCTCGCCCGGGTCGGTGACGGCGGTGGCGTAGCCGGTGGCGACCACGCTCCAGCCGAGGTGTTCGTCCGGATCGATGTCGTCGGCTTCGTAGGCGACGACCACGGCCGCGCCTTCCTGCGCCGCGAGCAGGGCTGCCAGGGTCGAGCCGTCCTGGACCCGGATGATGATGTCGCCGGCGTCGATCAGGTGGTTGACCGGCCGTACGGCCGGCAGTGCGTGGCGGGTGAAGACGAGGCGGCCCAGTTCGACGGTGCCGAGCAGGTCCAGCGCCTCACCCGCGGCGAGCTCCTCCGCCCGCCGCCCCCGCGCGGCGGGGTACGGCGGACCGCCGGTCGTACCGGCCGCATGGCTCTTCATCACGGTGGCTGCTCACGGGGATGTGGTCCGGGGGGCGTGGCTGCGCAGGACCGCGAGCCGCCGCGCGTACTCCTCCTCGTCGATCTCGCCCCTGGCGTGGCGGTCGGCGAGGACTGTCTCGGCTCCTCGGGCGGCACCCGGTGCCGGGGGTGCCGGGGGAACAGCGGACGGGGGCTCGCCCCGCGCACCGGCCCGTGGGGAGGGGCGCAGCACGCAGACGGCCAGTGCGGCGATCAGGGCCACCAGGAGCAGCGTGGTGAGGGACATGGCGAACCATCCCCAGCCACTCATGGCGTGACCGTTCCGGTACATCGTGGGCTCCCGGGTCGGTGGAGCGGGCGGCCGGTGGACCGTCCACTGCCAGGGTCGACCGGCGCGACGGGGCCCGGCATGGGCCGGTCGGGCCCCGGATGGGTCCACTGGGCCCATCCGGGGCGGCGGGCCCGGCTGCCGGGACCGCACAGGGCGAAGCCGGGTCGTCGGCGCCTGCGGGCGGCCCCGGCGTGGCCGCAGGACGGGTGCGTTGCCCGCCCGCCTGAGACAATCCGGGTGGAAGTGCACCGTGCGGAACCAGCCCGGGGGCGGTCATGTCCGACGAGCCGAACGCCTCCGCCGAGGCTCCCATCAGGGTGTTCCTGCTGGACGACCACGAGGTCGTCCGGCGCGGCCTGCGCGACCTCCTCGACGGCGAGGCGGACATCACCGTCGTCGGCGAGGCGGGCACGGCCGAGCAGGCGCTGGCCCGCGGACCGGCGCTGCGCCCGGACGTCGCCGTGCTCGACGTGCGGCTTCCCGACGGCGACGGCATCACCGTCTGCCGGGAGCTCCGCTCGCGCATGCCGGGCCTGGCCTGCCTGATGCTGACCTCCTTCGACGACGAGGACGCCCTGCTGGACGCGATCATGGCGGGCGCCGCCGGCTACGTCCTGAAGCAGATCAGGGGCTCCGACCTGGTCTCGGCCGTCCGCACGGTCGCCACCGGGCAGTCCATGCTGGACCCGGCCACCACCGCGCGCCTGATGCACTCCCTGCGGGAGCCGGAGTCGGCCAAGGAGGCGGAGGACGCCCGACTGGCGGCGCTCTCGGAGCGCGAGCGGGCCGTCCTGGAGCTGATCGGCGAGGGGCTCACCAACCGGCAGATCGCCAAGCGGCTCTACCTCTCCGAGAAGACGGTGAAGAACCACATCTCGCGGCTGCTCGGCAAGCTCGGCGTCGAGCGGCGGGTGCAGGCCGCCGTGATCGCCGCCCAGGTACGCGAACACGGCACCGGGCCGACGAAGCCGTGAGCGGCGCGCCCGGTCACCGGGCCTGCGCCACCAGGGGCACCTGCCACTCCAGACGGGTGCCCCGCTCGCCCACGCCGCGCCGCGGCCTGCATCCGGCCGCCCAGCTTCTCCGCGCGTTCGGCGAGGTTCCGCAGCCCGCTGCGCCGGCCGCCCTCGGCCAACCCGGTGCCGTCGTCGGTCACCGTGACGGTCAGGAGCCCGTCGGCCGCGGTGACGGACACCTCGGCGCGGGTGGCCCGGGCGTGGCGGGCGATGTTGGTCAGGGCCTCTGCGAGGACGGCGAGCACCTCGTCGGCGACGGCCGGCGGTACGTCGGTGTCGATCAGCCCCTCCATGCGCAGCGCCGGGGCGAAGCCGAGGCCCTCGGCGGCCTCGTCCAGGGTCCGGACGGTGCGCGAGCGCAGCTTCGAGCCGGTCGCCGGGGCCTCGTGCTCGCGCAGCCCGAAGATGGTGGAGCGGATGATCTTGATGGTGGCGTCGAGGTCGTCGACGGCGCGGGCCAGTCGTTCGGACGCCTCGGGGTGGTCGACGAAGCGCTGGGCGCTCTGGAGGGTCATACCGGTGGCGAAGAGGCGCTGGATGGCCAGGTCGTGCAGGTCGCGGGCGATGCGGTCGTGGTCCTCCAGCATGCTCATCTGCTCGGCGTCACGGCGCCGGTCGGCCAGTTCGAGGGCGAGGGCCGCCTGGCCCGCGAAGCCGGGCAGTACCGCGACCTCCGCCGGGGCGAACACCGGTCGGCCGTGGCGCCGGGCCAGCATGAGGACGCCGCTCAGCCGCTCCTTGGTGCCGACGGTGACGGCGACGGCCGGACCGAAGCCCGCCCAGCGTTCGGGCTGCACGGTGACCCGTTCGTCGGACTGCACGTCCGTGACCGTGACGATGCCGTCCTGGGCCAGGGCGGCTTCGGCCAGCGTGCCCCGGGTGCTCGGGAGGGTGATCCCGCGGTGCGCGCCGGCGCCCTGCCCGAGGGCGAGGGAGCCGCGCAGCTCGCCGACCGGGCCGAGGAGGTAGAAGACGCCGATGTCGGCGCCGGTGATGTCCTTGGCGCGCTCCAGCATGCCTTCGAGGACCTCGTCCTCGGGGGTGCCGGAGAGGAGGGCGCTGGTGATGTCTGAACCGGCCTCCAGCCAGCGTTCGCGCAGCCGGACCTCCTCGTAGAGGCGGGCGTTCTCGATGGCGATGCCGGCGGCGACGGCGAGGGTGGAGAGGACCGCCTCGTCCTCGGCGTCGAAGTCGGCTCCGCCGCGCTTCTCGGTGAGGTAGAGGTTGCCGAAGACGTCCTCGCGGACCCGGATGGGGACGCCGAGGAAGGAGTGCATCGACGGGTGGTGCGCCGGGAAGCCGTACGAGGCAGGGTGCTCGGACAGCTCGGACAGGCGCAAGGGCTCCGGGTGGCGGATCAGCTCGCCGAGGATGCCGTGGCCGGAGGGCAGGTCACCGATCCGTGCACGGAGCTCGTCGCTGATGCCCACCGGCAGGAACTCCGCGAGCTTCTTGTCGTCGCCGATCACGCCGAGCGCCCCGTACTCCGCGTCCACGAGCACCACGGCGGCCTCGACGATGCCCCGGAGCACCTGGGGCAGGTCGAGTTCCCGGCCGACCGACATGACGGCTTCCAGGAGCCCGTTCAGCCGGTCGCGGGTGCCCCGGACCTCGTCGATCCGCACCTGGAGCTCGTCGAGCAGCTCGTCCAGCCGCAGCCGCGGCACGCCGCTGCGCTGGGCGGGCCGGACGTCCGCGCTCATGCCCCGCCTCCGGCCGACGGCATCGGTGAGAGGACCACGTGTCCACGGTAGTACCGGCCGTGGGCGGATTCCCGTTCACCGGGCGGCGGCCGGGGGTGGCGCACCGGCGCCGCGTCTCATCCGCTGGGGACGGCGGGGTCGCCGGGCACGGTGATGACCGGGCAGTGCGCCCGGTGCAGCAGTCCGTGGACCACCGACCCGAGCCGCATGCCGGTGTACCCGCCGCGGCCCCGACGCCCCACGACGACGGCGAGCGCGTGCTCGGCCGCCCGGGCCAGTTCCTCGACCGGGTGGCCGGTGACCACCTCGTGGGTGACGTGCACGTCGGGGTACTTGTCCGACAGGCCTGCGCTGGCTTCGGCGAGCAGGGCGCGTCGGGCCCGGAGGGCGACCTCCTCGTGCTCCGGCACGACCAGCGGCGGCTGCCGCACGCAGACGACCCTCAGGGCCGCGCCCCGCAGGTCGGCCTCGTCGAAGGCGAAGGCCAGCGCCTCCGCGGCGGAAGCACTGCCGTCGACGCCGGCCACGAGGTAGGGCGGCTCCTGGGTGACGTGCTCGGCGTCGCCCACGACGACGACCGGGCATCCTGCCCGGGCCGTCACGGGCACCACGGTCGAGCCGGCGCCGAAGAACTCCGCGGTGCGCCCCAGGTGCCGGGATCCGAGGACGACCATGCGTGCCCGGTCGGCCTCCGCGCCGAGGACGCGGGCGGGGAGCCCGCCCGGCAGGTCGGTGGTGACGGCCACCTCCGGGTGCCGGTCGCGGACCCAGCTCTGCGCCTCGGCCAGCCTGTCGGCTCCCGCCCGGCGCAGGGCCGTCTGCCGTGCGGTGTCCTCGGCGTGGTGGGGGTGGTGCTGCGGCGGCACCGCGACCAGCAGATGCAGCGGGAGCCGGCGCCGGTAAGCCTCGTCGGCCGCCCAGGCCAGGGGAAGGTGCCAGGCCCGGGCCGGGTCGATCCCCACGACGATGCCTCCGCGTGCGCCGCTCCGGGTGCCGGTCACGACCGGCTCCCGGAGCCGCTGCCGAACCGGGGGATGAGGAGGACGGGGCAGTGCGCGTGGTGCACCAGGCTGTGCGTGGCCCTGCCGAGCCCCGGGGCCGGACCCAGCGCGGTGGGCGCCCGGCGGCCGCCCATCACCAGCAGGTCGGCGTGGCGGGACGCCTCGACCAGGACGCCGGCCACGGACGTGCTCGTGTCCGTGTCCGCCTCGACGGCCAGGTCGGGGAACTCGTCGCAGATCACGCCCGTGACGGCCTTCAGGGCTTCGCCGTGCCCTCCGGCGATCTCGCCCACTCCGTCGAGCAGGGGGACCACGTCGCCGACGGACGTGAGCACGTTCCACACGTGCAGCAGCCTCAAGGACGCCTTGCGCAGCTCGGCCTCGCGGGCGGCGTAGCGGGCGCACACGAGGTCGTGCCCGTCACGGACGGCGCCGAGGACGGTGCCCCGCTCCTCCGCCGCGTCGATGCCGCGGACCACGACGACGGGGTTCTTGGCGATCGCCGCGGTGCCGAGTCCGACGGAGCCGAGCAGGAGCGAGTGGAAGCCGCCCAGGCCGCGGTTGCCCACCACGACCGTGCCGTGCAGACCGGCGGCCCGGTGCAGGCTGGTGACGGGGTCCGTGCGGCTGAACTCGGTGGTCACGAGCAGACCGGGGTACTCGGCGCCCACGGCCTTCGCCGTCTCGTCCAGGACCTCCCGGCCCGCGATGCGGACCCTCTCGACGGTCTCCGCCGACAGGTACAGGGCCCGGCCGTCGGTGTCGGCGGCGAAGACGACGTGCAGCGGGCGGCCACGGTGCACGGCTTCGGCGGCAGCCCACAGGGCGGCGCCGCGCGCCGACTCCGAGCCGTCCACGCCCACGACGACCGAGCTGGTGTCCGGGGTACGGATGGTGCCTTCCACGGTTACTCCCCACAGAGAGCCGGAGGGGGACACCACCCACACTGGCACCGGTGCGGGCACGGCAGGAGGGCCGCCCGGCACCCCTGCCGGGACCAAAGGTCCCCTCCTTCGGCCGCTCGGCGTGCCCCGGCCCGGAGCGGGTGGCCCTTCCGGTCCCCGAACCGGGGCCGATCGGCCCCGGTTCGGACCGCTCGGCCCTATCCCCGGCGGGGGCCGGGGGCCGAGCCTGGAGGCGGCGAACCACCCGACAGGCCAGGAGGAACGCCGACCGTGTGAGCCGCACCCAGGTACTCCACGAGCCACCTCTCCGGTCGCCGTCGTGGCGCACGGCTGAGGGAACACAGACAGGACCAGTCCCGTGACCGCACCACACCTCGACGCCGAAACCGCCGCCCTCCTCGTCGGCGACGCCGTCACCGCCCCCTCGATGCACAACGCCCAGCCGTGGAAGTTCGTCTTCCGTCCGGCCGCCGGGGCCATCGACCTGCACGGGGACCCGGAGCGGGCCATGGCCCGGTCCGACCCCGAGCACCGTGCCCTCCACCTCGGTTGTGCCGCGGCCCTGTTCAACCTGCGGGTGTCCGCGGCCCGGAAGGGCCTGCGGCCCCGGGTGCAGCTGCTGCCCGACGCCTCCGAGCCATGGCTGCTGGCCGCGGTGGCCTTCGACGCCCCCGAGGACGAGGACGAGGAGGGCCGCGGCCTGGCCGCCCTGTACGACGCGCTCCGGCGCCGGCACACCAGCCGCCACCCGTTCAGCGAGGAGCCGGTGCCCGAGGCGCTGTTGGACGGGCTCCGGGCCGCGGCCCGTCTCGAAGGGTGCCGTCTGGCCGTTCCGGACAGCTGGCACCTGGAGACCGTGCTCGAGCTCGTACGCGACGCAGAGCACCAGGAGGACATGGATCCCCTCGTCCGGGCGGAGACAGCCGCATGGACCACCGACGAGACGCGCCGCGACGGCATTCCCGCAGCGGCGTTCGGCCCGCGCAGCTCCGGCGGAACGGCACCCGTACGCGACTTCGGCCGGGCACACCCGACACCGGAGCGCGACCGGGCGGTGTTCGAGAAGCACCCGCAGCTGGCTCTGCTGGGCACGCCGGGCGACGGCCGGGCCGACTGGCTGCGCGCCGGCCAGGCACTGGAGCGCGTCCTCCTCCAGGCCACCGCCGACGGCCTGGCCACCTCGATGACGTCCCAGCCCCTGGAATGGCCGCAGCTGCGCTGGACGGTCCGCGACCCGCTCGCCTCCATGGGCCAGGTCCAGATGGTCCTCCGCCTCGGCTACGGCCCCTCCGGAGAGCCCACGCCCCGACGCCCGGTGTCGGAGATCCTGGACATCCGATGACCCGCACTCCCGAAGACCCGGACGCCGCCCGGCCCTCGTCGTTCATCGTTCTCATCGTTCCGGCGTCGTTCATCGTTCCGGCAGGCGGAACCACCGTTCCTGGCCTGCGGCGATCCGTTCCCGGCGGCGGTCGGGGAGGACCAGCGGCACGGGGCCGTGCAGCGACGGCGGGATGCGGATGCCCAGGCGGCCGGGCCGGAACCGGATCCGGACGTCCCCGTGCCCGAGGTAGGACAGCGAGAACGTGGAACCGGGGATGTCCGTGAGCGGCACCGGATCGATGTGCAGGCCGTCGGCGGCGGGGTCGAGGCCGACGATGCCGCGTTCGACGAGGTCGAGGGTGCCGGCCATGGCACCGAGGTGGATCCCCTCGCCCGTGGTGCCGCCCTGGATGTCGGTGATGTCGCCGAGCAGGGCCTCCTGGCAGAACCGCCAGGCGTCCTCGCCCTGCTCACGGGCGAGGACCCAGCCGTGGACGAGGCTGCTCAGCGTGGATCCGTGGCAGGTCCGCCGCAGGTAGTACGCCACCGTCCGCGCCCAGAGCCCGTCGTCGAGGGCGTAGCCGAGCCGGGTGAACAGCCGGGCGAGCTCCGGCGGACGGAAGAGGTAGCCCAGCATGAGGGTGTCGGCCTGCTTGGACGCCTGGTAGCGGTTGGGGGTGTCGCCTTCGGCCTCCAGGATGCGGTCCAGGCGGCGGATGTCGTGGTAGCGGGCCCGGTACTTCTCCCAGTCGAGTTCGGCGAGCTCGCCGTAGCCGTGGAACTGGCTGATCACGCCGCGGTGGAACGGGACGTACATGCGGTGCGACAGGTCCTCCCAGTGGTGCAGTTCGTCGGCCTCGCAGCCGAGTTGTGCGAGGAGCTCGGCGCGTCGGGCGGCCGGGAGTTCCGCGTGGAGGTCGAGGGCGCGGGCGAGGACCCAGGCAGCGGTGACGTTGGTGTAGGCGTTGTCGTCGATGCCCGGGGTGGCGGCGTCGGGATAGGCGTCGTGGTACTCGTCCGGACCGAGGACGCCGCGGATGCGGTAGCGGCCGAGGCCGGCGTCCCAGGTCGCGGAGCCGGCCCAGAAGTGGGCGATGTGGAAGAGGA
Source organism: Streptomyces sp. NPDC046866 (assembly GCF_040704625.1). Taxonomy (NCBI): domain Bacteria; kingdom Bacillati; phylum Actinomycetota; class Actinomycetes; order Kitasatosporales; family Streptomycetaceae; genus Streptomyces; species Streptomyces sp. NPDC046866. The sequence goes on from NZ_JBEYXN010000045.1 coordinate 15,311, forward strand.
GTTCGGCGCCGCAGCCGTGCAGGAAACCGGTGTCGCCGGAGGCGAGGCCGTACTGCCACACGTTCCAGGCGATGGCCGAGCCCACGTGGTGCTGGAGGTGGGAGTGGTCGGGCACCCAGCGGCCCGAGCGCGGGTTGAGGTGCAGCCGCTGGCTCTCCTCGTCGCCGGAACTCCCGCTCTGCCAGGGGAACATCGCCCCCTTGGCCCCGCTCCGGCGCGCTGCCTCCCGCGCTGCGGGCAGCCTCCGGTGGCGGTACATCAGCAGGGCGCGGGCGGTCTGCGGGAAGTGGAGGGCGAGGTAGGGCAGGACGAACAGCTCGTCCCAGAAGACGTGGCCCCGGTAAGCCTCCCCGTGCAGACCGCGCGCCGGGACGCCGACATCCAGCTCGGCGGTGTGGGGCGAGAGGGTCTGCAGGACGTGGAAGGCGTGCAGGCGCAGGATCCGACCGGTCTCGCCCGGTGCCCGCAACCCTCCTTCGCTCCAGAGCCGTTGCCAGGCCGCCCCGTGGGACGCCAGCAGGGCCGGAAAGCCCGGGGCGCGGTCCGCGGACTCGATGCTGCGCCGTACCGGATCGGTGAGGGGACGGTCGAGGGAGGCGAACAGGGCGGCGGTCTTCACGACCACGACCGGATGCCCGCGCCTGATCGGCAGGACGGACGTCTGGGTGGCGGTGGTGGCCGTGCACGTCCTGTCGACGGCGGCGAGGGGCCGCGCCCAGGTCCGGACCGCGAGCCCGATCCGTATCCGGGAGGCGGACGTGGTGCAGGCCAGCCAGGCGGTGCCCGCTGCCTCCACCCCGGCCCGGATGTCGGTGAGGTGCCGCCCGGCCAGGGCCCGGTAGCGGTCGACGCCGGCGTTGGCGACGTCGCCGTCGAGGACGGATTCGACCTCGATCCGGCCGGTCCAGCCGTACGCGCGGAATTCGGTGCGCTGCGCGGCCAGGTGCGGGTCGGCCATGTGGACGAGGCGGGTGTGCGTGACGCCCAGGCGGCGGCCTTCGGCGTCGTGGAACAGCATGCGGCGGGTGAGCGTTCCGGCGTGCAGGTCGAGCGAGACGCGGTAGTGGCGCAGGCTCGGGTGGTCCGGGCCGAGCCGGTCGCCGGGCGGTGCGCCGTCCGGCAGGCACCGGTACCGCAGGGCGGTCCAGTCCGGCAGCCGGACCATGTCCTCGTTGGAGACCGCACGACCGGCGACGGCGGAGGTGAGGCGGTCGTAGCAGCCGGCGAGGTAGGTGGCCGGGTAGTGGACGTCGTCGGCGACGGCTTCGGGAGCCGATCCGCGGGTGGCGAAGCGGCCGTTGCCGAGGGTGCACAGGGACTCGACCAGTCGCTCGGTCTTGGGGTCGTAGCGCGGGTACTCCCAGAGCCAGGCCGTGTTCACGGCCGGCCGCCTTCGAGAGCGGCGGGCAGCGCGGCGAGGTCGGGCAGGACGAGATGGGCGCCGCGTGCGTGCAGGGCGGCCGCCGTACGCCGGTCGCCGTCGCGGTCGATGCCGACGACCAGGCGGAAGCGGCCTCGGCGTCCGGCCTCGACGCCGACGAGCGCGTCCTCCACCACGGCGGCGCGCTCGGGGCCCGTACCGAGCCGGTCGGCGGCTTCGAGGAAGAGCGCGGGGGCCGGCTTGCCCGGGAGGGTCAGGGCGTCGGCGTCCCGGCCGTCGACGACGGCGTCGAGGAAGCGCACGAGGCCGGCGGACTCCAGGAGGGAGCGGGCGTGCCGCGAGGCCGAGACGGCCGCGCACGCGATCCCCATCTCCCGCAGGCGCTGGAGCGCGGGCCGGACGTCGGCGAAGACCACCACGCCTTCGCTGCGCACCATCTCGGAGAAGATCTGCTCCTTGCGGGCGGCCACCGCCTGGACGGTGCCGCACCCCGGCGGGTCCCCGGGGGCCCCGGGCGGGAGGTGGATGCGGCGTGCCGCGAGGAACGCCCGTACGCCGTCGGTCCGGGACCGGCCGTCCACCAGGTCCCGGTACTCGCGTACGGCATCGAACGGACGCGGCCGCTCAGCAGGGGCGTTCCACCGGGAGAGGCAGCCGTCGAAGGTCTCCTTCCAGGCCGCCGCGTGGCGGGCCGCCGTGGCCAGGAGGACGCCGTCGGTGTCGAGGACGACCGCGTCCACGGCGACCGCGTCCACGGCGCACATCAGCCGTGCACCACGCGACGGCCGGTGATGCGCTCGGGAGTGAGCTTCATCCAGTGGGCGCGGGCGCCGCCGGCCCAGGGTTGGGAACGGGCCACGGCCAGCAGGTGCCGGCGTTCGTCCGCGTCGGTCACGGCCTCGAGCTCGCCCACCGCCAGCACGCTCCAGCCGTCCGCGGTCACGTCGTCGATGTGGTCGATCTCGAACGCGACCTCGGTCCCGGCCGCCCGGGCGGCGGCGGTCTCTCCGGCGGTCCGGAAGGCGATGGAGGGGCCCGCCACCACGTAGTTGACGGGCACGACGGCCGGGCCTTCGGGGCCGAAGACCGCGATGCGGCCCACACCGTGGGTGCCCAGCAGCCGCCTGCACTCGGCCTCGTCCAGCCGGACGAGCGCGGTGTCGCGCCGGGCGGTGGCCCGCCCGGGGACCTGCTCGGCGCTCGCGCCGGTCAGGTCGTCGACGGTGACGCCGAGCACGTCGGCGACGCGGACCAGGGTGCCGATGGACGGCGAGGCCGAGCGCTCCTCGAGGTAGGCGATGTAGTTGCCGTCCGCTCCGCACTGCCGGCCCAGTTCCTCGCGGCTCAGGCCGAGGGCTTCGCGGCGCGCCGCCAGGCGGCGGCCCAGGTCGGTGCGCCCGGCCGTCCTGCCGGTGGGCGGGGGCGGGGGCGGGGTGTGCGGGGTGCTCTTCACGGCGATCACCACTCCTCGGAGGGTACGGCGAGCGTGTCGTGCTGCGGCCCGCCGAGCACGACCTTGAGCGCACCGGTGTCGCCGGCGCGGGCGAAGACGTCGTACGCCTCCTCCATCCGGTCCAGCTCGAAGCGGTGCGTGACCAGCGCCGCCCCCGGCAGCCGCCCGGCGGCCATCATCCGCAGCAGCATGGGCGTCGAGTGGGTGTCGACGAGGCCGGTGGTGAGGGTGACGTCCTTGATCCAGAGGTCTTCGAGGTGCAGTACGGCGGGCTTGCCGTGGACGCCGATGTTGGCGACGCGGCCGCCGGGACGGACCATGCGGGTGCACAGCTCGAACGCCTCGGGCAGGCCGACGGCCTCGATGACCACGTCCGCGCCGAGCCCGTCGGTCAGGTCCTCCACCAGCTTCTCCGGCTCCTCCTTCGCACCGACGGTGGCATCGGCGCCGAACTCGCGGGCAGCCGCAAGCCGCGCGGTGGCCAGATCGATGACGATGATCCGGTACGGGCTGTAGAGCTGCGCGGTGGCGATGGCGGCCAGGCCGATCGGGCCGGCGCCGACCACGACGACCGTGTCCCCCGGGCGGACCCCGCCGTTGAGGACGCCCACCTCGTACGAGGTCGGGAAGATGTCCGCCAGCAGCACCGCCTCGTGGCTCGCCAGTGCGTGGGGCAGCGGGTGGACGGAGAGGTCGGCGAAGGGGACCCGGACGTACTCGGCCTGGGTGCCGTCGATGAGGTGCCCCAGGACCCAGCCGCCGCCCCCGCGGCACTGTCCGTAGCGCGCCTCGCGGCAGAACCGGCAGCGGCCGCAGGCCGAGATGCACGAGACCAGGACCCGGTCGCCGGGGCGTACGGAGCGTACGTCGCCGCCGGTCTCCACGACCGTGCCGACGGCCTCGTGGCCCAGGATCCGGCCCGGCGCCACTTCGGGGACATCGCCCTTGACGATGTGCAGGTCGGTGCCGCAGATGGTGACGGCGTCGACCCGTACGACGGCGTCGGCGGCGTCCTTGACCGAAGGATCCGGAACTTCCTGCCAGGAGGTCTGCCCGGGCCCGTGGAAGACGAGTGCCTTCATGGCGCGGCCTTCTCTCTGTGTGCTGGGAAGGGTGTCACCGCCAGGCTGTGCCTGCCTCCCTCCGCCCCGCTTGGGCCGGTCGGCCCCTTGCCCGGGACCGGTCGGGCCCCTCTCGGTGGGCTTACCCGGGGGTGTGCGGACGGTCACCGGCAGCACGTCCCCGTCGAGAGCGGCCCGCCCGGCTGCTGGCCGACTGCGGGCTCTTCCAGGGTGTCGCGGACCGGCCCCGCCGCAACCGGGCCGGGCTTCGCCGCGACGCCGCCGACCTCCGCGCCGCCGCCGTCTCCCACCGCGGATTCGCCCGCGCCGGATCCGCCCGCCCCGGATTCGCCCGCCCCCGCCCGGACCCGCTGCGGCCGCCTGCCGCGCCCGGCACCGGTGCCGGGCCCGGCCCCGGCCCCGGCCCCGGCCCCGGCCCTGGTCCTGGTCCTGGTCCTGGTCCGCCGAGTGGGCCGGATGGCCCCCGCGGTGTGCACCGCGCGGCCCTCCCCCCGGCCGTGACCGCCGGAGCAGGGTGGGGGCAGTGGATCGAGGCAGGCCGGATTCGCCCCGCACCCGGCTCCCCGACCCGTTCGCCCCTGCGGCAGCGGAACCCCGCTGCCCTGCGCACGCCGAGGACCCGCCATGAACTCCGTCTCCGAAGCCACCCCGTACACCGTCGCCGACGTCATGACCACCCAGGTCATCGCCGTCACCCCCACCACCGGCTTCAAGGACATCGCCGCCGCCATGGAGCGCTGGAAGGTGACCGCCCTCCCCGTCATCGAGGGAGAGGGCCGCGTCGTCGGCGTCGTCTCCGAGGCCGACCTCCTGCCCAAGGAGGAGTTCCACGCACACCGCCCCGGCCTGATCGAGCAGATGCGCCGCCTCGGCGACACCGCCAAGGCCGGCTCCACCCGCGCCGAGGACCTCATGACCGCCCCCGCGGTCACGATCCGCCCCGACGCGACCCTCCCCCGGGCCGCCCGCCTCATGGCCGACCGGCACATCAAGCGCCTCCCGGTCGTCGACGCCGACGGGACCCTCAAGGGCATCGTCAGCCGCGCGGACCTCCTGAAGGTCTTCCTGCGCAGCGACGAGGAGCTGACGGCCGAGATCCGCCGGAGCGTCGTCGAGCGCCTCTTCCCCCTCTCCCACGAGGCGGTCGAGGTCACCGTCTCCCACGGCATCGCCACCCTGACCGGCCGGGTGAAGGACCACACGCTGATCCCGATGGCGGAGCACCTGACCCACTCCGTGGAAGGCGTCGTCGACGTCCACTGCCGCCTCCGCGCCGAGGACGGGGCCGCTCGGGAGGTCAGCGGCGGACGCGGGGCATGCCGAGGCCGATCCACGAGATGATCTCGCGCTGGATCTCGTTGTTCCCGCCGCCGAAGGTGAAGATGACGGCGCTGCGGTAGCCGCGTTCGAGCTCGCCGTGGAGGACGGCGCCGGCGGAGCCGTCCTTCAGGGGGCCCGCCGCCGCGACGACCTCCATCAGCCAGGCGTACGCGTCCCGCCGCGCCTCGGAGCCGTACACCTTCACGGCGGAGGCGTCCTGCGGGGTGAGGGTGCCGTCCTCGACGGCACCCACCATCTGCCAGTTGAGCAGCTTCATCGCGTCCAGCCGGGCGTGCGTGCGGGCGAGGCGGCCGCGGACCCATCCCAGGTCGATGACGCGCCGGCCGTCGGCGAGCTTGGTCCCGGCCGCCCAGCGCTGGACGTCGTGCAGCGCCCGGATGGCCATGGTGCCGTGGGCGGCGAGGGTGACGCGCTCGTGGTTGAGCTGGTTGGTGATCAGCCGCCAGCCCTTGTTCTCCTGCCCGACGCGGCGGGCGGCGGGGACGCGGATGTTCTCGTAATGGCTGGCCGTGGTGTCGTGGGAGGCCAGGGTGTTGATCAGGGTGCACGAGTAGCCGGGGTCGGAGGTCGGGACCAGGAGCATCGTGATGCCCTTGTGCGCGGGGGCTTCGGGGTCGGTGCGGACGGCGAGCCACACCCAGTCGGCGGTGTCGCCGTTGGTGGTCCAGATCTTCTGCCCGTTGACGACGTACGTGCCGGTCTCCTCGTCGCCCTCGCGCACGGCCTTGCATTTGAGCGCGGCGAGGTCGGTGCCGGCGTCGGGCTCGCTGTAGCCGATGGCGAAGTCGATCTGCCCGGAGAGGATCCTGGGCAGGAAGTACGCCTTCTGCTCGTCGGTGCCGAACTGCATCAGGGTGGGCCCGACGGTGTTCAGCGCCATCAGCGGCAGCGGTACGACGGCCTGCGCGGCCTCGTCGAAGAAGATGAACTGGTCCATCGCCGACATGCCGCGCCCGCCGTACTCCTCGGGCCAGCCGACCCCGAGCCAGCCGTCGGCACCGAGCCGGCGGATGGTCTCCCGGTAGAAGCGCTTCTGTGCGGCGGGGTCCTCGTACCGGGCGTGGACGTCCTGCGGTACCAGCTCGGCGAAGTAGGCGCGCAGCTCGGCGCGCAACTGCCGCTGCTCGGGCGTGTATTCGAGGTGCACGGCCCCTCCGGGGTCTCGCGGCGGATCGAGGATCGGGGATCGGGGATCGTGGATCGCTCCGGCGGAGGGCACAGTAGAACGTGTTACAGCAATGCGGAAGGGTGTGGGACCCGGCTGGGTTTCCGATCACGGACATGCGCGATCCGGCGGAGGGGCCCGAGAGCACACCCCCGCCGAGCCGGAGGCCCTGACGGGCTTCGGCCGGGCCCTGCTCGACGCGCTGGACGCCTGACGGGGCGGGCCGGCCCCCGCCGCGGCGGGCCCGGGGCGCCCGCGCGCCATCCCCTCAGCGCGTCAGGGCCGCCTCAGCGCGTCAGGGCCGCGATCATCGCCGCGGCCGTCGCCGCCATCGCCGTGCGGGCCGCCGTCAGGTACGGGCGCGGGTCCGCCGGGGTGAGGTGCGTGCGGATGGCCTCGGTCATGGCCAGGTTCAGCGCCGTACCGATGTTGACCTTGCGGATGCCGCCCGCCACCGCGGCCGCGAGCTCCGCGTCCGGCAGCCCCGAGGAGCCGTGCAGCACCAGCGGCACGTCCACCGCCTTGGCCAGCCGGGCCAGCAGGGCGTGGTCCAGGGACGCCGTACGGCTGGTCATGGCATGGCTGCTGCCGATCGCGACGGCGAGCGCGTCGACCCCGGCGTCGGCGACGAACCGGCGCGCCTCGTCCGGGTCCGTACGGGCCCCCGGCGCGTGCGGATCCAGAGGCGCGGCGCCGTTCTTGCCGCCCACCTCGCCCAACTCCGCTTCGATCCACAGCCCGTTGGCGTGCGCCCAGTCGGCCGCCGAGCGGGTGGCTTCCAGGTTCTCCGCGTACGGGAGCTGCGCGGCGTCGTACATCACGGAGCCGAACCCGGCGTCCACGGCCTGCCGGAGCAGCTCGGGGGTCTTCACGTGGTCCAGGTGGAGGCCGACCGGGACGGCCGCGGCCTCGGCGCAGGCGGCGGCCGCCCGCGAGATGGGCAGCAGCGCGCCGTCGCGGAACTTCACCGCGTTCTCGCTGAGTTGCAGGATGACCGGCAGGCCGGCCCGCTCCGCGCCGGCGACGACGGCCTCGGCGTGCTCCAGGGTGATGATGTTGAACGCGGCGACGGCCCGCCCCTCCGCGGCCGCCTCCCGTACGAGCGCTCCGGCGGACGCGAGCGTCATCGGACCGCCTCCTCGCCCGCGGCGAGGATCACCGAGCGGGTGAGGTTGCGGGGCCGGTCGGGGTCCAGCTCCTGGTGGGCGGCGACGGCGACGGCCAGGCGGTGCACCCGTACCAGCTCGGCGAGCGGGTCGAGCCGGCCGGCCACCCACTGCCCGCCGGCGGCCCGCACCTGCTCGGCGAGGCCCTCGGGGGCCTCCCCCAGGCTCCAGGTGACGGTGCCCGGCCCGGTGATGCTGATGGGGCCGTGCCGGTACTCCATCGCCGGGTACGACTCGGCCCAGGACAGCGAGGCCTCGCGCATCTTCAGGGCGGCCTCGTGCGCGAGCCCGACGCTCCAGCCGCGGCCGAGGAAGGTGAACTGGCCACTGGCGACGGCCGGTTCGGGCAGCGGCTCCGCCAGGGCGGTCCGGGCGTCGGCGACGGCGGCCGCGGTGTGCCGCCCGACGTGGGCGCGCAGCAGGGTGAGGGCGGTGGTGGCGAAGCGGGTCTGCACGACGGACTGCTCGTCGGCGAAGTCGAGGACGACCAGTTCGCCGGCCAGCGCGATCACCGGCGTCGCCGGATCCCCGACGACGGCGGTCGTCGGCACGCCCGCGTCCCGCAGCCCGGCCAGCAGGTCCAGTACCTCGGTGGTCGTGCCGGAGCGGGTCAGGGCGACGACGCGGTCGTAGCGGCGGTGCAGGGGGAACTCGGACGCGGGGAACGCATCCGTCTCGCCCTGGCCGGCCTCCTCGCGCAGGGCCGCGGCCGCCTGGGCCATGTAGTACGAGGTCCCGCATCCGACGATCGCCGTGCGCTCCCCCGGCCGCGGCAGCACCGCCCGCTGCGCCGGGGCCAGTTCGGCGGCCCGCTCCCAGCACTCCGGTTGTGTGCCCAACTCGTACGCGACGTGGCTCATGGCGGCTCCCTAGCCAGGATGGTGCGCTTTTCTGCAAGTTAGCGGGTGCTTTCGCGCAACTTCAAGCATTTCGGGGCGGAGCGTCTCGGCTAGTGTCGGAGCACGGCGACGGGAAGAGAACGCCGAGGAACGGACGACCGAATGAGGGGGCGAGGGCCGTGGGGGCCATGACCCGCAAGGAGCGCTGGCAGACACTGCTGGACCTGCTGGTGGAGCGGGGCGAGCTGGAGGTCGAGCCGGCGGCGGAGGCCCTCGGCGTGTCCGCCGCCACCGTGCGCCGCGACCTCGACCAGCTGGCTCAGCAGCAGCTGCTGGTCCGCACCCGGGGCGGGGCGGTCGTGCACGGGGTGTCGTACGAACTCCCGCTGCGCTACCGCACGTCACGGCGGGCCGCCGAGAAACACCGCATCAGCGAGGCGGTGGCGGCCCTCGTGGCGCCGGGCGAGGTGATCGGCCTGACCGGCGGCACCACCACCACGGAGGTGGCCCGGGCCTTGGCGGGCCGCCCCGACCTGGCGACGGGCTCGCCGGCGCTGACGGTGGTGACCAACGCCCTCAACATCGCGGGCGAGCTCGTCATCAGGCCGCAGTTCAAGATCGTGCTGACGGGCGGGGTGGCCCGCGCCCAGTCGTACGAGCTGACCGGCCCGCTGGCCCAGCAGGTACTGGGGCAGCTCACGGTGGACACCGCGATCGTCGGCGTCGACGCCTTCGACCCGGCCGACGGCGCCGCCACCCGCCATGAGGACGAGGCCGCGATGAACCGCCTCCTGTGTGACCGCGCTCGGCGCGTGGTCATCGCGGCCGACTCCACCAAACTCGGCGCCCGCGCCTTCGCCCGCATCTGCCCGACGGAATCGGTCCACACCCTGGTCACGGACACGGGCCTGCCCCCGGCGGTGGCAGCCAAGTTCGAGGCAGTGGGGGTGGGGGTGGTTCGGGTGTAGGGGTGGGGGTGGGGGTGGTCCGGGTGTAGGGGGCGGAGTGAGTTGGGCGGCAGCGGTGGTCGACGGGGTGCACGGTTACGGGGTCGTGGGGCGGGCCGGGGGCTTGGATGACGGGTCACGGTCGACCGGCGTCGGAGGACGTCCGGGGGCGTCCCGGCCGCCCATTGTCCTTTCGGGTCGTGTCGGCCCGTCAAGGGCGCTCCCTTCGGTCGCGTCGCTTCGCGATGTCGCTACGCTCCACCCTTGACAGGCCGACACGACC
>NZ_JBEYXN010000046.1:0-24463 GCF_040704625.1 Streptomyces sp. NPDC046866
ATGACCCCGTCATCCATGCCCCCGCGCCCCCCATCGGGCCCGTTTCGCGGTGCGCAGCCGTCCCCGCCCCAGCCCCCGCCCCGCAGAGCGGTGGCCGCTGGTGGTGTTCGGCAGTCGGGAGGCGAGCAGCAGCCGCCCCGGCCTACCCCCGCCCCGACAAGGTCGCCGTCCCCCGGAGGGCTGCCACCAGGGGGGACGTGCGCAGCGCGTGGGAGATGCGGAGGAGGTCTCGGGGCGGTTCCGGGGTGTCCGCCGGGGCCTCCTCGCTCGAGACGATGACCGCGCCGTCGGGGTCTGCGGTGCGCGCGCGGACCGCGGTCGTGACCATGACCGCCTCGGCCACCGCGCGCGCCGTGCCCTCGTCCGAGCCGCTCGCGAGGGCCAGCTCGTACGCGCGGTCCCTGTCCCGTTCGTCGAAGTACGGGCCCAGGTGCAGGAACGCGTCGTGGATGTCGGACTCCCGCTGGATCATCCGCAGCTCCGGCGAGGACCACCACGGCATCCTCAGGCACGGCGTCCCGCTCGGGGTGCACGGCTGCACCTCGACCCACAGGGGGCCCAGGCGGCGGTACGTGCTCCACGTCTGCCAGTTGTCGGAGAGCCGCTGGCACACCAGGGGCAGGACGAAGCCGATGGCGCTGATCAGCGCCCCGACCGAGGCGAGCGGCGGCGCCACGTACGTGCTCAGGCCGTCGAGGTCGTGGCCCAGCCAGCGCGCGACCACCGCGGAGATCTTGGTGGCGTCGTAGCTGAGGTTGAAGACGTACCCGACGACGATGATCACCAGGCCGGTCCGCAGCCAGCCGCGCACCTGGAGGGACCAGCGCCAGCACATCGCCACCATCACCACGGCGGCGACCAGGTGGGCCGTCAGGTAGAGGCCGATCATCTCCTGGATGTACGGCGTGCCGGCGTAGTAGGTGTCGAAGTCGCGCAGCCGCTCGGTCGGGGCCTCGCCGAGGACGAAGAGGACGAGCACGACGGTCGCGACGGCGCAGTACCCCACGATCCAGCGGCGCGAGATGCGCCGGGTCTGCTCGGGCGGGCCGCCGCGCCAGTTGACGATGAGCACCAGGCAGGCGGCGCTGAACAGGGTGATGAGGCAGTAGACGAGGGGGGCGGAGAAGTTGCTGATGCCGGTCCAGTGGTTGACCGCCGCGATGGTGGGGGGCGCGGCGAAGGTGAACACCGATCCGGCCAGGATCAACAGCGCGCAGACGGAGCGCAGCAGCGGGTCGCGCCAGTTGTTGCGCAGGGCCGGCAGCTTGAAGGCGAGGGCGACGGCCAGCGCGGCTGCCGGTATGTAGTAGTCCTGGCCGTTCAACGGTCGTTCCTGTGCCCCCGGTATCCGAGCGAGGCCTCGATGCGGCCTGCCAGCTGGTCGCGCTGTGCGGGTGCGCGGTGGCTCGCGGAGCCCGCGAGCCAGGTGCGGCAGCGGCTGCCGAGCAGCAGGCCGAAGGTTTCGGCCTCGGTCTCCTCCTGGACGTCGGCGCGCGTGCGCGCGGCGACGCGGCGGACGGTTTCGCCGAGGTCGGCCTCGTCGGACAGCAGCCGGGCGGCGACGGCGGCTCCGTCGACGTGGTGGCTGCAGTGCCCGGCCTTCATGTGCCACAGTTCGTGGCCCAGGATGACGAGTTGGTGGTCCGGTGCGGTGCGCTCCTCGATGACCACGAGATCGCGGTCCGCCATGTCGAGCCACAGGCCGCTGGCCGTCCCGGGCGGGAAGGAGGCCATCCGGAAGTCCACCCGGCGGCCGCGGTGCTTGCTCATGCCCTCGCAGAGGGCGGCGTAGAGGTCCACGGGTTCCACGGGCGCGGGCAGCCGGAGGCCGGCCACCAGTTCGCCGCACAACCGGCGCTGCTCTCTGCCTATGCTCACCGTTCTCCCCGTCGGCGCGGATCCGGATCAGGACTCAAGGATCAGACCCAGACTCTCGACTGGGTCAGGACTCGTTCGGTTTGACGCTTTCGAGGAGCATGTCCAGCCATTCGGTCACCTTGTCGCGGTGCTTGTCACTGGGCAGTTGCGCGGCGCGCCAGGCGATGCCGCGTACGCCGTGGTTCTGGAGGAGTCTTGCCAGCGGGTCGCCGATCGAAGCCGCCGGGGCGGGTACGGTTTCGCGCGAGCGGATCGCGTAGTCCTGGAGGAGCTGCTGTTCGGTGCGCAGGAGTGCGTCGGTGAGGGCGTCGGAGTCGTGGGCGGTGAGGAAGCCCGCGTGGACGCCGAAGAAGCGCTGGATCGCGTCGCAGTGCTCCATGGTGGGCCGGCGGTCGCCGTTGATCAGGGCGCCGGCCTGCTGGCGGGACATGCCCGCGCCGTCGGCGATCTCCTGCTGGGTGTAGCGGCGGCCGTTGGGTTTCAGCCTGGTGCGCCGGAGCAGGTCGAGGCGCTGAAGGAAGCGGGCCTGCAGGCAGGGTTCGCCGGCCGGCCGTCCGTCCAGCAGGCTCTTGACCACGTCGGCGGGCACTCCGGAGGCCTCGGAGAGGCGGCGCAGGTCGAAGACCTTGTTCAGGTCGCGGCCCATTTTGCCGGCGAGTTCTGCGACGCGCGTGACGGTGGCTGCCAGGGACGGGTTGGCCACCGCGACGGGAGCCGGGAAGCCGTCTGTCACCAGTGGTTCTCCTAGATCGCGGCGAGTCGGTACGGGCACGTGGTCGGCTTTTGGAATCTAGCCGTTCTCCCGCCGCAGGGCCAGAAGTTGCCACAGCTGTGGCGGGAATGAGCTGTCAAGAGGCTGGAATTGCCACGATAGTTGACACTCGAATGAAGTCGGTAGCAGGATCGCCAGAGGAAATTGAAGATCCAGACCGTGAGGAGGGGGAGCTCTCGGTGCTACATCTCGCAGCGGTGGGCCCGTCCGATGGCCTCGCCCGAGCCGGTGAGGAGCGCCTGGCGGGCGAGGAGTCCGCGCGCGGCGCAGTGCGGTCGGAGCGGCGCAAGGAGATTTTGCGCCAGCGCCGCGAGGAGCTGGGCCTGAGCCAGGAGGACCTCGCCGCGCGCCTGCGCATCAGCGTGCGCGCGTACGGGAACTGGGAACGCGGTCTGGTCAAGGAATGGACCGACCGCAAGCTGCTCGCCCTGGCCGAGGCCCTGGAGATGAGCGAGCGCCAGTGCTTCTGGCTCTTCCGCGTCATGGTCGACCGGGACCCCCCGCCGACGTGGCGGGCGGCCGAGGAGAACCGGCTGCCCGAGGACCCGGCCCAGCGCGACTACCTGTGCGACTACGCCGCCCTCATGGAGGCCGTGCCCTACCCCAGCTTCCTGGTGGACCACCGCTGGGACGTCGCGCTCACCAACTCCGCCTTCGACAAGCTCTTCCAGTCGGTGCGCCCGCACCCCACGGCCCTCCCCGACGACAACTTCCTGCGCTTCGTGCTGTTCCACCCGGACGCGGCGGCCGTGCTGGACGACCACGAGCCGGCCTGGTGCGTTCCGCTGCTGGCGCAGTTCGCGGCCGCCCTGGAGGCCGCCCCGGACGACGAGGCGCTGACCAGCATCCGCCAGGAGGTGGCCCGCGACCCCTTCATGGAAGCGGCCTACCGCTACGGCGTGCCGCACTGGCTCGCCACGCACGGGGCCGAGGCCGCCGAGCGCGACGGAGCCGTGCGCGCGGTGCGCCACTGGGACCCGGCGACGGGGCTCGTCCGCTGCCGCCTGGTGGCCGAATCGAGCCGCATGCTCGACGCCATGGGGCTCACCCGGATCACCATGGTCCTCTCGCTGCCGCAGGGCGCCGCGGCGGGACCCGTGGGCGCCGCGGGCACCCCGCGCCGCCAGGGGCCCCGGCTGCGCGCCGTGCCGACGCTGGAGGACTGAGCGCTCGGGGCCGCCCCGCCGCGGCCCGGCAGGGGACACTGGAGCCCTCACTCGTGTGCCGGAGGCCGGGCACCGCCGATCGTGTCGCCGATCGTGGCACCGATCGTGGCACCGACCGGGGCGCCGGTCACGGCACGGACGAAGGGCGGTAGGAGCGTGCGGCTGACCATCCTCGGCGGGGGCGGGTTCCGGGTACCGCTCGTGTACGGAGCGCTGCTCGGCGACCGGGCCGAGGGCCGGGTGTCCCAGGTGACCCTGTACGACGAGGACCGCGCCCGGCTCACGGCCATGGGCCGGGTCCTCGCAGACCAGGCGGCGGCCGCCCGCGCCGCCGACCGGCCGCCCGCAGCCGGACCGGGCGGGCCCGCCGGCGCCGTGTCGGCCCCTGCCGTGCCCGCCCCCGCCGTGGCCGTCACCACCGATCTCGACGAGGCCCTGCGCGGCGCCGACTTCGTCTTCTCCGCGATCCGCGTCGGCGGCCTCGAAGGGCGCGCCGCCGACGAGCGCGTCGCCCTGGCCGAGGGCGTGCTGGGTCAGGAGACGGTGGGCGCGGGCGGGATCGCGTACGGCCTGAGGACCGTGCCCGTGGCGCGGGAGATCGCCCGCGCCGTGGCCCGGGTGGCCCCCGAGGCGTGGGTCATCAACTTCACCAACCCGGCCGGCCTGGTCACCGAGGCCATGGCGGAGGTGCTCGGCGACCGCGTGATCGGCATCTGCGACTCCCCGGTCGGCCTCGGCCGCCGCGTGGCCCGGCTGCTGGGCGCCCGCCCGCAGGACGCGTGGATCGACTACGTCGGCCTCAACCACCTGGGCTGGCTGCGCGGCCTGCACGTCGGCGGCCGCGACCGGCTCCCGCAGCTCCTGGCCGACACCGCGGCGCTGGAGTCCTTCGAGGAGGGGCGGCTCTTCGGCGCCGACTGGCTGCGCTCGCTCGGCGCGATCCCGAACGAGTACCTGCACTACTACTACTTCAACCGCGACACCGTACGGGCATACACGCAGGCCGGGCAGACCCGCGGCGCCTTCCTGCGCGACCAGCAGCGCGGCTTCTACGCCGAGGCCGGCCGCCCCGGCCTGCCCGCCGGCGCCGCCCTGGCCGCCTGGGACCGGACCCGGGCCGAGCGCGAGGCCACGTACATGGCCGAGAACCGCGAGGCGGCCGGCGCCGGCGAGCGGGACGACAGCGATCTGGACTCCGGCGGCTACGAGAAGGTCGCCCTCGCCCTGATGCGGGCCATCGCCCGCGACGAGCGGACCACGCTCATCCTCAACGTCCGCAACCGCTCCACCCTGTCCGTGCTCGACGCCGAAGCGGTCATCGAGGTGCCCTGCCTGGTCGACGCCAACGGCGCCCACCCCGTGGCCGTCGACCCGCTGCCCCTGCACGCGGCCGGCCTGGTGACCTCCGTCAAGGCGGTCGAACGCGAGGTCCTCGCCGCCGCGGCGAGCGGCTCGCGCGCCGACGCCGTGAAGGCCTTCGCGCTCCACCCGCTGGTCGACTCCGTCGCGGTGGCCCGCCGCCTGCTCGCCGCGTACGCAGCGGAGCACCCCGGCCTCGCCCACCTGCGCTGATCACCTTTCGGCCTCGTCCGGACGGCCCAGCGCCGCATGCGCCGCGGCGGCGGCCCTGTGAGAGTGCGTGGTGTGACCACTGCTCCCGCGGCCGCCGCGCCGCCGCCCCTGCTCGACCGGCGGCGGCGCAACGTCGTCTTCGGCACGATCATGCTGGGCGTGCTGCTCGCGGCGCTCGACCAGACGATCGTGGGCACCGCTCTGCCCACGATCGTGGCGGACCTCGGCGGCGGCGACCACATGGCGTGGGTCGTCACGTCCTACCTGCTCGCCGAGACCGTCGCCACGGCCCTGGTGGGAAAGTTCGGCGACCTCTTCGGCCGCAAACTCGTCTTCCAGATCTCGGCGGTCGTCTTCATCACCGGCTCGTTCCTGTGCGGACTGGCCGGCAACATGACGCTGCTCATCGTCTGGCGGGGGGTGCAGGGCGCGGGCGCCGGCGGCCTGATGGTCACCGCCATGGCACTGATCGCCGACGTCGTGCCCTTGCGCGAACGCGGCAAGTACCAGGGCGCGATCGGCGCCGTCTTCGGCGTCGCGACCGTCATCGGCCCCCTGCTCGGCGGGATCTTCACCGACCAGCTGAGCTGGCGCTGGGCCTTCTACGTCAACGTGCCCATCGCGATCCTCGTGGTGGTGGCCGCAGCCCGCACCATCCCGGCGGTACGGGCCGAGGGCCGGCCCCGCATCGACTACCTGGGCATCGCCCTCGTCGCCGTCGGCTCCGGCGCGGTCATCCTGGCCACCAGCTGGGGCGGCAACGAGTACGCGTGGAGCTCACCGGTCGTCATCGCCCTGTTCGCGGGCGGCGCCGCGGCCCTCGCCCTGTTCTGCCTCGCCGAGACGCGGGCGGCCGAGCCGATGCTGCCCATGCGGCTGTTCGCCAACCCCGTCTTCCGGGTCTGCTCGGTGCTCAGCTTCATCGTCGGCTTCGCCATGCTCGGCGCCATGACGTTCCTGCCGACGTACCTGCAGTACGTGGACGGCGACTCGGCCACCTGGTCCGGCGTGCGCATGCTGCCGCTGGTCATCGGCCTGCTGCTCTGCTCGATCGTCAGCGGCACCGTCACCGGCAGGACCGGCCGCTACCGGATCTTCCCCATCGTCGGCAGCCTCGTCATGGCCCTCGGCCTGTACCTGCTGTCCCGGATGCAGCCGGGCACCGGACCCTGGCTGGAATCGCTCTTCATGTTCGTGCTCGGCATGGGCATCGGCCTGAGCATGCAGGTGCTGACGATCGCCGTGCAGAACACCGTCGAGTACGCCGACCTCGGCACCGCCACCTCCGGCGTCACCTTCTTCCGTACGCTCGGCAGCGCGTTCGGCACCGCGGTCTTCGGCACCCTCTACGCCAACAGCCTCGGACCGGGGCTCGAGCGGGCCGTCCAGGACGCGGCCCGCGCGACCGGGGCCGACCCCGCCCGGCTCGGGGCCGCCGCACAGAGCCCCGACGGGGTCCGCGGGCTCCCGCCGGACCAGGCCGCGTACATCATCGACGCCTACGCGGACGCCCTGCACACCGTGTTCCTGTGGACGGTGCCGGTCGCCGTCATCGGCTTCGCCGTCGCGCTCTTCCTCAAGCAGGTCCCCCTGCGGGACACCGCCCGTGCGGGATCCACGGACATGGGCGACGGGTTCGGCTCCCCGGTCACCGCCTCCGGCGACTCGGCCAAGCTGCTGGAGCTGGCCGTCGGCAAACTCGTCCGCAACATGGGGGCCGAAACCGCCCGCCGGCTCGTGCACGACTCGGACACCCGGCTGGACATCGCCGGAGCGTGGGCCGTCATGCAGGTCGAGCTGATGACCCGCACCGTCGGCCACGCCAGCCTCGGACTCGTCGCCTCACGCCGCCACGTGCCCCCCGAGGTGCTGCTGCCCGTCTTCGACCGGATGGTCGACGAGGGCTACCTGACGCGGGAGGGCACCTTCCTGTCGCTGACCCCGGCGGGGAAGCGGGAGGCCGCGGTCATCTCGGCGGCCTGGGCCCGCTGGCTGGGCGACGAGCTGGAGAAGGACCGGGGCCGCCCGGGCGGCGCCGAACTGCGCGCGGCGGCCGACGCCATCGCCAAACGGCTGCTGGCCGAGGACCTCGGCGAGGGCACGTTCGCACCGCGGGCCCCGGCCGGGGTGTAGGCGGGGCGTCCCGCTCGTCCGTGCGCGGTTGCGGACGGGGAACGGGGGGCGCGCTGCGCCGGGCTAGGCGTCGTCGCGGGGCGCCGAGGCCGGGGCTTGGTCCGCCGTCAGGTAGTCGTACGAGGGCACGGGCGGCAGGGTCGGGGTGAGTTCGGGGCGCCACGTGCGCAGCACCGCCGCGGACGGCGCGTACAGGGCGGACGGGATGTCGGCCGGCGCGAACCACTGCCAGTGGAGGATCTTGTGCGGTTCGGTGACCTTGGGCGTGCCCTCGTAGGAGGCGGTCACCGCGGCCGCCGTCAGGCGGGTCATCCCGGAGGCCGCGTCGATCTGGACGCCGAGGATCCGGACGTCCGCCGGGGCCACCCGCAGATCCGTTTCCTCACCCAGTTCCCGGGCCGCGGCCTGCTCGAAGCCCTCGCCCGGGTCGACCTTTCCGCCGGGCAGCTCCCAGCGGCCGTCGTGCGCCTGGCCGAGGAGCACCCGCCCTTCGGCATCGGTGACGACGAGCCCGACGCCGACGACGGCGTGGGCCTGGGGGACGGCCCGCTCGGGGCGCTCGGACGGTGCGGGCGGCATGGGGGGTGTCATCCGGGAGTTCCTCTTCCCTCGTCGCGGTCGGCCGGCCGGGGAGGCGCGGACAGGGGCCATTGTGCCGGTTGGTCCGCGCCGTTCGGGGCCCGGCGGCCCGCCGGGCGCCCCTCGCCCGTACGGACGAGGGGAAGGACGATGTGACGGACGATGCGGTGAACGATGTGACGAGCGATGCGGTGAGCCACTGGGAGGGACGACGGGATGGACGATGGGATGGACGACGGGATGGACGACGGGAGGGACGACGGGGTGGACGGCGGCGTGAACGAGGGGGTGGACGGCGGGAGCAACGGCCCCTCCGGGCGCGCCTTCGACGTGGTGGTCGTGGGCGGCGGGGCCGCCGGGCTCGCCGGGGCGCTCACCCTGGCCCGCGCCCGCCGCTCGGTGCTGCTGCTCGACTCCGGCAGCCCGCGCAACGCCCCGGCCGCGCACCTGCACGGCTACCTGGGCCGCGACGGGGCCGCACCGGCGGAGCTGCTCGCCACCGGGCGGGCGGAGGTCGCCGCGTACGGCGGCCGGATCCGCTCCGGTGCCGCGGGGACCGCCGTCGCCGCCGACCGTACGGCCGGCGGCGCCTTCGTGGTGCGGTGCGCGGACGGCTCGGCGGTGCGGGCCCGCCGGCTGCTGCTGGCCACCGGGGTCGTGGACGAGCTGCCGGAGCTGCCGGGCCTGCGGGAGCGCTGGGGGCGCTCCGTGCTGAACTGCCCGTACTGCCACGGCTGGGAGGTCCGCGACCAGCCGCTCGCCGTGCTGGCCACCGGTCCGCTCGCCGTGCACCAGGCGCAGCTGTGGCGGAACTGGAGCGACCGGGTGACGCTGCTCGCCCACACCTGGCGGCCGGGCGAGGCGGACCGGGAGCTGCTCGCGGCGCTGGGCGTGGCGGTGGTGGAGGAGGAGGTGGCCGGGCTGGCGGGCGGCGAAGGGGACGGCGAGGCGGTCGGCGGGCTGTGCGGGGTGCGGCTGGCGGGCGGCGGGACCGTGGAGTGCCGGGCGCTGGTCGTGGCGCCGCGGTTCACCGCGCGCGCCGGGGTCGCGGCCAGTCTGGGGCTGCCCCTGGCGGCCGTCGTACGGGACGGGGTGGCACTCGGAACCTGCTTGGAGGCCGATCCGGCGACCGGGGCGACGGCGCTGCCGGGCGTGTGGGCGGCGGGGAACGTGACCAGCCCGACGGACCAGCTGGCGGCGGCGGCCGCGGCGGGCGCCCGGGCCGCGATGGCGATCGGCGCCGGGCTCATCGAGGAGGAGGCGCGGCGTGCCCTGGAGGCGTACCGCGCCCGGGGCGGCGGCGCCGGGGACGCCGGGGGCGACCGGGCGTGAGGCCTCGGACGGGTGCACGGGTTTCGGCCGGGGTCCGGCCGCGCAGGCTCTGAGCGGTCCGGCGGCGGGCTCGGCGCGGTACGGGCGTCGGTGCAAAGCCGGAATTCCGCGGAATCGGGGGGCGCACCATGGCACATGTGCTGGTCATCGGCGGGGGAGTGGGCGGGCTCGCGACCGCGCTGCTGACGGCGCGCCGCGGGCACACCGTCGAGCTGTTCGAGCGCGACCCGCGCGCCCCGGGCACGGCCCTCGACCGCGACTTCTTCGGCTGGCAGCGCCCCGGCGTCCCGCAGGCGGCCCAGCCGCACGCCCTCCTCGGCGCGGCCCGCACCCTCCTGCGCGACGAACTGCCCGACGTGTACGCGGAGATGCTGCGCCTCGGCGCCCGCGAACGCCACGAGCTCGACTGGTTCGACGTACGGCCGCCCGCACAGCCGGGCGACGAGTGCCTCGTCATGCTCCTGGCCCGCCGCATCGTGCTGGAGAGCGCGCTGACCACGGCGCTGCGCGGGGAGCCGGGCGCGGTCCTGCGCCACGGGGAGCCGGTGACGGGGCTGACGACGCGCCAGGGGTCGGATCCCGTCCGCGTCACCGGGGTCACCACGCGGCACGGCGCCCACCGCGGTGACCTCGTCGTGGACGCGGCCGGCCGGCGCGGCGGCGTCGAGCGGTGGCTGGCCGCGGCGGGCTGCCGGCCGCCGGTCGTCGAACGGCACCGCACCGGGCTGGCGTACTTCTGCCGCTGGTACCGGCTGCCCGACGGGATGGAGGAGGGGCCGCGCCGGCCGTGGACGGTGACCGGCGGGAGCTTCGCCGGGTGCGCCGTCTTCCCGGCCGACAACCGGGTGTTCGCCGTGACCCTGTTCGTCCACACCCGCGACAGCACCCGTTCGGCGCTGCGCGATCCCGGCGTCTTCGAGAGCGCAGCCCGCGCCTTCCCGCCCGGCGCCGCCTGGCTGGACCTGGGCGCCGAACCGCTGTCCGGGGTCCTCGCGACGGCCGGCCTCGACAACCGGTGGAGCGCCCCGGTCGACGAGCGGGGGCCGGTGGTGGCCGGGCTGGTGCCCGTCGGCGATGCGATCACCCACACCAACCCGACGCTGGGGCAGGGCACCTCGCTCGCCCTGTGGGCCGCGCTGCGGGTGGCCCGTACGGTCCGCCGCGATCCGGGCTCGGTGCGGTTCGCGGCCGAACACCACGCGTGGGCCGTGCGCACCCTGAAGCCGTGGTTCGACTTCCAGGTGGTCGCCGACGGGGCCATCGGGGAGCGGTTCGCGACGCGGGTCGCGCGGACCGGGAGCGCGCGCGAGGTGGCCGCGCTGTTCGACTGCGCCCTGGAGGACCCGGTGGTGATGCGGGCCCGGGCCCGGGTGCGGCACCTGGCCGAGCCGCCGGGGCGGGCCTATGCGGATCCGGCGGTACGGGAGCGGGTGGCGCGGTGGCTGGAGGCGCGGCCGGGCTACGTGCCGAACGCGGCGGGGCCCGACCGGGCGCGGTGGGAGGAGCTGACCGCGGGCTGAGGGGCTTCAGGGGGGCGTCCCGAGCACCTCGGCCAGGTCGTAGCCGACGACCTCCTCCAGCTGGGAGTACGTACAGCTCTCGGGGACGCGGTCGGGGCGCCAGCGGCGGAACTGCGCGGTGTGGCGGAAGCGGTCGCCCTCCATGTGGTCGTAGGCGACCTCGCAGACGCGCTCGGGGCGCAGCGGCACCCAGGAGAGGTCCTTCTTGCCGGTCCAGCGGCTCTGGGCTCCGGGCAGGCGGGCGCTCTCGTGGGCCTCCTCCTCGGCCCAGGCGGCCCAGGGGTGGCCGGAGGCGTCGGCCATGCGCAGCGGTTCGAGCTCCGCCACGAGTTCGGCGCGGCGCCGCATGGGGAAGGCGGCGCAGACGCCGACGTGCTGGAGGGCGCCGCGGGTGTCGTACAGGCCGAGGAGGAGCGATCCGACAATCGGACCGCTCTTGTGGAAACGGAAACCCGCGACGACGACGTCGGCCGTACGCTCGTGCTTGATCTTGAACATGACGCGGGCATCGGGCCGGTAGGGCAGATCGAGGGGTTTGGCGATCACCCCGTCGAGCCCGGCGCCCTCGAACTGGTCGAACCACTCCTGCGCACGCGCGGGGTCGGTGGTCGCGGGCGCGAGGTGGACGGGGGGCCGAGCGGTGGACAGGGCACGGGTGAGGGCGGTGCGGCGGTCGGCGAGCCGGGCGTGGAGGAGCGACTCGTCGCCGAGCGCGAGCAGGTCGAAGGCGACGAAACTCGCCGGGGTCGTCTGCGCCAGGAGGTTCACCCGGGAGGCGGCGGGGTGGATCCGCTCGGTGAGCCGGTCGAAGTCCAGGCGCCCGCCGTGGACGATCACGATCTCGCCGTCGACCACGCAGCGGGCCGGCAGGTTCTCCTTCAGGGCGGCCACCAGCTCCGGGAAGTACCGGGTCAGGGTCTTGCCGGTGCGGCTGCCGATCTCCACCTCGTCGCCGTCGCGGTGGACGATGGCGCGGAAGCCGTCCCACTTGGCCTCGTACTGCATGCCCGGCGGGATCTTCGCCACCGACTTGGCGAGCATCGGCTTCACGGGCGGCATCACGGGCAGATCCATGCCATCGATTCTGCGGCGCTATGTCCGGCCCCGCCCGGTATGCGCACCGGGCCGGGCCCGCCTACCGTGGCGCACATGGGTGCATCCGGGAATGCGATCGAGCTGGACGCGGGCGGGCGGGCGGTACGGCTGTCCAACCCGGACAAGGTGTACTTCCCGCAGCGGGGCCTCACCAAGCTGGACGTGGCGCAGTACTACCTGGCGGTTGCCGACGGCATCACGCGCGCCCTGCGCAACCGGCCCACGACGCTGGAGCGCTACCCCGACGGGGTGGAGGGCGAGTCCTTCTTCCAGAAGCGCGCCCCGAAATCCCTGCCCGACTGGATTCCCACCGCCCACATCGCCTTCCCCAGCGGGCGCACCGCCGACGAGATCTGCCCGACCGAGCCGGCCGCCGTGCTGTGGGCCGCCAACCTCGGCTGCCTCACCTTCCACCCGTGGCCCGTGCGCCGCACGGACACCGACCGGCCCGACGAGCTGCGCATCGACCTCGACCCGCAGCCCGGCACCGACTACCGCCATGCGGTCGTCGCCGCCCACGAGCTGCGCGACGTGCTCGAGGAGCTGGGCCTGCGCGGCTGGCCGAAGACCTCGGGCGGGCGCGGCCTGCACGTCTTCGTGCCGATCGAGCCGCGCTGGACCTTCACCGAGGTCCGGCGGTGCGCGATCGCGATCGGACGCGAACTGGAGACCCGGATGCCCGGCAGGGTCACCACCAAGTGGTGGAAGGAGGAGCGCGGCGAGCGGATCTTCGTCGACTACAACCAGACCGCCCGCGACCGCACGATCGCCTCCGCCTACTCGGTGCGCCCGAGGCCGCAGGCCCCGGTCTCCGCGCCCCTGCGCTGGGACGAGCTCGACTCGGCCGAGCCCAGCGACTTCGACATCACCACCATGCCCGCGCGCTACGCCGAGCTCGGCGACCTGCACGCGGACATGGACGAGCACGCCTTCGGCCTGGAGGCCGCCCTCGAACTCGCCGAACGGCAGGAGCGCGAACACGGCCTCGGCGACATGCCGTACCCGCCGGACTACCCGAAGATGCCGGGCGAGCCGAAGCGCGTCCAACCGAGCCGAGCCAAGCAGGGCGACGGCGAGGCCTGAGCGCCGAAAGCCCGGCCTGCGGCCGCCCGGCGGCTCCAGCGGCCAGGTCCAGGCCTTCTGCCAGAAACAACACGAACGGTCGTGCTAGCATCTCCGCGTTCGGAGCCGGCGCCGTCCGGCTGCCATCCGAGGAGATCCGGAGAACCGGGCATGCATCAAGCATCCCTTGGCTTCACTCCTGAGCACGACCCTCAACACCACCGCCCGGCTCGCCCCGGGCCTCGTCGGGCGGGCGGCCTTCGCGCTGTTCGTGCGGCCCCTCGGCCGGCCCGCGGTCCGGCCCGAGGAGGCCGACGTGATGGCCCGGGCCACCACCGGCCGGCTGACCGTCGAGGGCATACCGGTGACCACGTACCGCTGGGGCGGGGGCGGCAGACCCGTCCTGCTGGTCCACGGCTGGTCCTCGCGCACCTCGCGCCTGGCCGGCTTCGTCGAGGCGCTGCTGGCCGAGGGCCACAGCGTCGTCGCGTTCGACGCACCCGGGCACGGCGCGTCCGGCGGCCGGGCCACCCACCTGCGCCGGCAGCGCGCCGCCATCCGCCTGCTGCACGCCGAGTGCGGCGGCTTCTCCGGCGTCGTCGCCCACTCCTTCGGCGTGCTCTCCACGTTCTTCGCGCTGCGCGAGGGCATACCGGCAGAGCGGATCGCGGCCATCGGCGGCGTCACCGACTTCGCGTACCTGCTCGCGCAGTTCCGCCGCAGCATGCGGCTGCGGCCCGCCGTCGAACGCGCCCTGCGCCACCACGTCGAGCACCGGCTCTTCGCCGGCGAGCCCGGGATCCGGGACCGCTTCGACGCCTGCCTGCGGCCCGAGGAGATCCCGGCGCGGATCCTCCTCGTCCACGACGCGGACGACGACGTCGCCGATCCCGAGCAGTCCCGCCGCATCGCCGCCGCCTACGGGGACAGGGCCCGGCTGATCGAGACCGCCGGACTGGGCCACCGGCGCATCCTCGCCGACCCCGGCGTCATCGCCGCGGCCGTCGCCTTCCTCGGCGAACCCGCCGCCGAACCCGCGCCCGCCGGGCTGTCGGCGGTGGTCCGGTGAGCGCCGCCCGGTCCGAGGCCGCGCAGGCCGCGCAGGCCGCGCGGGAGGCCCAGGACGTTCAGGACGCGGCCACCGGCAGGCGGATCCTGCTGCTCGCCTGCGCCGTCACCTTCCTCGCCTTCCTCGACGCCACCGTCGTCAACGTTGCCTTCCCCGACCTGCGGCGGGCCTTCCCCGAGGTGTCCCTGGCCCGGCTGACCTGGGTGGTCAGCGCCTACACCGTCGTGTTCGCCGCGCTGCTCGCCGCCGCCGGCCGGCTCGCCGACACCCTCGGCCGGCACGTCCTCTTCCTCGGCTCCGTCCTCGCCTTCAGCGCCACCTCGCTCGCGGCGAGCCTGGCGCCCTCCTCCGACTGGCTGATCCTGGCCCGCGCCCTCCAGGGTGCGGCCGCCGCCGGCATGATCCCGGCCGCGCTCGGCCTCGTCCTGGCGCACACCCCGCCCGCGCGGAGGGCCGCCGCCCTCGGCGCCTGGGGCGCGGCGGGCGGGCTCGCCGCCGCCGTCGGGCCCAGCCTCGGCGGCCTGCTCGTCGAGGCGTGGGACTGGCGGGCCATCTTCCTGATCAACGTGCCGCTCGGCCTGGCCGTGTGGTGGGCCGCCGCCCGGTCCGTGCCGCGCCGGACGCCCGCGGCGCGCCGCCTGCCCGACCCCGTCGGCACCGCCGCGCTCACCCTCGGCATCGGCGGTGTCGTGGCGGGGCTCTCCCAGGGGCGCGACTGGGGCTGGACCGACCCCGCCGTGCTCGCGCTCGGCTGCGGCGGCGCCCTGCTCGCGGCCCTCGCCCTGCACCGCTCGCGCCGCCACCCCGCCCCGGCCGTCGACCGGGACCTGTGGCGCGACCCGGTCTTCGCCCGGGCCAACCTCGGGGCGCTGCTGTTCGGCGCCGCCATGTACGCGTGGCTGCTGATCGGGCCCTCGTACCTGATCGCCCGCTGGAACTACTCGGCCCTGGAGGCCGGCTTCGGGATCACGCCCGGCGCCGTCCTGGCCACGGCGGGCGCGCTGGCCGTCGGCCGCCGGGTCCCCGCCCGCCTGCAATGGGCGGCGGTGGCCGCGGGCTCGCTGCTCTTCGCCGCCGGGGCCGGGCTGCTGTGGGGGTGGCTCGACGGTTCGACCGCCTACGCCCAGGTCTTCCTGCCGGCCGGCCTGTTGGGGGGCCTCGGCATCGGCCTGGTGCTGACCGCGCTGTCCACGGCGGCCTCCGCCGCGCTGCCGCCCGAGCGGTTCGCGGCCGGCACCGGTCTGCTGATGACGGCCCGGCAGCTGGGCGGCGCACTCGGCATAGCGGGGACCGCCGCCGTGCTGACCGGCAAGGGGGACAACTGGCGCGACGTCTTCCTGATGGCGGCGCTCGCCTCGCTGGCCGCGGCGGTCGCCGGCTGCTCGATGCGGGTGCGCACCCCGAAGGCCGCCGCCTCTCCCGCGCCCCGCGGCGGCACCGACCGGCCTGCCGGGACCGGCGGGACCGGCGGGACGGCTGGGACCGCCGCGAACGCAGGGGGCGGGGTCAGGCCGGGACGCTGATGGCCGGCGGCCGCTCCGGCAGCTCGCCCGGAGCGGCCGCCACCGCGCGCAGCCGGCCGAGGATGCCCCGGCCGGCCCGCTCGTAGGGCGTCGGGTCGTCGTGCAGCAGCGATTCCGAGTTGGCGAGCTCGATCATGGCGATGACCTCGAACGCCAGCTGCGGCGCGTCCACCGGCCCGGCGTCCTCCCGGAACGCTCCGGCCAGGGAGGCCTCGCGCAGCTGCTGCTCAAGGTAGTGCGCCCAGTCGGCGCGGGCCCGGGCGATCTCGTCGCGCACGGGGCCGGGGCGCGAGTCGAACTCGGCAGCGGCCGAGTAGAAGAAGCATCCGCCGGGGAACACGCGGCTCGCGGAGTAGTCCATCCACCGCTCGCACAGCCGCCACACCTTGGCCAGGCCGGGCGGCTCCTCGTGCACGGCGGCCACCACCTGCCGGGAGAACACGGCCGCGGCGGCGCGGACGGTGGCGATCTGGAGCTCCTCCTTGGAGCCGAAGAGCGCGAACACGCCGCTCTTGCTCAGCCCGAGATCGGTGGCGATCCGGCCGAGGGAGAGCCCTTCGAGGCCTTCGGTCGAGGCGAGGTCCATCGTCCGCGCGAGCACGGTCCGCCGGGTCTGGTTGCCGCGCTCCACGCGTCCGTCAGCCATGGCCCCATCTTACCGAACGCACGGTCGTCCACCTTGTGGAGCGGCCGCTGTCAGTGGCGGATGCCATGCTCGGAAGGAGGACGGAAGGAGTACGGGCCATGCTCACGACGGACTACAAGGACGGCTCCCCGAACTGGGTGGACCTCGCCACTCCGGACCCGGACGGCGCCGCAGCCTTCTACAGCGGACTGTTCGGCTGGGACTACCGGCCGGGCGGCGAGGAGGTCGGCGGGTACGGGGTGTTCCACCTGGGGGAGAAGACGGTCGCCGGCGGCATGGCCGTCCCGGCCGAGCAGGGGCCGTCGGCCTGGACGGTGTACTTCCGCAGCTCCGATGCGGACGCCACCGCGGCGGCCGTGGCCAAGGCGGGCGGCACCGTGCTGTTCGAGCCGATGGACGTCATGGACCTCGGCCGGATGGCGGTCTTCGCCGACCCGGCGGGCGTGGCGTTCGCGACCTGGCAGCCCCGGCGGAACAAGGGCCTGGACGCGGTGACGGAGATCGGCTCGATGTGCTGGACCGAGCTGTACACGGGCGATGTGGGGGCGGCGGCCGACTTCTACCGCTCCGTCTTCGGCTGGGAGATAAACGAGATGCCGTTCGAGGGCGGCTCCTACACGATGGTCAAGCCGGCCGGCGCGGCGGACGAGGAGGCCTTCGGCGGCCTGGTCCCGATCGCGGCGGACCCCGTCGAGGATGCCGAACGCCCGTACTGGACGCCCTATTTCGAGGTCGCCGACTGCGACGTGACGGCGGCGAGCGCCGAGGAGGCCGGCGGCAAGGTCCGGCTGAGCCCGGTCTTCATGGAGGGCGTCGGCCGCTTCGCGAAGCTGGCCGACCCCTACGGGGCGCGGTTCGCCGTCATCGCCAGCGCACCCGCCCCGGGGCCGTGAACGCGTGTTGATCGGTCGTTGAGAAGACGTCCATCACCGGCGGCCAGGATCTCCGGCATGTCGATGAACACCGCCGCCACCGCCGTCCCTGCCGCCACCGCCACCGCCCCCGCCGCTGCCGCGGCGGGCACCGCCTGGTACGAGCTCGCCCTCTGCGCCCAGACGGGCCCCGGCTTCTTCTTCCCGGAGCCGGGCTCCTCCCTGCGGGACGCGAAGCGGCTGTGCGGTGCCTGCGAAGGGCGGGTCGGCTGCCTGGAGTACGCCCTCGCCAACGACGAGCGGTTCGGCGTGTGGGGAGGGCTGTCCGAGGCCGAGCGCCTCGCCCTGCGCCCGCGCGGCTGAGCCCCGCGGGCGCACCGGGTCAGGGCCAGGGCAGGGCCGGCGTCGCCGGCCCTTGCGCGTGAGGCCTGGCGTGGTCGGCCCGTCCGCGCTCAGCCCTTGCGGGCCGCCATGCGGGCCGCGCGGGCGGCCAGGCGCTCGTCGAACTTGCGCGCCTCGGTGTCCAGCCCGTCCATGAACAGGCCCAGCTCGTCCTGCGCCTGCTGGCCCTCCGGGCCGAGGCCGTCGATGCTCATGATCTTCAGGAAGCGGATCACGGGGCTCAGCACGTCGTCGTGGTGGATGCGCAGGTTGTAGACCCCGCCGATGGCCATCTGCGCGGCCATCCGCTCGAAGCCGGGCATGCCGTGCCCCGGCATCCGGAAGTTCACGACGACATCGCGCACGGCCTGCATCGTCAGGTCGGGGGCGATCTCGAAGGCCGCGCCCAGCAGGTTGCGGTAGAAGATCATGTGCAGGTTCTCGTCCTGCGCGATGCGGGCGAGCATGCGGTCGCAGACCGGGTCGCCGGACTGGTGGCCGGTGTTGCGGTGCGAGATGCGGGTCGCCAGCTCCTGGAAGGCGACGTACGCCACCGAGTGCAGCATCGAGTGGCGGTTGTCGGACTCGAAGCCCTCCGACATGTGCTGCATGCGGAACGCCTCGAGCTTGTCCGGGTCCACGGCGCGCGAGGCCAGCAGGTAGTCGCGCATCACGATGCCGTGGCGGCCCTCCTCGGCGGTCCAGCGGTGCACCCAGGTGCCCCAGGCGCCGTTGCGGCCGAACAGCGTGGCGATCTCGTGGTGGTAGCTGGGCAGGTTGTCCTCGGTCAGGAGGTTCACCACCAGCGCGATCTTGCCGATCTCGGTGACCTTGGACTGCTGGGGGTCCCAGGCCTCGCCGTCCTCGAAGAACGCCGGGAAGTTCCGGCCGTCGCTCCACGGGACGTACTCGTGGGGCATCCAGTCCTTGGTGACCTTCAGGTGGCGGTTGAGCTCCTTCTCGACCACCTCTTCCAGCGCGTACAGCAGCTTGGCGTCGGTCCACGCCCGAGAGCTGCCGAGGTGGGGAGAGGTGATCGTCACAGGTGCTCCTGGGGGGGACAAAGCGAATTACTTACGGTGCCGTAGCCTACGACCCCGTAGGTTAAGCGGACTGTGAGGGCCCGCCAAGCCCCAGCCGTTCATATGCCTGGTTACGTCCGGTTATCTGCGCAGATTGCAGCCGTGTCGGGGGCAGGTGCCAGGGGGAATCTCACGCAGGCAGGTGGTCGCCGCGCCGCCGCCTTGACGTCGCGGAACGGCGGAGGCGGATCCTGGAATGGCATGAGAAATCATCATGTCGTCGCACAAGCGGCACCACCGCCCGGTCACCTGCGCTACGGTCGGTAGCGCACGTCTCACACGCGGCGAACCGCAGACGGCCGGCCTCCCCCACGCGCCGCCTCCCACCCATGCGCACCCAGAACTGGAGCAGCACGATGACGGGGACTCTCCGTGGCCTGCGGCCGGACCACGAGACTCGGCGGGTGCCGTACGAAGCGCAGAAACTGAACTACTCCATGGCGCTGCCCGGCGGATCCTGCGGCGCGGGCCTCGCCCGCGCGGCCCTGCGGCCGCTGCTCACCCGGCACGGCCTCGCCGACCTCGGCGACACCGCCGAGCTGGCCGCCTCGGAACTCGTCACCTGCGCGGACCGGTTCACCCCGGGCAAAGAGGTCATGCTCGGCATCCGCTGGCAGTTCGGCGCCCTGCGCGTCGTGGTCTACGACCAGCACCCCGCGCACTCCTCGCCCGAGGCGAGCGAGGAGTGCCGGGCGCGGCGCTGCCGCAGGATGTGGCTGCTGGCCGCCGCCGTCGAGGCCTGCGGTGGGGACTGGGGACTCACCCCCGTCCTCACCCCGGCGGGCGGCACCAAGGCCTGGGCGTTACTCCCCCCGCCGCCCCGGTAGGGGCGGCCTCCGGGCAGGTCACGCGAGCCACAGGGTCTCGCGGACCTCCTCAGCCGTGGTCGGGCGGACCTCCCCGTCGAGCAGCAGCCAGCGCGTGATCCCGATCGACTCCAGGAACGGCACGTCGTGGCTGGCCACCAGCAGCGCGCCCTCGTACGCGTCCAGCGCACCCGACAACTGCCGCACGCTCGCCAGGTCCAGGTTGTTCGTCGGCTCGTCCAGCATCAGCAGCTGCGGAGCTGGCTCCGCCAGCAGCAGCGCCGCCAGCGCCGCCCGGAACCGCTCCCCGCCCGAGAGCGTGCCGGCCGGCCGGTCGGCACGGGCGCCCCGGAACAGGAAGTGCGCCAGGCGCGCCCGGATCAGGTTGTTCGAGGCGTGCGGGGCGAAGCGGGCCACGTTCTCCACCACCGACAGCTCCTCGTCGAGCACGTCGAGCCGCTGGGGCAGGAACCGCGCCGGCACGTGCCGGGCCACCTCGCCGGACTCCGGCGCGAGCAGCCCGGCGATCGTGCGCAGCAGGGTCGTCTTGCCCGACCCGTTCCCGCCGACCAGGGCGATCCGCTCCGGCCCGCGCACTTCCCACTCGCCCGGCACCCCGGCCCCGTGGGCGGTGCGTACGCCGCTGAGGGTCAGCACCCGGCGGCCCGGCGGGACCTGGGTCGCCGGCAGCTCGATCCGGATCTCGTCGTCGTCGCGCACCGCCTCCACCGCCTGGTCCAGGCGCTCCTTCGCCTGGGCCAGCTTCTCGGTGTGCATGATGCGGTGCTTGCCGGCGGACTCCTGCGCCGCCCGCTTGCGGGAGTTCATGACGATCTTCGGCTCGCGCTTGGAGTCGTACATCTTCTGGCCGTACCGCTTGCGCCGCGCGAGCTTGACGTGGGCGTCCGCCAACTCCCGCTTCTGGCGCTGTACGTCGGCCTCCGCGACACGGACGAGCCGCTCGGCCGCCTCCTGCTCGGCGGCGAGCTGCTCCTCGTAGGCGGTGAAGTTCCCGCCGTACCAGCGGACTTCGCCGTCGTGCAGGTCGGCGATCTGGTCGACCCGCTCCAGCAGCTCCCGGTCGTGGCTGACCAGCAGCATCACCCCCGACCAGGACTCGACCGCCGCGTACAGGCGGCGCCGGGCCTGCAGGTCCAGGTTGTTGGTCGGCTCGTCCAGCAGCAGGACGTCGGGCCGGGCCAGCAGCAGCGCGGCCAGCCGCAGCAGGACGCCCTCGCCGCCGGAGAGTTCACCGACGGTGCGGTCCAGGCCGACCCGCCCGATCCGCCCGAGGCCGACCTGCTCGAGGGTGGCCAGGGCCCGCTCCTCGACGTCCCAGTCGTCGCCGACGGCGGCGAAGTTCTCCTCGCTCGCCTCACCCGCCTCGATGGCGTGCAGGGCGGCGCGGGTCGCGCGGATGCCGAGCGCCTCGTCCACCCGCAGGGCGGTGTCGAGGGTGACGTTCTGCGGCAGGTACCCCAGGGTGCCCGCCACGGACAACTGCCCATCGGAGGGCTGCAGTTCGCCGGTGATGAGCTTGAGGAGGGTGGACTTCCCGCTGCCGTTGAGTCCGATCAGGCCCGTGCGTCCGGGGCCCACGGCCAGGTGGAACCCGTCGAAGACGGGGGTGCCGTCGGGCCAGTCGAAGGAGAGGGCGGAGCAGGTGATGAAAGAGGAAACGTTACTCATGGAGGCCTCCACGTTGCGTGAGTGTGCGTGCAACCGGGGGAGACAGCCGAGGGGCGACGTGCGGGCGCGGCGGGCGCCGTGTGCGCGGCGGCGCGGTGTACGCGGTGGGCGCGGTGTGCGCACTGCAGTGTTCAGCGCCGGGCGGGAGTGTGCGCGCGGTCTGCGTCGGTCGGCGTCTCGGACCTCAGAAGAGCAATGTCCTACTCCGTTTCGGCGGGGATGGGTCGCCGATGAAGCTACGGGCGGCCGCAGCCGCCCGCAACCGATTAATGCCGTCAGTGCGGATCGCGCATCAGCGCGGCCAGGCCGTGGTCCATGTCCAGGTAGAGGTGTTCCAGGCCCGGCGGGACGATGCCGGCGGCCCGCTCCAGGAACCGGTGCAGCTCGGCCGTCGCCATCAGCACGATCGCCACCCCCTCCGGCGCGTGGAACTCGATCGTGGTCCGGTCGGCGTCGTACGGCCGCACCCGCACGTCACCGTGGCCGGTCGGGCGGTCGAGCCCCGACTCCAGCAGCTCGCGGGCGAAGGTCCACGAAACCTCGATGCCTTCCAGGGTGGCGGGAGCGGGGAAGGCCATGCGCACGGCGAACGGGTCCGCGCGGTCGTAGCAGAGAGTGACGGGTACGGTCTCCACCTTCGGCGCGGTGGCTACCAGACGTGCCTGTACGGCCTGCTCGATAACAGTGTTCAAGGCTCGCTCCCTTGCGGCGGATCTGCAGCCGGGCTTGGGGTGGAGCCCGGCAACCGGATAGACGCCGCAATCGGCAAATCCGTGCACGGCCGATGACGTGAGTTGCGTCACCGATTGGCTGGAACGCGTCCGTTTGATCGCACAGAGTAACCGATGGGGAGGGGTGGCCGAAGGCCCTTCAGTCCGCGCCGCAGTGTCCCGAGCGGTCGCAGAACGGCTGATTCTGGCTCACTCCACAGGCGCAAAGCACGGCCCTGGTCTCGCTGCGGACCGTCCCGTCCGCGGTCGTCACCCGCAGCTCGCCGCGCACCACGAGCCGGCCGGCGGGGGACCGCACGACCGTGGTCGGACGGTCCGGCGGCTCGGCCGGCCCGGCGGCCAGGCGGTACTGGAGGGCGCCCGAGGGGCAGCGCCGGACCACTTCCGCGACCTGCTCCGGATCGGCACCGTCCGGCTGCACCCAGGGGCGCTGCCCCGAATCGAACACGTCGGGCAGGCCGCGTACGCACTCGGCGGCGTGCAGGCAGCGGCTCGTGTCGTACGTGACGGTGATCTGCTGGCCCCGGTAGGCCTTGGGCTCTGTAGGCGGCATGGGGCCACGGTAGGAACGCGGCCGCCGGGACGCACCCTGGACGGCGAATCCGGGGTGCATTAGCTTCCGGCGCCATGAGACTTCTGGGAGTTGGCATGCTCGCGGCAGCCCTCGCGCTGGTCCTTCCGGCGGCCCCGGCGCAGGCGGACGACGGCGGTGCAGGGCCGGAAACCGTGCGGGCGTTGGCGTTATGGGAATCCGCGCTCGGCGGCTCGGGCACGGGCAGCGGGGGCTCGGGCGCGGGAAGCGGGGGCGCGGGTGCGGGCGTGGGCTGGGCCCTCAAGGCGACCGGCAAGGACGCCCGCTTCCGCGGGCTCGCCGCGGTCAGCCGCACCACGGCCTGGGTGGCCGGCACCAAGGGCACGGTGCTGCGCACCCTGGACGGCGGGCGCAGCTGGCAGGACGTCTCTCCGCCGGGCGCTGCCGCGGAGGGCCTCGAACTGCGCGACATCGAGGCATTCGACGCGCGGCGCGCGGTCGCCCTCTCCATCGGGGAGGGCGAGGCCTCGCGGGTGCTGCGCACCGAGGACGGCGGCAGGACCTGGACCGAGGCCTACCGCAACCCCGACCCGCGCGCCTTCTACGACTGCCTGACCTTCTTCGACTCCCGCCACGGACTGGCGGTGAGCGACCCGGTGGACGGCCGCTTCCGCATCCTGTCGACGGACGACGGCGGCCGCAGCTGGCAGGTGCTGCCGAGCGCGGGCACGCCCGAGGCGCTGCCCGGCGAGGCGGGCTTCGCGGCGAGCGGCCAGTGCCTGGTGAGCTCCGGGCCGCGCGACGCGTGGCTGGCCACCGGCGGCGGCCCGGTCGCCCGGATCCTGCACTCGGCGGACCGCGGCCGCACCTGGCAGGCCACCGAGTCCGGCATCCCGGCGGGCGACCCCGCCCGGGGCGTCTTCGCCCTCGCCTTCCGCGACCGTACGACGGGCCTCGCGGTCGGCGGCGACTACCGCACCGGCCAGCCGTCCCCGCAGGCCGCCGCCGTCTCGGCCGACGCCGGCCGCAGCTGGACCCCGGCCGCCACCCCGCCGCCGGCCTACCGCTCGGGGGCGGCCTGGCTCCCGCACACCGGCGCCTTCGCCGTGGCCCTCGCGGTGGGACCCACCGGGACCGACGTCACCACCGACGGGGGGCGCAGCTGGCGGGGGCTGGAGCCCGGGTCGTTCGACACGGTCGACTGTGCGGGCGACGGGGGCTGCTGGGCGGCGGGGGAGAAGGGGAGGGTGGGGCGGTTGGAGGTGCGGGGGTAGCGGGTCGATGTCGGTCAGCCGATGTTGATCAGCCGGTCGGGGTCGTGAACAGGTCCATGCTGGTGAAGTGGCTGGGGACGAAGCCCGCCGCCTTGTACACGGGCTCGCCGGCGGAGCTGGCGTGCAGCTGGATGTAGTGGATCCCGTTGTCGTTCAGCCATGCGACGAGCCCGTCGACGATCCGCCGGGCGTGGCCCTGCCCGCGGAAGGCGTCGTCGGTGACGATGCCGTCGAGATAGCCGCGCCGTCCGTCCGTGTACTGGGGGCGGGGCAGGTGGTACGTCACCCAGGCCATCCCGGTGGCGACCAGCCGCTCTCCCGGTTCCCCGCCGACAACGAGGCAGTGCACGTCGGAGCGGTCTTCGATCCGCTCGAGGAACCACCCCGGAGCCACGTCCCGCCAGGCGGCATCGTCACCCCCGGGCTCGACGCCGAGCGCAGCGAGCGCGACGGCCCGCAGCCGGATGAGCTCGGGGACGTCGTCGGGCGTGGCGGGGCGGGGGGTTATGGGGGCGGCGGGGGCTGCGGGAGCTGGGGGGTTGGTGTGCATGGGTACAGGACTCCGGTGGGGTGGTGTGGGGTGGTGTGGGGTGGTGCGGGGTGGTGTAGCCGGGCGGTGGTGACCCGTTGGGCGGGGGCCGGAGGGGGAGCCCGCTCGGCGGCGCGGTGCTGCGGGGCGGCGGCGTGGACGGCAGCGCACCCTGAGACGGGCCCGACGGGCTGGACGGCGCCTTCGATGACGGGGTCAC
>NZ_JBEYXN010000047.1:0-22003 GCF_040704625.1 Streptomyces sp. NPDC046866
CTGCCAGAAGTTCCAGGCGGCGACCGGGGAGCCGTAGCGGGAGTTCATGTAGTCCAGACCCCACTTGATCTGGGTGGCGGGGTTGGTCTTCCAGTCCGCGCCGGCGGAGGCCATCTTCGAGCCCGGCAGGGCCTGGACCAGGCCGTACGCGCCGGAGGAGGCGTTGGTGGCGGTGTGGTTCCAGCCGCTCTCGTGCGAGACGATCTTGTCGAAGGCGGCGAACTGGGCCGGGTCCTTGATCATCTGCTGGGCGATCGCCTTGGCGCTCGTGGGGGCGGCCTGCGCAGGAACGGTGGCCAGCATGGAACCGGCGGCGGCAAGGCCGACCACGGTACCCGCGAGGGTCTTCTTGGAGGCGGCGATGCGGCGGATGACGGAGACGGACACGGAAACCCTTCCGTAGGCAACAAGGTCGGTCGCGGCATGCCGGTGACATGCGTGAGCCACTCACGCGGAGGAGAGGGAGCCCGTCGGCGGCGGGTGGAGCACCCGGGCCGCCTTGCGACGAGAACCAGTTAGCCAGGCCCCGAACGGCCTGGCAACGACCCCCTCCTACTACCCCGCCTCGCAGCCGCCCCGCCCGCCGGCCCCGCCGCGACCGGCCCGCCCACCCGCCCCGAGGCCGCATCCCGGGCGGATCCGGCCCCCGCCCGCTGTCGCCGCCGACCTACTATCCGGGGGCGAATGTGACGCAGGTCCTGTGGGGCGCCTCACCGCCCGGACGCCCGAATGTCACCTTCCGTGGCGGCTCGCGCCCTTTGTGGTGTGTGTCCCGGGCCACTTTCGGCC
Source organism: Streptomyces sp. NPDC046866 (assembly GCF_040704625.1). NCBI lineage: Bacteria > Bacillati > Actinomycetota > Actinomycetes > Kitasatosporales > Streptomycetaceae > Streptomyces > Streptomyces sp. NPDC046866. Next base: position 790 of record NZ_JBEYXN010000047.1, read on the forward strand.
CCCGGATCGAAGGAAACGGGGGCGTCGAACGCCGCTTTCCGAGTCGCCCGGCGCAGCGCCTTGAGCACCGTGCCGCCGAGCGCGAGGGTCAGGACCACCGTCAGCACCGCCCGGCCCAGGTCCCAGCCCAGCGAGGTCGCCAGGCAGTACGAGGCGAACCGCGCCAGGTTGGCCCCCACCGGGTCCCCGGGATGGAAGGAGACGCCCTGCCCCATCCCCTGGAGCAGCACCCAGCCCTGCAGGTTCATGACGGTCCCGTACGCGAACGAGCCCGCGCAGCCGTACGCCGCCAGCATCAGCAGCTCCGCCCGCCCCCGGATCCGCTCCGGCCCCGGCAGCAGCCCCGCGCCCAGCGCGAACCAGCCGAGGGCGAGCATCTGGAACGGCATCCACGGCCCGACCCCGCCCGTCAGCAGGGCGGAGGCGAACATCGTGACCGAGCCGAGGACGAAGCCGAAGCCCGGCCCGAGGACGCGCCCGCTGAGCACCATCAGGAAGAACATCGGCTCCAGGCCGGCCGTCCCCGCACCCAGCGGCCGCAGGGCCGCCCCGACCGCGGCGAGCACGCCGAGCATCGCCACCGCCTTGGCGTCCACGCCCCGGTCGGCGATGGTCGCGACGACGACCGCCACCAGCAGCGGCAGCAGGGCCGCGAAGAGCCAGGGGGCGTCCTGGGAGTGGGCAAGCCCGGACTGCCGGTCGGCCAGCAGCGGCCAGCCGAACGCGGCGATGCCGATGAGGGTGACGAGGGCCAGGGCGGCCGCGGCCCGGGGGCCGATCCGCAGCGGGCGGCTCATGACGCCGCCGCCCGGAGCGCGCGGGCGACCTGGGAGACGGTGAGCCAGGGGTCCGGCGCCAGGATCTTGGCCACCTGGGGTGCGAAGGCCGGCGAGGACACGACGACCTCGGCGGTCGGGCCGTCCGCGACGACCTCCCCGCCGGCCAGGACGACGACCCGGTGCGCCAGCTCCGCCGCCAGCTCCACGTCGTGCGTGGCCAGGACGATCGCGTGCCCCTCGGCGGCCAGCGCGCGCAGCACCTCGATCAGCCGGGCCTTGGCCGCGTAGTCCAGGCCGCGCGTCGGTTCGTCCAGCAGCAGCAGGCCCGGCCGGCCGGTGAGCACCAGCGCCAGGGCGAGGGCCAGGCGCTGCCCCTCGGAGAGGTCGCGCGGGTGTGCGCCGTCGGCCACTTCGGGCAGCAGCGCCGACACCAGGGCCCGGCAGCTGCCGGGCTCCGCCCCCGCGTCGGCGTCGGCGGCCGCGCACTCGGCGGCGACCGTGTCCGCGTACAGCAGGTCGCGCGGCTCCTGCGGGACGAGGCCGACGCGGCGGACCATCTCCTGCGGCGGTGTCCGGTGCGGGGTCCGGCCGCCGACGAGGACCTCCCCGGCGGCGGGGGCGAGGGTGCCGACGAGGCCGGCGAGCAGGGTGGACTTGCCCGCGCCGTTGCGGCCCATGAGCGCGACGGTCTCGCCGCCCGCCACGGCCAGGTCGATGCCGTGCAGCACCTCGGCCCGGCCGCGCCGCACCGACAGGCCGCGGACCAGCGCGACCGGGTCGCCGGCGGGCCCGGCCCCGGCGGTGGCGGCGGCCGGCGCGGTCGCTGCCGCCGAGCCGCCGCCGCGGCCCCCCGGCCCGGTCCGCCGCAGCACCCGGGCCAGCAGCCCCGGCCGGACGGCGGCTGCGGCCGCACGGCCGGCCTGCGCTCCGGCGGGGCCCGCGGCGCCGGAGCGGGCGCCCGGGATCGCGGCGGGTGCGGCCTGTGCGGAGGCTGCGGGGGCCTGTGCGGAGGCCTTGGCGAGGCGGGTGCGGAGCGGGGCGGCCAGGCGGCGGGCGTCGCGGACCGACAGGGGCAGGGGGGACCAGCCCGCCAGCCGCCCCAGGGACACCACCGGGGGGTGGACCGGCGACAGGGACATCACCTCGGCCGGGGTGCCCAGGACCGCGGCCGCGCCCGGAGCCGGGAGCAGCAGGACCCGGTCGGCGTACTGGACCACCCGCTCCAGGCGGTGCTCGGCCATCAGCACGGTGGTCCCCAGGTCGTGGACCAGGCGCTGGAGCACCGCCAGGACCTCCTCGGCGGCCGCCGGGTCCAGCGCGGAGGTCGGCTCGTCGAGGACCAGCACCGCGGGATGCGTGGTCAGCACCGAGCCGATGGCCACCCGCTGCTGCTGGCCGCCCGACAGCGAGGCGAGGGGCCGGTCGCGCAGCTCGTTCAGGCCCAGCAGGTCCAAGGTCTCCTCGACGCGGCGGCGCATCACGGCGGGGGCGAGGCCCAGGGACTCCATGCCGTAGGCCAGCTCGTCCTCCACCACGTCCGTCACGAAGTGGGCGAGGGGGTCCTGGCCGACCGTCCCGACGACGTCGGCGAGCTCGCGCGGCCGGTGGGTGCGGGTGTCGCGGCCCGCGACGGTGACCCGGCCGTGCAGCGTCCCGCCCGTGAAGTGCGGGACCAGCCCGGACACCGTGCCCAGCAGGGTCGACTTGCCCACGCCCGACGGGCCGACCAGCAGCGTGAGCTCGCCCTCGGGGACGACCAGGTCGACGCCGTGCAGCGCGGGCCGGTCGGCGCCGGCGTACGTGACCGACACCTGCTCGAAGCGGATCACTGCGGGGACTCCTCGGGGGGTACGGGTGCCACGAAGGCGGGAAGCAGGCCGACGAGGACGGCGGCAGCCGCCCCCGGCGGGAACGCCGGAGGCACGAGCGGCACCACCCCCGGCCGCAAGGCCTGCGGATCGGCGCCGGAGGCGTACACCAGCGCGGCGGCGACGACGGCGCCCGAGCCGGCGACCAGCCAGGCGCGCGGCCCCCAGCGGTCGGGCCGGTAGCGGGTCCGCACGCTGCGCCGCCCGCCGAGCCGCAGGCCCGCGAGGGCCAGGGCGAGCCCGAGGAGCAGCACGGGCAGGCCGTACCCGGCCCCCTCGGCGGCGAGCAGCCCGTACGTGCCCGCGCAGATGCCGAGCAGGCCGCCGAGGGTGAGGGCGTTGGTGGTGTGCCGTACGGCCGGCGGTACCTGCGCCGTCCGGCCGTAGCCGCGCGCGTCCATGGAGGCGGCGACGGCCACGGAGCGCTCGAGGGCGCCCTCCAGGACCGGCAGGCCGATCTGGAGGATCGCCTTCACGCCGCCGGTGGGGCGGCCGCGCAGCCGGCGGGCGGTCCGCAGCCGGGCGACGTCCGCGACCATGTGGGGCGCGAAGGTCATCGCGACGACCACGGCCACGCCGGCCTCGTACAGCGCGGCCGGGAGCGACTTCAGCAGCCGGGCGGGGTTGGCGAGGGCGTTGGCGGCACCGATGCAGACCAGCAGTGCGGCCAGTTTGGCCCCGTCGTAGAAGGCGAAGACGAGCTGCTCGGCGGTGACGCGGCCGCCGAGGCGGATGCCCTGCGCCCAGCCCGGCAGCGGGACCTCCGGCAGGGCGAACAGGACGTGCGAGCCGGGGATCGGTGAGCCGAGGAGCACGGAGAACAGCAGCCGCAGGCCGATGACGAAGAGCCCCAGCTTCAGGAACGCCCCGTACGAACGGGCCCACGGGGCGGCGGTGCGGCGCGCGGTGACGACGTAGCCGGCCACGGCGGCGATCAGCGCGAGGAGGAGGGGATTGGTGGTCCGGGAAGCCGCCGTGGCCAGCCCGAGGGCCCACAGCCACCACGCCCCGGCGTGCACCGCGTTGCCCCGCCGGGCCTGCGGAGCGGCGTACCGCCGCTGCGGGCGCGGGTACGCCGGGCCGGGCCCGGCGGCGGGGGCGGGGGTCATCGGGAGCGGCGGCGGGACTGCCGGAAGGTGGCGGCCCCGACGCCCGCGAGGACGGCCAGTCCGGCCAGCGGACCCGTCCAGCCGGTCCCGCCGTCCCTCTCGTCCTCCTCTGCTCCGGACGCGGCCGCGGCGGGGGGCGCGGAGTCGGCCGCGGAGCCGGCGGAGGGCGCGGACCCGCCGTCCGCGATCTGCTCGCCGCACCCCTGCTCCGGGTAGCCCGAGATCGCGCACAGCAGCGCCGCGTTGTTGTACCGCAGGGGCTTGGCCACCTCCGCCAGGGCCTCGGCGGCCGTCGCGTCCGGCGCCACCCGGGCGCAGGCGGTGCGCGGGGCGTCCTGCGGCGGGGCGTCGCCCGCCGGGGCGTCCGCCGGGACGCCGAAGTCGACGACGACGGCGATCCGCTTGCGGCCCGGCACCGCCGGGGTGGCGGAGCAGACGGCCTCGAAGTCGGCCGCCGCCCGCGGCCGGGCGGCCTCGGCGGCCGCGTCCTTGCTGACCGCGAAGCGGAACCCCTGCACCGAGCCGTCGGCGGGGCGGGCGGTGGAGGGACCCTGCGTGGCGTAGGCCCACTGGCCGCCCGCACCGTCCCAGAAGGACCAGTACCGGTAGCCGGCCGCCGCCGCGGGGAATGCGGCGAGCAGGGTCAGCAGGAGGCCGGCGGCGAGCGCCGCCGAGGCCGGGCCGCGGCGGATCACAGCTGGTTCTTCTTGCGGCGCCCGCTCAGCAGGAAGCCGATGCCCATGCCGGCCGCCGCACCTGCGCCGAGCATCCACCAGATGCCCTGGTCGCCCTTGTCCTCCTTCTTGTCCTTCTCGGCCCCGTCGGCCTTCGCCTCGGCCGCCTGCGGGGCCGGGCCGGTCGCGTTCAGGGCCGCGACCAGGTCCGTGCCGCCGAATGCCTTCGGGTCGGTGCCCGTGGCGTGCGCGGTCAGGACCAGCGTGCCGAGGGCCGCCGGACTGCCCTTGGCCCACTCGGCCGAGTGGGCCTTAAGCCATTCCAGCGCGCCCGCCGCCGACTGCCGGTGCCCGGCAGCGGCCAGGGCGATCACCGCGTCGGCGGTGTTGCCGGTGTCCGCGGTCGGCTGGTCCGCGCCCGGGGTCACGGCCGTCAGGTGGCCGTCCTTCTTCAGCGCCTCGGCCAGGTGGCCGGCCGCGGCCCGGGCGGCGGCCGCCGGGTCGCCGGCCGCCGTGGCGCAACCGGGGGCGGCGGCCGGGGTGTCCGCGCCGCCGGGGGCGACGACCGCGCCCTTGCCCAGCCCGGCCAGGACCGCGGCGGCCGTCGCGTCGGCGTTGGCGGCGAGCTTGCCGTCGGCCGGCTGGTACGCGAACGCGCCCCGGTCGGCGGCCGGCTCGGCGGTGCAGTCCAGTTGGAAGGCGAGCAGGCCCTCGTACGCGGACTTCCCGGCCTTCGACTTCACCTCGGCCGGCTTCTCGCCGGCCACCGCCAGTGCGCTGATCACCACGGCCGTGGAGTTGGCGTCGCTGGGGGTGCCGGGGACGAAGGCCCAGCCGCCGTCCTCGTTCTGCACGGACTTGAGCCAGTCCACGCCCTTCTTCACCGCGGCGTCCTGGCCGCCCAGTGCCTTCAGGGCCTGCACGGCCATCGCGGTGGCGTTCGTGTCGAGCACCGTCGTCGCGTCGCACGCCGAGGACGCGTCCGCGCGGAACGAGGCGAAGGCGCCGGTGGCGCACTGCTGGCCGGTGAGCCAGCCGACGGCCTCCTTGGCGGGCTCGACGCCCACCGTGCGCTGGGCGAGCAGGGCGAGCGACTGCCGCCACACGCCGTCGTACGTCGGGTCCTTCTTGCCGTACAGGCCGGACGGGACCACCGGCGGCGTCGGGGCGGCGGGGGAGGGCGCGGCCAGGGCCGCGGGGGCGGCGCCGACGCAGAGCACGGCTGAGGCGGCGAGCGCGGCGGCGCTGCGGCGGACGTTCATGGGGGCGGTTGCCTCTCCTGGTGGGGAGCAGGAGGCAGGCGCGCGCTGGCACCGGGCTTCCGGCTCCGTTGACCTCGACGGTGCCGGCCGCCGGGGGCTCCCGGCGGCACGAGCCGCGTCCGTTCCGGTACGGGGCAGTCCGGCTGGCCGCCCGGCGGGGCCGGGGCGGGGACACGGTTGCGGGTCAGCGCCGGAATCGCACCGGCTTCCCCCCGTACGGAAGGGTGGACGACGGCCCATACTGTACCGGCCGGTACGCGACGGCCCGTTGGGGCCGCCGCCCCGGGCCGCTCGGCGCGGGCCCTGCCGCTCCCCTGCCGCCGACGCGGCCGTCGCCCCGGCCGCCGCCCCGCCGGGCGTCACACCGCGCGGTACGCGACGGGGTCGCTGCCCGGCACCGGTTCTGCCCGGCCCTGCTTCACCAGGCGCCGCAGGTGCGCCTCCGCCTCCGAGACGGCGATGTTGCGCGAGCCGTACGGGATCTGCGCCCAGGGCCGGTTCCACTGCATCCGCTCCGCCAGCCCCCACGGGGTCAGCGGCTCGGCGGCCAGCAGCTGCCGCAGCCCGGCCAGCCGCTCCTCGTGGTGGCGCAGCAGCTCGCGGACACGGGCCGGGGCGTCGGTGAAGGCGTGCTGGTGGGCCGGGAGCACCTCCGCCGGCTCCAGGCGGCCGATGCGTTCGAGGGAGTCGAGGTAGTCGCCGAGCGGGTCGGTGGTGCGGGTGTCCTCCGGATCCTCGTACAGGCCGATGTGCGGGGAGATCCCGGGCAGGAGGTGGTCCCCGGAGAAGAGGCGGCCGTTGCCGGGCAGATTCCCCGGATGCCGCTCCTCCAGGTGCAGGCAGACGTGGCCGGGGGTGTGCCCGGGGGTCCAGAGGGCGCGGAGCCTGCGCCCGGCCAGCGGCAGCAGCTCGCCAGGGGCGATCTCCCGGTCGGGGACGGCGGCGCGCAGGCCCGGCAGGGTCCGCATGCGGCCGCTCGCGCGGGCCGCCCGCAGCGGGGCGAGGTGCTCCTCGGGGGCGCCCGCGGCGGCGAGCTTGCCGCTCATGTAGTCGAGCCATACGGCGGGCTCGGCGGAGCGGGTGCGCAGCACGACCTCGGTGTCGGCGGCGTGCATGGCGATCCAGGCGCCGGAGGCCTCGCGGACCCTGCCGGACAGGCCGTGGTGGTCGGGGTGGTGGTGGGTGATGACCACCCCGTGGACGTCGGTGACCGCGGTGCCGAGGGCCGCCAGGCCGGCCGTGAGGGCGTCCCAGGACTGCGGGTCGTCCCAGCCGGTGTCGACGAGGACGGGGCCGCGGTCGGTGTCGAGGACGTGCACGAGGGTGTGGCCGAGCGGATTGTCCGGGATGGGCACCTTGATGCCCCGGACGCCGCCGCCGTGGTCGGTGACCTCGGGTGGTGCGGGTGCGGGTGCGGGTGCGGGTGCGGGTGCGGGTGCGGGCGGTGCGGGTGCGTCCGGTGCGTCCTGTGGCATGAGGGGCTCCTGTCTCCTGCGCCCGGCAACGGCAGTGAGAACGTGTTCCAGTGGTAGCCCAAGTCGACCATCTCCCGGGCCTTCTGGCTAGTCGTTGGATCTTCCGAGGGTTCCGTCCCGGCCGTGGACTCCTGGAACTAGAACTGGTATCAGTTCGGGAAAGCCGAGCCGCAGGAGGCATCAGCCATGACCGAGCGCGTGGAACACGGACAGCTGTTCATCGGCGGGGAGTGGACGGAGCCGCTGGGCACCGACACCATCGAGATCGTCTCGCCCCATACCGAACGGGTCATCGGCAGCGTCCCGCACGCCTCGCGCGCCGACGTGGACCGCGCCGTCGCCGCCGCCCGCCGCGCCTTCGACGCGGGACCCTGGCCCCGGGCGTCCCTCGACGAGCGGATCGCGGTCGTCACCCGGATCAAGGACGCGATCGCCGTCCGGCACGAGGAGATCGCCCGCTCCATCAGCTCCCAGAACGGCTCCCCCTACTCCTGGAGCGTGCTCGCCCAGGCGCTCGGCCCGATGATGGTCTACGACGCCGCGATCCAGGTCGCGCGCGCCTATCCGTACGAGGAGCACCGCCAGGGCGTGCTCGGCCCGATCCTGGTGCGGCGGGAGCCGGTGGGCGTGGTCGCGGCCGTCATCCCGTGGAACGTGCCGCAGTTCGTGGCCGCCGCGAAGCTCGCGCCCGCGCTGCTCACCGGGTCCGCGGTCATCCTCAAGCCGTCCCCCGAGTCGCCGCTGGACTCGTACATCCTCGCCGACATCGCCCGGGAGGCCGGATTGCCCGAGGGCGTGCTGTCGGTGCTGCCCGCCGACCGCGAGGTGAGCGAGTACCTCGTCGGCCACCCCGGTGTCGACAAGGTCGCCTTCACCGGCTCGGTCGCGGCGGGACGGCGCGTGATGGAGGTGGCCGCGCGGAACCTGACCCGGGTCACCCTCGAACTCGGCGGCAAGTCCGCCGCCGTCGTCCTGCCCGACGCGGACCTGGAGGCCTCCGTGGCCGGGATCGTCCCGGCCGCCTGGATGAACAACGGGCAGGCGTGCGTGGCGCAGACCCGCATCCTCGCGCCCCGCAGCCGCTACGGGGAGGTGGCCGAGGCCCTCGCCGCCGCGGCCGGGGCGCTCGTCGTCGGCGACCCGCTCGACCCGGCGACGCAGCTCGGCCCGCTGGTGGCGAAGCGGCAGCAGCAGCGCTCCCTGGACTACATCCGGATCGGGCAGGAGGAGGGGGCGAAGGTCCTGGCGGGCGGCGGCCGCCCGGCCGGCCTGGAGCGCGGCTGGTACGTGGAGCCGACGCTCTTCGGCGACGTGGACAACGGGATGCGGATCGCGCGCGAGGAGATCTTCGGCCCGGTGGTGTGCCTGATCCCGTACGGGGACGAGGAGGAGGCGCTGCGGATCGCGAACGACTCCGAGTTCGGGCTGAGCGGGAGCGTGTGGACGGCGGACGTGGAGCACGGCATCGACTTCGCCCGGCAGGTGCGCACCGGCACCTTCAACGTGAACACCTTCAGCCTGGACATGCTGGGTCCGTTCGGCGGCTACAAGAACAGCGGCCTGGGGCGCGAGTTCGGGCCCGAGGGGCTCGGCGAGTACCTGGAGCACAAGATGATCCACCTGCCGGCCGGATACGGGGCGGGTGCCTGAGTCGTGGGCGACCGGTGGCAGGTGGAGGTGGACCGCGGGGTCTGCATCGGCTCCGGGATGTGCGTGAACCACGCGCCGGAGGGGTTCGTCCTGGACTCGGCGCGCCAGTCGCACCCCCGGGAGCCGCAGACGGACGCGAACGAGCCGGTCCTCGCGGCGGCGGAGGGCTGCCCGGTGGAGGCCATCTTGATCACGCTGGCGGGGACCGGGGAGACGGTGTTCCCGCCGGAGGAGTAGGGCCGGCCGCTCCGGGGCAGCGGCGGTATCAGGCCTTTTCCGGCGGCGGCGCGGCCGTCAGGTCGATCAGCCGGCACACCGTCTCGATGTCGATCTTCACCTGGGCGATCGAGGCGCGGCCCGACAGCCAGGTGATCAGCGCCGAGTGCCAGGTGTGTTCGATCACCCGCACCGCCGACAGCTGCTCCGCCGTCGGCGGGGCCGTCAGGCCCATCGCGTCCAGGATGATCGCCGTCGTCAGGCGGGAGACGGTGTCCACCTCGGGGCTGACGCTGCGGTCCGCGAAGGTCAGGGCGCGCACCATCGCATCGGCCAGGTGCGGTTCGCGCTGGAGGGCGCGGAAGGCGCGCATCAGGGTCTCGGCGACGCGCGCCGCCGGGTCCTCGGCGGCCGGGGGCCGCTTGCGCAGCGTGGTGTGCATGTGCTGGAGCTGGTCCTGCATCGTCGCGACGAGCAGGTGCACCTTGGAGGGGAAGTAGCGGTACAGGGTGCCGAGGGCGACGCCGGCCGCCTCGGCGACCTCCCGCATCTGGACGGCGTCGAAGCCGCCGCGCCCGGCCAGCTGCGCGCTGGCGTGCAGGATGCGGCGGCGGCGCGCCTCCTGGCGCTCCGTCAGGGGAGAGGATGCCGATGTGCCGACGGCCTTCGCTTCCGCTGTCATGTGCCCCGTTCCGTGGTGTGGCCGCTGCTGATTCCGGGCTGGTGCGGGCCCAGCATGGCAGGCGCTCCGTCCGTGGCGCGAATCACCTGCTCCGCCTCTTACGGTGTGGTTTCCGGCCGGTAGATTCAATGGTCTGACGGATCAAGTCTGAAACTTGTTCTACATTATCCGAGCGGTTACGCTCCGGCGAACGTTGCAGGGAGAAGGGGGCCGAGAGTGACCGCTGAGGCCATGGTGACGAGCCCTTTCGCAGGGCCCGTGACGGATGGTGACCGGCCGTTGCGCATTGCGCTCCTCACCTACAAGGGGAACCCGTTCTGCGGGGGCCAGGGCGTCTATGTACGCCACCTGTCCCGCGAGCTCGTCGCGCTCGGGCACTCCGTCGAGGTGATCGGCGCGCAGCCGTACCCGGTGCTCGACACCGGCGCCACCCTCACCGAGCTGCCGAGCCTGGACCTCTACCGCCAGCCCGACCCGTTCCGCACGCCGAAGCGCGAGGAGTACCGGGACTGGATCGACGCCCTCGAGGTCGCCACCATGTGGACCGGCGGCTTCCCCGAGCCGCTGACTTTCTCGCTGCGCGCCCGGCGCCACCTCGCCGCCCGCGCCGGCGACTTCGACGTCATCCACGACAACCAGACCCTGGGCTACGGGCTGCTGGCCGACCTCGGCGCGCCGCTGGTCACCACCATCCACCACCCCATCACCGTCGACCGGCAGCTCGAACTGGACGCCGCCAAGGACCGCAGGAAGCGGGCCTCCGTGCGGCGCTGGTACGCCTTCACGCGGATGCAGGGCCGCGTCGCCCGGCGGCTGCCCTCCGTCCTGACCGTGTCCGGCTCCTCCAAGCAGGAGATCGCCGAGCACCTGGGCGTGCAGCACGAGCGCATCCACGTCGTCCACATCGGCGCCGACACCGAGCTGTGGTCGCCCGACCCGTCGGTGGCCGAGGTGCCCGGGCGGATCGTGACCACCTCCAGCGCCGACGTCCCCCTGAAGGGCCTCGTCCACCTCGTCGAGGCGCTCGCCAAGCTGCGCACCGAGCAGCCCGACGCCCACCTGGTCGTCGTCGGCAAGCGAGCCGAGGAGGGCCCGGTGGCCAAGGCCATCGAGGCGTACGGGCTCCAGGACGCGGTCCGCTTCGTCAAGGGCATCACCGACGCCGAGCTCGTCGACCTGGTGCGCAGCGCGCAGATCGCCTGCGTGCCCTCCCTGTACGAGGGCTTCTCGCTGCCCGCCGCCGAGGCGATGGCCACCGGCACCCCGCTCGTCGCCACCACCGGCGGCGCCATCCCCGAGGTCGCCGGCCCCGACGGCGAGACCTGCCTCGCGGTGCCGCCCGGTGACGCGGGCGCGCTGGCCGCCGCCCTGGGCCGGCTGCTGGACGACCCGCAGCTGCGGACCCGCCTCGGCGCCGCCGGACGCGAGCGCGTGCTGACCCGGTTCACCTGGGCCAGGGCCGCCGAGGGCACGGCCGCGCACTACCGGGCCGCCATCGAGCAGGCCCGCCGCAGCCGCCGCAGCCGGTGACCTCCCGTCCCGCCCGTGCCGCCCGCACCCCGCGCACGCCCCCGTTGATGTCCCCGTCGATGTCCCTTCCCCACCCCCGCGACTGCGAAGGCAGGACCCCGTGCTGACCGTCGATTTCTCCCGGTTCCCGCTCGCCGCAGGCGACCGCGTGCTCGATCTGGGCTGCGGCGCAGGCCGGCACGCCTTCGAGTGCTACCGGCGCGGCGCCCAGGTCGTCGCGGTCGACCGCAACGGCGAGGAGATCCGCGAGGTCGCCAAGTGGTTCGCCGCCATGAAGGAGGCCGGCGAGGCCCCCGTCGGCGCCACCGCCACCGCGATGGAGGGCGACGCGCTCGCCCTGCCCTTCCCCGACGAGTCCTTCGACGTCGTCATCATCTCCGAGGTCATGGAGCACATCCCGGACGACAAGGGCGTGCTCGCCGAAATGGTCCGCGTGCTCAAGCCGGGCGGCCGCATCGCCGTCACCGTGCCGCGCTACGGCCCCGAGAAGATCTGCTGGGCGCTCAGCGACGCCTACCACGAGGTCGAGGGCGGCCACATCCGCATCTACAAGGCCGACGAACTGCTCGGCAAGATGCGGGCCGCGGGCCTCAAGCCGTACGGCACCCACCACGCCCACGGGCTGCACTCGCCGTACTGGTGGCTCAAGTGCGCCTTCGGCGTCGACAACGACAAGGCCCTGCCGGTGCGCGCGTACCACAAGCTGCTGGTCTGGGACATCATGAAGAAGCCGCTGGCCACGCGGCTCGCCGAGCAGGCGCTCAACCCGGTCATCGGCAAGAGCTTCGTGGTGTACGCGACCAAGCCGCACCTGCCCGTCGGCGCGGCCCAGTGAGCTCCACCGGGCGCACCGAACGGCTGGCCTTGGACGGAGTGCTGACGGCCGAGGAGGCCGCCGACACGGTGGCCGGCATCCTCGCCGCCCAGCGCTCCGACGGGGCCATACCGTGGTTCCGCGGCCACCACCTCGACCCCTGGGACCACACCGAGGCCGCGATGGCCCTCGACGCCGCGGGCGAGCACGAGGCCGCCCGCCGCGCCTACGAGTGGCTCGCCCGGCACCAGAACGCCGACGGCTCCTGGTACGCGGCGTACGCCGACCGGCCCGCCGGCGTGGACACCGCCGAGCCGCAGGACGCGAGCCGGGAGAGCAACTTCGTCGCGTACATCGCGGTCGGGGTCTGGCACCACTACCTGGCCACCGGCGACGACCCCTTCCTGGACCGGATGTGGCCCGCCGTCTACGCGGCCGTGCAGTTCGTCCTCGACCTGCAGCAGCCGGGCGGCGAGATCGGCTGGAAGCGCGAGGCCGACGGCACGCCCGTCGCGGACGCCCTCCTGACCGGCTCCTCCTCCATCCACCAGGCCCTGCGCTGCGCGCTGGCCATCGCCGACCACCGCGGGGACCCGCAGCCGGACTGGGAGCTCGCGGCGGGCGCGCTGGGCCATGCGATACGCCGGCACCCGGAGCGGTTCCTGGACAAGTCCCGCTACTCGATGGACTGGTACTACCCGGTGCTGGGCGGGGCGCTGACGGGCGCGCAGGCCGCGCAGCGGATCGAGGAGCGGTGGAAGGAGTTCGTCGTCCCCGGCCTCGGCGTCCGCTGCGTCCTGCCGAACCCGTGGGTGACCGGCGGCGAGTCCTGCGAACTGGCCCTCGCCCTGTGGGCGATCGGCCAGTCGGACCGGGCCCTGGAGATCCTGCGCTCCATCACCCACCTGCGCGCCGACAACGGCATGTACTGGACGGGGTACGTCTTCGAGGACGACGCGGTGTGGCCCGTCGAGCAGACCACGTGGACGGCGGGTTCGCTGCTGCTGGCCGTTGCCGCACTGGGCGGGGACGAGGCCACCACGGCCGTCTTCGGCGGGCTGGACCTGCCCTCCGGCCTGGAACCGGACTGCTGCGGCACGGACGCCTGAGCGGACGTGGCGGCCGGCGCGTGAGCGGATGATGCGGGCAGGGCCGGAACCCCGCCACCCGGGCGGCCCGAACGGGTGGCCCGAGTGGCGGGGCCCGCAGCCCCGGGTGACGCTGCGGGGGACACCTCGACTCCCCCTGGAGGCCACTGTGTCCCGATCCCGATCCCGATCCCGATCCTCGACCCTCCGCGTCCGCCGCGGCGTGACCGCGCTCCTCCTGTCCACCGCACTGCTCGCCGGGGCCGCCGGATGCGGCGGCAGCGGTGCCGGCGGCGCCCGGGGCGCGGTCGGGGCCGCCCATCTGTCGGCCGTGGCGGCCGCGCAGGAGCAGGCCCGGGCGGAGCAGATCGAAGCCGTGCAGGCGCAGGCCGCGCAGGCGGAGTTCGCGGCGCTCCAGGCCGCCGTCGAGGTGGAGCCCACGCCCGACGCGACGCAGGCGCGCCAGAAGTTCGCCAAGACGCGCTTCGTCGCCAACGCCGGGCTCGCGGCCGGCGCCACGTACCAGTGGATCATCAAGCCCTACCGGGCGGGCAAGTTCGCCAAGGGCGCCAACGGCCGCACCTTCGCGCTGATCAAGGCGGGCCTCGCGGGCGCCTTCGCGTACAACCGGCTGAAGGCGGCCCTGCAGAACGCCAAGGGCGATCCGCTGCTGTCGAAGGCGGTGGCCCCGCTGACGGCGGGCATCGAGTCCCTCAAGGGGCTGGGCACCAAGCTCCGCCAGGGCCAGGCCGGCAACGCCGACATCAGCTCCTTCGAGGACGTCATCGGCGGCGTCAAGGACGCCGGCAAGAGCGCCGGCGCCCCGGTCACCGACCAGGTGCCGAGCCTCTCGCAGCTGAGCGGCGGCTAGGCCTCCGTCACGGCCGGGCCGGGCCGCCCGGCTCGGCCGGCTCGGCCGGGTGGTCCGATCGGTCCGTTCTGCCTGGTTCAATGGTCGGATGATCGAGCTCGTCGTCCTCCTCGCCGGGGCCGTCGGAGCCGGCTGGCTGATCCGCCGCGCACACCTGCGGCGGGTGGCCGCCGGCCCCGCCACCGGGATCCCGTGCATGGCGCGCACCCCGGCCGGCGCGGGGCGCTGGCGCATCGGCCAGGTGTTCGCCGGGCCCGACGGCGCCCGCTGGGTGCCCCGGCGCGGCGAGTCGGTGGACCTGGCCGGCGGCCGGGCGACCGGGGTGCGGGCGCCGTCGGTGAAGGAGGGGATGTCCATCAACCCCGGATCGCGGATCGTGGCGTGTGCGTACGGGGGCGGCGGGAGCATCGAGATCGCCGTCATGCCGTTGGACCTGGGCGAGCTGCTGCGGGCCGTGCCGCAGGACGAGGCCCCGCAGGCCGGTTGAGGCTCCGGCCGGCCGTCAGCCGTTGAGCTCGGCGAGGACGCGCAGGGTGCGCGGGTCCGGCGCCGTGACCAGCAGGTCCGTCACGGGACCGGCACGCCACAGCTCGAGGCGCTCGGCGATCCGCTCGCGCGGCCCCACCAGGGAGATCTCGTCGGCGAAGGCATCGGGGACGGCGAGGACGGCCTCCTTTCTGCGCCCGGCGAGGAACAGCTCCTGGATGCGGCGGGCCTCCTCGGCGTAGCCCATGCGCGCCATCAGGTCGGCGTGGAAGTTGCGGGCCGCGTGCCCCATCCCGCCGATGTAGAAGCCGAGCATCGCCTTGACCGGCAGGAGGCCCTCGGCGACGTCGTCGCAGACCTGCGCCCGGGCCATCGGGGCGATCACGAACCCGTCGGGGAGGTCCGCCAGCGAGGCCCGGTAGACGTCGGGGCGGGTCGGCGACCAGTACAGGGGGAGCCAGCCGTCCGCGATCCGGGTGGTCTGGGCGATGTTCTTCGGCCCCTCCGCGCCGAGCAGCACGGGCAGGTCGGGGCGCAGCGGGTGGGTGATGGGCTTCAGCGCCCTGCCGAGGCCGGTGGCGTCGTCGCCGTGGTACGGGTGGCGGTGGAAGCGGCCGTCGAGGGCGACGGGCGCCGTGCGGCGCAGCACCTGTCGGACGAGGTCGACGTACTCGCGGGTTGCGGTGAGCGGGCTCGACGGGAACGGGCGCCCGTACCAGCCCTCGACGACCTGCGGCCCCGAAAGGCCCAGGCCCAGCATCATGCGGCCGCCGGAGAGGTGGTCGAGGGTGAGCGCGTGCATGGCGGTGGCGGTCGGCGTGCGGGCGGCCATCTGCGCGACGGCGGTGCCGAGCCGGATCCGGGAGGTGTGGGCGGCGATCCAGGCGAGGGGGGTGAAGGCGTCCGAACCCCAGGCCTCGGCCGTCCACACCGAGTGGTAGCCGAGCTCCTCGGCCTCGGTGGCGAGGCGGAGGTGGGCCGGGTCGGGACCGCGGCCCCAGTAGCCGAGTGCGAGTCCGAGGCGCATGTACGGTTCCCTCCGCCACGTTCCATCTGACGATGCGTCAGGTGACTGTAGGGCAACGGCCCCCCGCCCGGAAGGGCGGAGGGCCGTTGGCCGTGCGGCCGCGTGCGGCGCACACGGCGCGTCCCGTCCGTGCGCGCCGCGTCAGCCGCGCTGGATGCCGGAGGTGTCGTTCAGGACGCCGCGGCGGCCGTCCTGGGTCTGTGCGATGAGCGTCGACGGCCCGCGCTGGTCCACCGCCAGGTACCAGGTCCCCGGGGCGAGTTCGGCGATCGGGGTCGGCGAGCCGTCCTCGGCGAAGAGGGGGCGGGCCACCGGGACGGCGAACCAGAACGGGGCGAAGTCCGCCGCCGGGGCGGGCGCCGCGTCCTGCGGGCCCTGGTTCGGGGTGCCGCCGTACGGCGGGGCCGGCTGCGGGGTGGCGCCGTAGCCCTGCGGCTGGTGGCCGCCCGGGTAGCCGTACCCGGTGCCGGGCTGCGGCTGGCCGCCGAACGGGCTCGGCGCGGCCGGGCGCGACTCCGGCACCAGCGGTCCGGCCAGCGCCGGGACCTTCGCCCCGGCGAGGGCGACACCGGCCAGCGCGAGGGTGGCGAGGAAGGCGATGATGCAGCCCGGACCCAGGTCGGCGCCGCTCGGGCTGGTGATCAGGGACCACAGCGAGGACCAGGCCGCCGCGACCGCGAGCACCGTGCCCCAGGCCGACAGCGGAAGGCCCGCCAGCTGGCGCGACTGCGGCAGGAAACGGCCCCCGACCAGCAGACCGGCCGCGATGAAGCCGAGCAGGAAGATCGTGGGGAGCGCCAGGCGGTAGACGTCGGTGTCCCACACGCTCGGCAGATCGAGGCCGGTCGCGGAGTAGAAATCGAGGAACGAGGCGATGAACAGCAGCGCCGCTGCTCCGATCACCACGCCGTCGCCTCGAGTGAGGGAGCGGATATTCACGTCTCAGGTGTCCTTCTCGGTCTCGGTCGTCTCGTGGTGCCGCGGTCGCGCATCCGTGAGCGGGGCGGGCTGGACCATGGTACGGAGGTTTCCCGCTGCCGAGAGGATCGGGGCGGCAGGCTGTCCCGGGGGGACTACCCGCCGAGGAAGCCGACGATGCCGTCCGCGATTCCCTGAGCCGCCTTCTGCCGCCAGTCCGGATTCGTCAGCAGCGCCGCGTCTTTGCTGTCACGCATGTTGCCGCATTCGACGAACACCTTGGGGCGGGTGGACAGATTGAGGCCGCCCAGGTCGTCGCGCACGACCAACCCCGTGCCGCCGCCGAGGTAGTTGGCGGGAGAGGTGCCGGTGGTCCGGGCGAAGTTCGCGGCGATCTTCTCACCGAGCTCCCGGGAGGGCCCGACGATCGGCGCGGTGTCCGCGGCGCCGCCCTTGACCTTGGCCGGGAGGATGACGTGGTACCCGCGGTTGCCCTCGGACTCGCCGTCCGCGTGGACGGAGACCACGGCGTCGGCGTTCGCCTGGTTGCCGATGCGTGCGCGCTCGTCGATGCACGGGCCCCAGGGGCGTTCACCGTCGTGCGTGAACACCACCTTCAGGCCTCTGGCTTGGAGGACGGTGCGCAGGCGGCGCGAGACGTCGAGGGTGAACTCCGCTTCCTTGTAACCGGCGTTGGTGGAGGTGCCGGTGGCGTCGCACTCCTTGAGGTTGGTGCCGATGTCGACCTTCTTGTCGATCTCGGCGATGTGGTTGAAGTTGCCGGTGTTGTGACCGGGATCGATGACGACGGTCTTGCCGGCGAGCGGGTTCTTCGCGGCTGCGTCGGGGGAGCCGCCGGGGGCGGCGCTCGCGGAGGCCGCCGGCGGCGGGGTGAGCGAGGCGTCGGTGCCGGTCGCCGCCGGCATCACGATGCGCGGCGGCCGGGCGTCGTCCGCACCGGCGCCGGTGCTGACCTGCACCAGGACCCACCCTGCCAGGCAGGTGGGGGCGAGCACGGCCGCCCCGACGGCGAGGGCGGAACGGCGTGCGAACCACCGGCGCTCGGAGCCGGCCGCGGAGGCGGGCACGGGCTGCGGGGCGGAGCCGGCGGAGTGGGCGGAGTCGGTGGAATCGGAGGCAGGGACGGAGTCGGCCGGCGGGACGGAGTCGGCCGGCCGACCGGAGCCGGGCGGAGGGGCGGACTCGGGAGGCGGGGGGCTGTCGTCGTAGGGCACGTCGCGATGCTAGACCGGGGGGCCGCGGGCAGGCCGGGACTGGGCCGTTCGAGGGCGTGTGCGCTTATATCTCGATATGCCTAATGCTCCGGTTGCCCCTGGCCCGCTCGTGTCACGGCCGGCCCGGCGCCGCCGGATACCGCTAGATGCCCGGGGCCGTGCGGCGCAGCACGCGCAGCGAGTCGGTCACCGAGACCTCCTCGAAGGCGCCGGAGGCCAGCGCGCGCAGGTAGATCCGGTACGGCGCCTGCCCGCCGTCGGCCGGGTCCGGGAACACGTCGTGGATGACGAGCGTGCCGCCCTCGGCGAGGTGGGGGACCCAGCCCTCGTAGTCGCCGGTGGCGTGCTCGTCGGTGTGGCCGCCGTCGATGAAGACGAGGCCGAGGCTGCCGCCCCAGGCCGCGGCGACCTGCGGGGACCGGCCCACGATCGCGATGACGTGCTCCTCGAGCCCGGCCCGGTGCAGGGTGCGCCGGAAGGTGGGCAGGGTGTCCATCAGCCCGACCTCCGGGTCCACCACGGACGGGTCGTGGTACTCCCAGCCGGGCTGCTGCTCCTCGCTGCCCCGGTGGTGGTCGACCGTGATCGTGCTCACCCCGGCCTCGCGGGCGGCGTCGGCCAGCAGGATCGTCGAGCGGCCGCAGTACGTCCCGACCTCCAGCAGCGGCAGGCCCAGCGCCGCCGCTGCGGACGCGGCCTCGTACAGGGCGAGGCCCTCGGTGACGGGCATGAACCCCTTGGCGGCCTCGAAGGCGGCGAGGGTCTCCGGCTTGGGGGTGGCGGGGGCCATGGGTTCCTCCTGAACTGCGCGTGAGCGGCCCATGCTGCCCTACCGGCGGGTAGGACGCCATGGCCGGGGGTCGGGGCGGCCGCGGGGCGGAGCGGGGAGGTCCCGACGGCGCAGTCCGGCGGTCCGGGGGCGGGTGCGGCGGTCCGGGGAGCGAGCGCGCTGAGGGGTCTGCGCCTGACCTTCCGTCAGAATGGAACGTGTTCTACTCTGACCGCCGATCAGGGGACCGCGACCGGGGACCGCCCGGCGCCGGCCGGGTACGTCGGAGAGGCGGCAGGGATCCGTATGGGCATCGCCATCACGCAGGACCAGCGCGACCTGGCCGGCGCCGTACGCGGCTGGGCGGCGCGCACCGTACCCCCCGAAGAGGTGCGCAAACTGCTCGACAGCCCGCCCCGGACCGGAGTGCGGCCCGGCTGGTGGGACGCGCTCGCGGGCAGCGGACTCCTCGCCCCCCACCTGGAGGGCGGCACCCTCGCCGACCTCGCCGTCGCCGTGGAGGAGGCCGCCCGGGCCGCCCTGCCCGGACCGTACCTGGCCAGTGCCCTGGCCTCCGTCCTGCTCCACCGGGCCGGCGCGGACGAGCTCGCCGCGGCCCTGGCCGACGGGACCCGGATCGGGGCCGTCGCCCTCGGGCCCGGCACCGTGACCGCCGCTGCCGCCGCCGGCGCCGAGGGGGCGTACCTCCTCGACGGGCTCGCGCCGCCGGTGCTCGGCGCCGGCGAGGCCGACCTCGTCCTGCTCGCCGCCCGCGCCGACGGCGCCGGCGGCGTGCGCTGGTTCGCCGTCGACGCCGCCGCGCTGGAGATCCGTACGCACGCCTGCGCAGACCCGACCCGGCCCACCGCCGAGGTGCGGGCGCGCCGGGTGGCCGTCGCCCCCGGCCGGCTGCTCGGCCTCGACGAGGACCTGGTCCGCGACCTGGCCTGCGTGCTGTTCGCCGCCGACGCCTGCGGCACCGCCGCATGGGCGGTGGAGACCGCCGCCCGGTACGCAAAGGTCCGCGAGCAGTTCGGCCGCCCCATCGGGCAGTTCCAGGGGGTCAAGCACCTGTGCGCCGACATGCTGGTGCGCCTGGAGCAGGCCCGGGCCCTGGCCTGGGACGCCGCCCGGGCAGCGGACGGCCCGGGCGGCGGCGAGCCGGCGGGAGCAGGCGCGAAGGCGCAGGTGCGCTCGCTCGTGGCCGCGCTGGCCGCCGGCACCGCCCTCGACGCCGCGTACGGCTGCGCCAAGGACTGCATCCAGGTGCTGGGCGGGATCGGCTTCACCTGGGAGCACGACGCGCACCTCCACCTGCGGCGGGCCATCGTCGCCCGGCAGCTGCTCGGCCCCGGCGACGCCCACCGCACCCGAGCCGTGGAGCTCGCCGCGGCGGGCGCCCGGCGCGCCCTCGGCGTCGACCTGCCGCCGCAGGCCGAGGAGTACCGGGCCGCCGCCCGCACCGCGATCGCCGCGGCCCGCGGCCTGGACCCGGCCGCCGCCCGGCGGCTCCTCGCCCCCACCGGCCACGCGGCACCGCACCTGCCGCCGCCGTACGGGCTCGGCGCCGGACCCGTCGAGCAGCTCGTCGTCCAGCAGGAGCTGGCCGCGGCCGGGGTCCGGCTCTCCGACCTCGGGATCGCCACCTGGGTCGTGCCCTCCCTGATCGCCTACGGGACGCCCGAGCAGAAGGAGAGGTTCCTGCTGCCGACCCTGCGCGGCGACCTGACCTGGTGCCAGCTCTTCTCCGAACCCGGCGCGGGCTCCGACCTCGCGGGACTGCGCACCAGGGCCGAGCGGTCCGGGGCCGACGGCTCGTGGCGGATCAACGGCCAGAAGGTGTGGACGAGTTCCGCGCACACCGCCGACTTCGGGATCCTGCTGGCCCGTACAGACCCCGGCGCCCCCAAGCACAAGGGGCTCGGCTACTTCGTCGTCGACATGCGCCGCACCCCCGGCATCACCGTGCGGCCCCTCAAGGAGATCACCGGCGAGGCCCTCTTCAACGAGGTCTGGTTCGACGACGCACCCCTGCCGGCCGACGCCCTCGTCGGGGCCGTCGACGGCGGGTGGCAGGTCGCGCGCCACACCCTCGGCAACGAGCGCGTCCACATGGCCGACCGCATGACCTTCGACACCGGCCTGGAGGCGCTGCTCGCCCGCGCCCCCCGGCTCGACGGGGCCCACCGCGCCCGGATCGGCGTCCTGCTGGCCGAGGCACACGCCCTGGCCTGCATCGGGCTGCGCACCACGCTCCAGCAGGTGTCCGGGCTGGAGCCGGGCGCGGGTGCCTCCGTACGCAAGCTCGTCCAGACACCGCACCAGCAGCGGACCGCCGAACTCGCCCTCGAACTGCTCGGCCCGGACGGCGCGGTGTGCGAGGGGGCGGGGGAGCGGGCGGTGCACGGGGTGCTCATGTCCCGCTGCCTGACCATCGCCGGGGGCACCACGCAGGTCCAGCTCAACGTCGTCGCCGAGCGGATCCTCGGCCTTCCCAGGGACTAGGAGTCAGCGCAGATGAAGCCGTCGAAGTCGTACATCGTGGGCGTCGGCATGACGAGGTTCGAGAAGCCGGAATCGCGGGACTGGCAGTACTGGGACATGGCGAAGGAGGCCGGGACGGCCGCGCTCGCCGATGCCGGCATCGGCTACGAGCTGGTCGAACACGTTCCGGCGGGGTACTGCTTCCAGGCCTCCACCGCCGGCCAGCGGGCGGCGTACGAGCTGGGGCTGACCGGCATACCCGTCTACAACGTGAACA
>NZ_JBEYXN010000048.1:0-21054 GCF_040704625.1 Streptomyces sp. NPDC046866
CCGAGCCGGGTACCGGTGCCGTGGCCCTCCACCGCGTCCACATCCGCCGCGGTGAGGTGCGCCGACGCCAGCGCCTGCCGGATGACCCGCTGCTGCGCGGGCCCGTTGGGCGCGGTGAGCTGGCTGCTGGCGCCGTCCTGGTTGATGGCGGAGCCGCTGACGAGCGCCAGTACGCGGTGGCCGTTCTTGCGGGCGTCGGAGAGCTTCTCCAGGACCAGGACGCCCACGCCCTCGCCCCAGCCGGTGCCGTCCGCGGCCTCCGCGTACGGCTTGCAGCGGCCGTCCGCAGCCAGACCGCGCTGGCGGCTGAAGTCCACGAAGGTGTCCGGCGTCGACATGACGGTCACGCCGCCCGCAAGGGCGAGCGAGCACTCGCCGTTGCGCAGCGCCTGCCCGGCCAGGTGCACCGCCACCAGCGACGACGAGCACGCGGTGTCGACGGTCAGCGCCGGGCCCTCCAGGCCCAGGGCGTAGGAGACACGACCGGACACGACGCTGCCCAGGCCGCCGTTGCCGAGGTAGCCGGCGAGCTCCTCGGGCACCTCGCGCAGCCGCGGCGCGAAGTCGTGGTACATGACGCCCGCGAACACGCCCACGGGCGCACCGCGCAGCGCCGCCGGGTCGATGCCGGCGCGCTCGAAGGCCTCCCACGAGGTCTCCAGGAGCAGGCGCTGCTGCGGGTCGGTGGCCAGGGCCTCGCGCGGGCTGATGCCGAAGAAGTCGGCGTCGAAGCGGTCCGCGTCGTACAGGAAGGCGCCCCGGTCGGAGTACGACGTGCCCACCGCGTCCGGGTCGGGGTCGTACGAGGCCGCCCAGATCGGACCGCGGTTGTCGGGGAAGGGGCCGATGGCGTCGCGGCCGCCGGCCAGCAGCTCCCATAGGCCCTCGGGGGAGGTGACCCCGCCGGGGAACCGGCAGGCCATGCCGACGATGGCGATCGGCTCCTCCGCACCGGCCGCACCCGCGCCCGCACCCCCGGCACCCGTGGCGGTGTTAGCCGCGGCGGTGCTGTCGCCGACCAGCTGCTCCCGCAGGAAGCGGGCCAGCGACTGGGCGTCGGGGTAGTCGAAGGTCAGGGTGGCCGGCAGGCGGAGGCCGGTCGCGGCGCCGAGCCGGTTGCGCAGGTCGACGGCGGCCAGCGAGTCGAAGCCGAGGCTGCCGAAACCGCGCGTCGGGTCGACGGCCTCCGGGCCGTTGTGGCCGAGGGCGGTGGCGACGTGCGTGCGGACCAGCGTCAGCAGGTGGCGGTCCTGGTCGGCGGGGGAGAGGGCGGCCAGCTGCGCGCCCAGGGTGTCCCCGCCGCCGGCGGAGCCCGCGGCGGCGCGCCGGGCCGGGACCCGGACCAGGGAGCGCAGCAGGGCCGGAACGCCCTCGGCGCGGGCCCGCCGGCCGAGGGCCGCGGAGTCCAGGCGCAGCGCGAGCACGTGCGGGCGCTCCCCGCGCAGGGCCGCGTCGAGGAGGGCGAGGCCCTGCTCGGCGGTGTGCGCGGGAGTGCCGGCGCGGGCGGTGCGCTGAACGTCGGCGGTGGTGAGGCCGGCGCCCATGCCGCCGGCGTCGGGGTGCCACAGGCCCCAGGCGAGGGAGAGGCCGGGCAGGCCCGTGGCGCGGCGGTGGGTGGCGAGGGCGTCGAGGTAGGCGTTGGCGGCGGCGTAGTTGGCCTGGCCGATGCCGTCGAAGGTGGCGGCGGCGGAGGAGAACAGCACGAACGCGTCGAGGTCCTGCCCGGCGGTCAGCTCGTGCAGGTGCCGTGCCGCGGCGGCCTTCGGCGCCCATACGGCCGCCAGCTGCTCCGCGGTCAACGATTCCACGGTCGCGTCGGCGAGCACGCCGGCGGTGTGGATGACGGCCGTGACCGGATGCGCGGCGAGCAGCGCCGCGACGGCGTCCCGGTCGGCCACGTCGCAGGCCGCCAGGACCACGCTCGCACCCGCGGCCTCAAGATCCGCGGCCAGCTCACGGACCCCCGGAGCCTCGGCGCCCCGACGGCTGGTCAGCACCAGCCTGCGGACCCGGTGCTCGGCGACCAGGTGCCGGGCGGTCAGCGCACCCAGCCCACCGGTACCACCAGTGACCAGGACGGTCCCACCCTCCCGGAACACGGGCGCCGAAGCGGCCTCGACGGGCGCGGTACGCGTCAGCCGTGCAGCGTGGAAGACCCCTTCCCGGAGGGCGAGTTCGGGCTCCTCGGCGGGCAGAAGGGGAAGCTCACCGGCACCGGCACCGGCATCTGCGTCCAGGAGAACGAAGCGCCCCGGGTGCTCGGCCTGCGCGGAACGCACCAGGCCCCACACCGCGGCCGCCTCGGGCGCGGCGATGTCCTCGCCGGCCCGCACCGCCACCGCACCCCGGGTCCGGACCACCAGCGGCCCCGACTCCTGCGCGGCCCCGTCAGCCAGCCACTCCCGGATCCGGCCGAGCACGGCCCCGACCGCATCCGCGTCCGGAACGTCGTACACGGCACCGGCAGCCACCCCCGCGGCCTCGCCCGCACCCGCGGACAGTGCGGCCCACTCGACGTGGTGCAGCGGCAGCCCCGCCGCCGCGGCGACCCGGCCGCCCGTGAGCGGCCGCAGGACGAGCGAGCCCACGGTGGCGACGGGGCTGCCCGCGGGGTCGCTGAGGTGCAGCGTGACGCCCGAGGCGGTCGGGGTGACCCGGACCCGCAGCGCGGTGGCACCGGTGGCGTGCAGGGCGACCTCGCCCCAGGCGAAGGGCAGTTCCGGGCCGGCGGCGTCCTCGTCCAAGCCGATGACGTGCAGGGCGGCGTCCAGCAGGGCCGGGTGCAGCCCGTACCCGGCGGGCTCGACGCCCTCGGGCAGGGCGACCTCGGCGAACAGCTCTTCCCCGCGCCGCCAGGCGGCCCGCAGGCCCTGGAAGGCGGGCCCGTAGCCGTAGCCCTGGTCCCGCATGCGGGCGTACGCGCTCTCGGCGTCGACCGGCAGGGCGGTGGCGCCCTGCGGCGGCCACACCGGGTCGGCCGGGCCGGCGGCCGGTGCACCGGAGCGCAGGACGCCCTCGGCGTGCCGGGTCCAGTCGGCGTCCACGGTCCGCGAGTGGACGGTCAGGCCGCGGCGGCCGTCGGGCTCCGGGCCCTCGACCACGATCTGGAACTCGGTGCTGGCGGTGCGGTCCACCACCAGCGGCGCCTGGAGCGTCAGCTCCTCCAGCACCTCGCAGCCGGCCTGCTCGCCGGCGGCCAGGGCCAGTTCCACGAAGCCGGTGCCCGGCAGGATGACCGTGTCGCCCACGGCGTGGTCGGCGAGCCAGGGGTGGGTGCGCAGCGACAGCCGGCCGGTGAGGACGAGCCGCTCCGACCCGGCGACGGACACGGCCGCGCCGAGCAGCGGGTGGGCGGCCGCGGTGATGCCGAGGGAGTCGGCGTCCACGCCTGCGGCGCCGGCGTCGATCCAGTAGCGCTTGCGCTGGAAGGGGTACGTCGGCAGGTCGACGACCGCGCCCGGGCCGCCGAGCAGCGCGGCCCAGTCGACCGGTACGCCCCGCGTGTGCAGGGCGGCGAGGGCGGTGAGGAGCGTACGGGGCTCCTCGTGGCCCCGGCGCAGCACGGGCAGCGCCACCGCGTCGGCGGCGGACTCGGCGGCCATGGCCGTGAGCACCGCATCGGGGCCGAGTTCGAGGAGGGTGGTGTGGCCCTGGGCTTCCAGGACGGTGACGGCGTCGGCGAACCGCACCGCCTCCCGCACGTGCCGCACCCAGTACTCGGGGTCGGACAGCTCCTCGTACGGGGCCGGCCGGCCGGTCAGCGTGGAGACGACGGGGATCCGCAGCGGGCCGTAGTCGAGGAGCTGGGCGAACTGCCGGAACTCGGCGAGCATCGGCTCCATGAGCGGCGAGTGGAAGGCGTGGCTCACAACGAGCCGCTTGGTCTTCCGCCCGGCCTGGGCGAAGTGCGCGACGACGGCCTCGACGGCGGCCTCCGCACCCGACACGACCACCGACGTCGGCCCGTTGACCGCGGCGATCCCGACGCCCTCGCCGAGCACCGCACGCACCTCGTCCTCAGTGGCCTGGACGGCGGCCATGGCACCGCCGGCGGGCAGCGCCTGCATCAGCCGACCGCGGGCAGCGACCAGCAGAGCCGCGTCCTCCAGGGACCACAGGCCGGCCACATGGGCAGCCGCGAGCTCACCGATCGAGTGCCCGGCCAGCGCGTCGGCACGCACACCCCAGGCTTCGACCAGCCGGAACAGCGCCACCTCGATCGCGAACAGCGCGGGCTGCGTGTACTCGGTCCGGTTCAGATCCGCCGGATCCTCATCGAACAGCACGTCCTTCAGCGGCCGCTGAAGGTGCTCGTCGAAGGCCGCGCACACCTCGTCCAGCGCGGCCGCGAACACCGGGTACTGCGCGTACAGCTCGCGCCCCATCCCGGCCCGCTGGCTGCCCTGGCCCGTGAACAGGAAGGCCGTCAGCCCGCCGACCGGGGAGCCCGCGATCGGGGCCGCGCCCGCGGCGACGGCCTCCAGGCCGGCCAGCAGCCCGTCGCGGTCCTCGGCGACCACGGCCGCCCGGTGCGCGAAGGCGGCGCGCTGCGTGGCGAGGGCCGTGGCGACGGCGTGCTCGTCCCACCCGTCCGCGGGGGCGGCGTCCAGGAACGCCCGCAGCCGCTCGGCCTGTTCGCGCAACGCCTCCGGGGTCTTCGCGGAGACCAGCCACGGCACGACGGGGAGAGCGGCCTGCGCGGCGGGCGCCTCCTCGTGCGCCGGGGCCTCCTCCACGATGACGTGGGCGTTCGTACCGCTGATGCCGAAGGAGGAGACGCCCGCGCGCCGGACCCGCTCGCCGTCCGCGGGCCAGTCCCGGGCCTCGGTGAGCAGCCGTACCGTGCCCGCCGACCAGTCGACGTGGCTCGTCGGGGCGTCCACGCCCAGCGTCTTGGGCAGCCGCTCGCGGCGCAGCGCCTCGACCATCTTGATGACGCCGGCGACACCGGCGGCGGCCTGGGTGTGACCCAGGTTGGACTTCACCGAGCCCAGCCACAGCGGCCGGTCCTCCGCCCGGTCGCGCCCGTACGTCGCGAGCAGCGCGCCCGCTTCGATCGGGTCGCCGAGCCGGGTGCCGGTGCCGTGGGCCTCGACGGCGTCCACGTCGGCGCCGCGCAGGCCGCTGACGGCGAGGGCCTGTTCGATCAGGCGCTGCTGGGCGGGCCCGTTGGGGGCGGTGAGGCCGTTGCTGGCGCCGTCCTGGTTGACGGCGGAGCCGCGCAGGACGGCCAGGACCCGGTGGCCGCGGCGACGGGCGTCGCCCAGCCGCTCCAGGACGAGCATGCCGACGCCCTCGGCCCAGCCGGTGCCGTCGGCGGCCTCGGCGAAGGGCTTGCAGCGGCCGTCGGGGGCCAGGCCGCGCTGCCGGCTGAACGCGGTGAACGTCCCCGGGCTGGACATGATCGCGACACCGCCGGCGAGGGCGAGGGAGCACTCGCCGCTGCGCAGGGCGGCGGCGGCCAGGTGCAGGGCGACCAGGGAGGAGGAGCAGGCGGTGTCGACGGTGAGGGTGGGCCCCTCGAGGCCGAGGGCGTAGGCGACGCGCCCGGAGATGACGCTGGTGGCGCTGCCGGTCAGCAGGTACCCCTCGTACCCCTCGGGCGCCTGGTGCAGCAGCGGGCCGTACTCCTGCGGCTCCGCGCCGACGAACACGCCGGTGCTGCTGCCGCGCAGGGCGTGCGGGTCGATGCCCGCGCGTTCCAGGGCCTCCCAGGAGGTCTCCAGCGTCAGCCGCTGCTGGGGGTCCATGGAGGCGGCCTCGCGCGGGCTGATGCCGAAGAAGTCGGCGTCGAACTCGGCTGCCCCGTACAGGAATCCGCCTTCGCGGGCGTACGTCTTGCCGGGCGCGTCCGGGTCCGGGTCGTACAGGTTCTCCACGTCCCAGCCGCGGTCGGCGGGCAGCGGGCCGATCGCGTCGCCGCCGGCGGCGACGAGCTCCCACAGCTGCTCGGGCGAGGCGATGCCGCCGGGGTAGCGGCAGGCCATGCCGACGACGGCGAGCGGCTCGTCGGCGGCTGCGGCGGCGCCGCGCAGCGCCGCGGGCACGGCGGAGCCGTCCGCGTCGCCGGCGGCGGCGTCGATGCCGAGGACGTCCCACAGCAGCCGGCGGGCCAGGGCCCGCGGGGTGGGGTGGTCGAAGGCGATGGAGACGGGCAGGTCGACGCCGAGGGCGTCGCCGAGCCTGCGGTGCAGGTCGACGACGGCCAGCGAGTCGAAGCCCAGGCGCAGGAACGGCAGGTCCGCGTCGAGCGGCCCGGCCGGTTCCCGGCCCGCCTTGCGCAGGGCCGCGTCCGCCTCCTGCCGGACCACCGCGAGCAGGCGACGGAGCTGCTCGCCCTGCGCCAGCCCGGACAGTTCGGCGGCGAGCGGGGACAGGGACGGGGAGGGGGAGGGGGAGGATGCGGATGCGGTCATGTCACCGGGCTCCAGTGTCGATTTCTGCGCGGGAGGTGGTCAAACGAGAGGCGGAGACCACCTCGCCGTCGCGGAGGAGGAGCTCCGCCGGGGCCGGTCGGCCCAGGAAGAGCAGCAGGCTGGCGGTGGGGCCGTACGCGCCCACGTTGGGGACGGCGAGCACGTCGCCGGGGACGGGCGCCGGGATCCGGGCGGCCTTCGCGAGCATGTCGCCGGGGGTGCACAGCGGTCCCGCCAGCACCACGTTCGTCAGCTCGGGGCCGCCGTCGGCGCCCCCGTCCGTACCGTCGGCGCGCGGCTCGACGGCCAGCGGCAGCAGCCGGCCCAGGCCGGCCATGCCGCCGAGGGTGTTGATGCCGGCGTCGAGGATCGCGAAGGTCCTGCCGCGGCTGTGCTTGACGTTGGTCACGGTGGTCAGGAGCCGCCCGCAGTCGCCGGCCAGGTAGCGGCCCGACTCGCAGGCGATCTCGAGCGAGCCGTCCCGCCAGCGCGGCAGGTGCTCGTCGAGGGCCTTCTCCAGCGCGGTGCGCAGCAGCGTGTACACGGGCCGCTCGCCCGGCACCGAGTAGGGCGCGGCGAATCCGCCGCCGATGTCGAGGACCTGCAGCGGCAGGCCGTGCTCGCGCTCCAGGCGGGCCGCGGACTCGATGGTCGCCGTGAACTCGGCGATCAGGCTGTCCTCGTCGCGGGAGTTGCTCAAGGGGAAGAAGTGAGCGCCGACGACCCGGGCGCCGGGTACGGCCAGCAGCCGGGGCATGAGCTCCGGCAGGGTCTCGGCGTCGATGCCGAACTGCGAGGGCGTGCCCGTCATCCGGATGCTGGTGGTGGCCGCGGCGGCCGCGCTGTTGACCCGTACGAGGACCTCGGCGACGGTCCCCAGGGCGGTCGCCTGTGCGCCGAGGCGCTCCAGGTCGCCGAGGGACTCCACGGAGAAGGTGCGTACGCCGGCGGCCAGCGCTGCCGTCATCTCCTCGGCCGTCTTGCCGGGGCCCGAGTACAGGATCCTCCCGGGCTCCTGGCCCGCTTCGAGGGCGTTCGCCAGCTCGCCGGGCGAGCAGACCTCGGCCCGGCAGCCGCCGGGGCCCTCGGCGAGGGCCCGGACCAGGCCGGGGTGCGGGTTGGCCTTCAGCGAGTAGAAGAGGGTGAACGACTCGGGCAGGGCCTCGCGCAGCGCGTCGCGGGCGGCGACGGCCCGGTCCAGGTCGTACACGTACAGCGGGGAGCCGTGGCGGGCCACGAGCTCCCGGTCGCGGGCGCGGGTCCCCCCGGACGGAGTCTGGGGAAGGCTCACTTGGAGGCCTCCAGCAGTGCGGCGAGCTGCTGCTTGGCGTTCTTGCCGTTGGAGGTCAGCGGGAACTGCTCGATCACCTTGCACATCGCCGGGACCTTGACGGTCTCCAGGCGCTGGGCGAGCTCGCGCAGGACGCCCTGCGGGGTGACCGTGTCCGACTCGACGAAGATCATCAGGTCGCGGTCGGCGGTCGGCTTGAGGGCGGCCGCGTTGCGCACGCCGGGGATGTCCATGGCGGCGGCCTCGATCTCGATGGTCGACACCCGCATGCCCTTGCGCTTGAACATGTCGTCGCGGCGGCCCTCGAAGTAGAGGTAGCCGTCGGCGTCGACGCGGCCGTAGTCGCCGGTGTGCAGGCGGGTGGTGCCGCTGGCCGGGTCGGTGCGGAAGGTCTTCTCGGTGATCTCCGGCAGGCGCCAGTAGCCGGCCATGACGTGCGGGCCGGTCACGGTGATCTCGCCGCTCTCGCCCGCCGGGACCTCGCGGCCGTCCGCGTCGAGGATGGCGATCTCGGTGCCGGGGATCGGCCGGCCGGAGGAGCCCGGGCGCTCGTGGTCCTCGGCCGGCGGCATGATCGTGATCCGCTTGCACTCCGAGATGCCGTACATGCGCACGACCTTGGCGTCGGGGAAGCAGCGCCACAGGCCGTCGATGATGCGCTGCTCCAGGGCGGCGCCGGTGCTGGTGAACATGCGCAGCTTCGTCGGGCGCGGGTCCCGGTCGGCGAGCCGGATCAGCGGGCCGCCGAGGGAGGGCACCAGCGGCAGCACCGTGGCGCCGCTCTCCCGGATCAGCAGGTGCAGCTTGGAGTCGGCCTCGCCGTCGGCCAGCACCAGTTCGGCGCCGGACAGGCAGCACAGCAGCACCTGGAAGAGGCCGTAGTCGAAGGAGAGCGGGACCCGGACGAAGACGGTGTCGTCGCTGCGGTAGCCCAGGACGGTGTTGATGGACGCCGCCGCGAAGGACATCTGCGCGTGCGGGCAGACGATGCCCTTCGGGGTGGCGGTGGAGCCGGAGGTGTAGATGAGCACGGCGGGCTCGGTGACCGGGTGGTCCTGCTCGGCGTCCGGGATCACCGCGTCCTGGTCCAGGTCGGCCCAGATCGCGCCGATCTCGTGGACGGGCCGCTCGGTGAGGGCGGCGGTCCTCTCCCCGGAGCCGTCGGTGACGACGACCAGGCGCGGCTCGCAGTTGGCGATGACCGCCCGCAGGTGGAACTCCTTCATCTCGGCGCTGATCGGCACCAGCGCCGCCCCGCACCGGGAGGCCGCGTACAGCAGGGCGACCGTCTCGCGGATGTTGGGCAGCCGGGCCACGATCCGGTCGCCCGGGCGCACGCCCTGGCGGCGCAGCCAGTCGGCGGCCGCGTGGCTCTGCCGGACGAGGGCCTCCCAGGTCCAGGCGTCCCGGGAGTCGCGTACGGCGACCTGCTCCGGGCGCGCGGCCGCGGAGGCGTCGAGCAGCTGGTGCAGCAGGCGGGCTGCGGGGGTTTCGGTGGTCTGGTCGGCCACGGGACTTCTCCTTGTCACTCGATCGGCGGGGCAGCGGGGCGGCGCGGCAGCGGGCAGGTCACGACTGCGCGGCGCGGGCCCTGAGGGCGGACCGGTCGATCTTCCGGTTGGCGTTCATGGGGAACTCGTCGACGTGCTGGATCAGCCGCGGCACCAGCGCCTTGGGCAGGGCGGCGGTCAGCTGCCGGGCCAGGTCGGCCGGGCGCTGCGCGGTGCCGGTGTAGAAGGCGGCCAGTTCGTGGCTGCCGCCGGCGGGGACCGCCACCGTGACGGCGTCCTCGACCCCGGGCAGCCGGCGCAGGGCGTGGCTGACCTCGGACAGCTCCACCCGCCAGCCCTGGACCTGCACCTGGTCGTCGGCGCGGCCGAGGTAGCTGATCTCGCCGTCCGGGTAGCGGCGGACCCGGTCGCCGGTGCGGTACCAGCGCCGGCCGGCGTGGGTCAGGAAGCGGCCCTCGTCGTGGGCGGGGTCCAGGTAGCCGGAGCACATCTGCGGCCCCGTGATGCACAGTTCGCCCTCGACGGTGCCCGAGCCGTCGGGCTCGGCGAGCGAGCCGCCGGGGGCGAGCAGCAGGTGGTCCAGGGCGGGGTGGACTGCGCCGATCGGGACGACGTCGTTGACGTAGCGCTCGTCGGGGGTGGCGGGGGACAGCACGTGCGAGGTGACCGTGATGGTGAGCTCGGTGGGCCCGTACAGGTTCTCCACGGTGGAGTTCGGGGCCGCGGCCCGCCATTCCTCGGCGTCGCCGCGCAGCAGCGGCTCGCCCGCGAACAGGGAGCGCCGCAGCGTCGGGAACGCGCCCGGTGCGAGCGCGCCCGAGCGGCGGGCCAGGGCCACCGAGCCGGGGGTCGCGAACCAGACGGTCATGCCCTCGGCGGCGAAGAACTCCGGCAGCGACCGGTACGCCGACAGCGGCAGCGGCACGACGCAGCCGCCCGCACCCCAGGCGCAGAACAGGTCGAACATCGCGCAGTCGAAGGTGAGGTCGAAGGTCTGCGAGAACACGTCGCCGGGCCCGAAGCCGTAGCGCGCGTCCAGCGTCGTGAAATAGCTGTCCGCCGCCCGGTGGGTGGTCGGTACGCCCTTGGGCTCGCCGGTGGAGCCGGAGGTGAACAGGACGTACGCGACGTCGTCGGGGGCGGCGCCGAGCGGGGCGGCGAGGGCCTCCTCGCGCGGGGCACGGGTGATCACCCCGGGGGCCTCGGGGGCGCCGGCGGCGAGCACGGCCAGGCCCGGCACGCCGTACCCGGCGACCAGGCGGGCCCCGGCGGCGTCGGTGACCACGGCCTCGGCGCGGGAGGCGCGCAGCACGGCGGCGTTGCGGGCGGCCGGGAAGCCGGGGTGCACGGGGACGGCGGTGGCGCCCAGGTAGAGCGCGGCGAGCAGGCCGACGTACGCCTCGAAGCTCTTCGTCGCGAGGACGGCCACGCTGCGCGGCGCCCGGCCGCCGTGCGCGGCGCGCAGCGCACCCGCCCAGGCCAGGGCCGTGGCGTGGGCCTCGGCATAGCTGACGGCGCCGGTGCCGGGCAGCCGGAACGCGGGACGGTCGGGGCCGGCGGCCAGACCGCGCAGGAACCGGCCGTGCAGGGTCCCCTCCAGGGACGGGGGGAGGGCGGATCCGGTCGGCGGCGCCGACTCCGGGGATATGAGGGTCATCTCAGGCCACGCTCCTGACGCGCAGGGCGGCCCGCGGGTCCGCGGCCACCACCTCGAAGTCCTTGACGGCGCCCTCCACCCGGCCGAACAGGGAATCCGGGCCGGCGATCATCAGGCGCTCCACGCCGCGGGCGCGCAGCGCGCCCAGTACGGCCGGCCAGTCGACCGGCTGCACGAAGTGGTCGAGCAGCATCGCCCGCAGCTCCTCCGCGCCGGTCAGCTCGCGGCCGTCCTGGTCGGCGAGGACCGGCAGCCGCGGGGCGCGCAGCGGCAGCGCGTCGATCACCTCACGGGCGGCGGCCGCGCGCAGCCCCGTGAACAGCGAGGAGTGCATCGGCGGGCGCATCGTGTACAGCGGCAGGGAGCCGATCGCCCGCAACTGCCGCTGGAACTCCTCCAGGTCGCGCTCGTGCAGCGAGATCATCTGGAAGCCGTCGTCGAGCAGGCAGGACACCTCGTGCCAGGTCCCGCGCGCCGACATCGAGGCGAGCAGTTCGGCCAGCGGGCCGGCCGGCGCCCGTACGAAGGACTGGGTGACCACGTCGCGGTGCTCCGCGGCGAAGTAGGCGGCGGTGCACCGGGCCAGACCGGCCGTCATGCGCACCGCGTCGGGGAAGTCCAGCGCCCCCGACCAGCCGATCAGCGGCTTCTCGCCGAAGCTGGGGCCGGCGCACACCACCGGCTCGGCGCCGAGCTCCTCGGCCGCCCAGTCGGCGAGCGCCGTGCAGGCGACCATGAAGGCCACCTGGGCGGCCTCGGAATAGGCCTCCTCAGAGGTGCGGAACGCCTCGAAAAGGCCGTAGCCCAATGCCTCGTCGGCCTGGGCGAGCAGCTCCTTGGCACGGGAATTCATCAGGAGGAAGCGGCCGAGCTCCTTGAAGGTGACCGGGCCCATTCCGGGAAACACCATCGCCGTGGTCATCGCAGAAACCTGTCTTGTCGCGAACTGGCGTCGTCCGCACCTTTCTAGGTCCTGCCCAGGGCCCGACCAACCCCTATCCCGCCCCGTGCGCCACCCTTAACCGGCCACCGGTAGGGGTGGCGGCCGCGGCCCGTACGCGGCGGCCCCGGACCCCGGACACAGCACCGCGACGCCGCCGTCCTCGAGGAGGACTGCGGCGTCGCGGCACCGGAGCGGGACCCGCGGCGCGTTACCTGGTCGGCTGGGCGTGGCCCTGCCGGGCGCGGACCACGGCGGGGTAGCGGATCGTGAACATCACCGGGATCACGAAGGTGACCACCTTGATGGCGATGGCGATGGCGGTGGCCTTGGGGTCCCAGCTGATCAGGAGCCACAGCAGCACGGCCGCGGCACCGAACGACAGGCCCCACACCAGGGTGATGACGGTATTGGTGCGGTGGAAGACGGGGGACTTCCACACCTCCTTGGGCACCATGGTGCGCGCGATGCCCAGCGTGAAGGGCTTCGCGATCAACAGCGAGCCGAACGCGGTGGCGGCCAGCCACACGTCGACGAGGGCCGGACCGTAGGGGATGAGGGAGGAATCGGGCTGCTTGTAGGAGAGCCAGGTGATACCCGCGAAGAACACGGCCGCGCTCAACTCGATCACCATCTCGTCCCACTTCTTGCCCGAGCGGTTGCCCTTGAACAGCACGATCAGGGCAATCGCCAGTCCCCACTGGGCACCGCTGCGCCACTCGTCGCTCGTGGCGATGCAGGCGTAGGCGATCCAGGGAGCGAAGCTGATCAGATAGCGGGTCATGGAAAGCTCCTTTCTTACCGCCCATTGCGTCAGTCCCGCCTAAGACGGCGCTAAAGCGGATGCTCTCCTCCGGCTCTTTCCGGCCTCTCCTGCGTCCTGCCCTCCGCCGTGCGACACCCGGCCCGCCGGGGGACGGCGGGCCGGCGGCCGCAGCACGGCTTTAGCCCCTCCCAAGCCGCCGCCTGCACGTTCTGGCGGAAATTCACTTCGCAACGCTGCCGTCCCCGCTGGAGGAACGTGTGTCCCGTCGACTGTTCACCTCGGAGTCGGTGACCGAGGGCCATCCCGACAAGATCGCCGACCAGATCAGCGACGCCATTCTCGACGCCCTGCTGGAGCAGGACCGTTCCGCCCGCGTCGCGGTGGAGACCCTCATCACCACCGGCCAGGTCCACATCGCCGGCGAGGTCACCACGACCGCGTACGCCGACATCCCCGCGATCGTCCGCAAGACGATCCTGGACATCGGCTACGACTCCTCCGCCAAGGGCTTCGACGGCGCGTCCTGCGGCGTGTCCGTCTCCATCGGCGCCCAGTCCCCGGACATCGCGCAGGGCGTCGACACCGCCTACGAGTCGCGCGTCGAGGGCGAGGAGGACGAGCTCGACCGGCAGGGCGCCGGCGACCAGGGCCTGATGTTCGGCTACGCCTGCGACGACACCCCCGAGCTGATGCCGCTGCCGATCGCGCTCGCGCACCGGCTGTCGCGGCGGCTGGCCGCCGTGCGCAAGGACGGCCGGCTCGCGTACCTGCGGCCCGACGGCAAGACGCAGGTCACCCTGGAGTACGACGGCGACCGGCCGGTCCGCCTCGACACGGTGGTGGTCTCCACCCAGCACGCCGCCGACATCGACCTCGAGACGCTGCTCGCCCCCGACATCCGCGAGTACGTGGTCGAGCCGGAGCTCGCGGCCCTCGACCTCGACACCGAGGGCTACCGGCTGCTGGTCAACCCCACCGGCCGCTTCGAGATCGGCGGCCCGATGGGCGACGCGGGGCTGACCGGCCGCAAGATCATCGTGGACACGTACGGGGGCTACGCCCGCCACGGCGGCGGTGCGTTCTCGGGCAAGGACCCGTCCAAGGTGGACCGTTCGGCCGCCTACGCGATGCGGTGGGTCGCGAAGAACGTCGTCGCGGCGGGGCTGGCGCGCCGCTGCGAGGCGCAGGTCGCGTACGCGATCGGCAAGGCCGAGCCGGTGGGGTTGTTCATCGAGACCTTCGGCACGGAGACCATCCCGGTGGAGCGGATCCAGCAGGCCGTCTCCGAGGTCTTCGACCTCCGGCCGGCCGCGATCATCCGCGACCTGGACCTGCTGCGGCCGATCTACGCCGGGACCGCCGCGTACGGACACTTCGGCCGCACCGGCGAATCCTTCACCTGGGAATCCACGGACCGCGCGGCCAAACTCCGCGCCGCCGCCCAGTCCTGACCCGCCCCTGGCCCCTGGCCGGCTCCGGGCCGCCCAGCCCCGCGACGTGGCACGGGAGCCCGGCCATGCCGGCCCCGCCGCCGGCACCAGCCCCGCCGCCTGCGCCAGCCCCGCCGGCGTTCGAGGCGCGGGTCCGGGCGGAGCCCGGTGCCCGGCGGAGCCGGGTTCCCTGGGGCGCCGCCCCACACCCCGCGCCTCGAACGCCGGCGGGGCTGGAATGGCCCACTCCGCTTCGAAGGCCGGCGGGGCTCGGATTGCCGGACCTCCGGTCCCCACGCGCCGGCGGAAGCCGGGACGGCAAGGCCGGGCCACAGGCGTCGGCGGAGCCGGCCGGGCTTCTGGGGCTCCGCCCCAGACCCCGCGCCTCAATCGCCGGCGAGGCTGAAACGGCCCCCCGCTTCGAAAGCGGGGACGGCCGGGTCGGCCGCCCGCGGCCCGAAGCGCAGGCGGGGCCGGGCCGGATCGTCCCGCGGCCGTAGCGGCGGCGGGTGTGGGCCGGCTCGGCCGGTGGCCCGAAAGGCCGGCCGGGGGCGGGACAGCCCGCCCGCCCGGGCCCGGAGCGCCGGCGGGTTCGGGCCGCTCGTCCCGCGGCCGAAACAGTGGCGGGTTCGGGTCGGCTCGCCCCGTGGCCCGGAGCGCCGGCGGGCTGGAAGGCCGGCCGGAGGCGGGACAGCCCGCCCGCCCGGGCCCGGAGCGCCGGGCCGGGGGCGGGACAGCCCGCCCGTCCGGGCCCGGAGTGACGGGTGGGGGGCGGGAACGTTCGGACAAACAGAAACCGCAGGAGGCAGCCATGCGCATCGCCGTGACCGGTTCCATCGCCACCGACCACCTGATGGTCTTCCCCGGTCGCTTCACCGACCAGCTCATCGAGGGACAGCTGCGGCACGTCTCCCTCTCCTTCCTCGCCGACCGGCTCGACATCCGCCGCGGCGGCGTCGCCGCCAACATCGCGTACGGGCTCGGCCGCCTCGGCCTCGAACCCGTCCTCGTCGGCGCGGTCGGCGTCGACTTCGACTTCGACGGCTACCGGCTCCGGCTCAAGGAGCACGGCGTCGACACCGACTCCGTCCACGTCTCCGACACCCACCACACGGCCCGTTTCGTGTGCACCACCGACGCCGACCACAACCAGATCGCCACCTTCTACGCCGGCGCCATGGCCGAGGCCCGCCCCATCGACCTCGCCGCCGTCGCCGACCGCACCGGCGGGCTGGATCTCGTCGTCGTCTCGCCCAACGACCCCGAGGCCATGTTCGGCCACACCCGCCAGTGCCGGGAGCTCGGCCTGCCCTTCGCCGCCGACCCCTCCCAGCAGCTGCCCCGCCTGGACCGCGAGCAGGTGCGGCTGCTGCTGGACGGCGCCGACTACCTGTTCGGCAACGCGTACGAGGCCGCCCTGATCCAGGAGCGCTCCGGCTGGACCGAGGAGCAGATCCTCGCCCGCGTCGGGACCTGGGTCACCACCCTCGGCTCCGAAGGGGCCCGCATCCGCCGGGCCGGACTCAGCCCCCTGCACGTCCCCGCCGTGCCGGTGCCGGCCGCGGACGCCCACGACCCCACCGGTGTCGGAGACGCCTTCCGCGCCGGCTTCCTCGCCGCCACCTCCCGCGGCTTGACCACCGAGGACGCCGCCCGCCTCGGCTGCGCGCTGGCCTCGCTCGCCCTGGAGGCCACCGGCCCCCAGGAGTACACCGTCGACCGGGCCCTGCTGGCCGCCCGCCTGCACGCCGGATACGGCGAGCAGACCGCCGCCCGCATCGCCCCGTACCTGGCGAGGACGCCATGACCGCCACCGCAACCGCCACCCCCGCCGGGCTGCGCCGTGCCCTCGCCACGCGCGTCGTCGTCGCCGACGGCGCCATGGGCACCATGCTCCAGGAGCAGGGCCCCACCCTGGACGACTTCCAGGGCCACGAGGGCTGCAACGAGATCCTCAACATCACCCGCCCCGACATGGTCCGGGCCGTCCACGCCGCGTACTTCGACGCCGGCGTGGACTGCGTGGAGACCAACACCTTCGGCGCCAACCACGCCAACCTCGGCGAGTACGACATCGCCGACCGCATCTTCGAGCTCGCCGAGGCCGGCGCCCGCCTGGCCCGCGAGGTCGCCGACGGCTACAGCACCGCGGACCGCCCCCGCTGGGTCCTCGGCTCCGTCGGCCCCGGCACCAAGCTGCCCACCCTGGGCCACGCCCCGTTCGCCCTGCTGCGCGACGCCTACCAGCAGCAGACCGAGGGCCTGGTCGCGGGCGGCGCGCACGCCGTGCTCGTGGAGACCAGCCAGGACCTGCTGCAGGCCAAGGCCGCCCTCATCGGGGCCCGCCGCGCGCTGCGCCGGCTCGGCGCCGACCTGCCGCTGCTGGTGCAGGTCACCGTGGAGACCACGGGCACCATGCTGCTCGGCTCCGAGATCGGCGCGGCCCTCACCGCCCTGGAGCCGCTCGGCATCGACATGATCGGCCTGAACTGCGCCACCGGCCCGGCCGAGATGAACGAGCACCTGCGCCACCTGGCCCGGCACGCCCGCGCCGGGATCTCCGCCATGCCCAACGCCGGCCTGCCCGTGCTCACCGCAGGCGGCGCCCACTACCCGCTCTCCCCGGCCGAACTGGCCGCCGCGCACGCCGACTTCGTCACCGAGCACGGCCTGTCGCTGGTCGGCGGCTGCTGCGGCACCACCCCCGAGCACCTGCGCCAGGTCGTCGAGGCCGTCCGCGGCCTGGACGTCCTCCCGCGCACGGTGCGCACCGAGCCCGCCGCGGCCTCCCTGTACGCGGCGGTGCCGTTCCGGCAGGACACCTCGTACCTGGCCATCGGCGAGCGGACCAACGCCAACGGCTCGAAGGCGTTCCGCGAGGCCATGACCGGCGGCCGCTGGGACGACTGCGTGGAGATCGCCCGCGACCAGATCCGCGACGGCGCCCACCTGCTCGACCTGTGCGTGGACTACGTGGGCCGCGACGGCGCGGCGGACATGCGCAAGCTGGCGTCGATGTTCGCGACGGCCTCGACGCTGCCGCTGGTCCTGGACTCCACCGAGCCGGCCGTCCTCGAAGCGGGCCTGGAGTGCATCGGCGGGCGCGCCGTCATCAACTCGGTGAACTACGAGGACGGCGACGGCCCCGACTCCCGCTTCGCCCGCATCATGCCGCTGGTCGCCGAGCACGGGGCGGCCGTCATCGCCCTGACCATCGACGAGGAGGGGCAGGCCCGCACCGCCGAGTGGAAGCTCGCCGTCGCCGAACGCCTGATC
This sequence comes from Streptomyces sp. NPDC046866, assembly GCF_040704625.1. Lineage (NCBI taxonomy): Bacteria > Bacillati > Actinomycetota > Actinomycetes > Kitasatosporales > Streptomycetaceae > Streptomyces > Streptomyces sp. NPDC046866. Next base: position 17,288 of record NZ_JBEYXN010000048.1, read on the forward strand.
GCGGACCTGACGGGCACCTGGGGCATGGCCGAGCACGACATCATCGTGGACTGCCTGACCTTCCCCATCGCCACCGGGCAGGAGGAGACCCGCCGCGACGGCATCGAGACCATCGAGGCGATCCGCGAGCTCAAGCGCCGCCACCCCGACGTGCAGACCACGCTCGGCCTGTCGAACATCTCCTTCGGGCTCAGCCCGGCCGCCCGCACCGTCCTCAACTCCGTCTTCCTGGACGAGTGCGTCAAGGCAGGCCTGGACTCCGCCATCGTCCACGCCTCGAAGATCCTGCCGATCTCCCGGATCCCCGCCGACCAGCTCGCCTGCGCCCTGGACCTGGTGTACGACCGCCGGCGCGAGGACTACGACCCGCTCCAGCGCTACCTGGAGCTGTTCGAGGGCGTGGACGCCACCTCCGTCAAGGCGGGCCGGGCCGCCGAACTCCTCGCGCTGCCGCTGGAGGAGCGCCTGCGGCGCCGCATCGTCGACGGGGAGAAGAACGGCCTGGCCGCCGACCTGGACGAGGCCCTCACCACCCGGCCCGCCCTCGCCATCGTCAACGACACCCTCCTGGAGGGCATGAAGACGGTCGGGGAGCTCTTCGGCTCCGGGCAGATGCAGCTGCCGTTCGTGCTGCAGTCCGCCGAGGTGATGAAGGCCGCCGTCGCCCACCTGGAACCGCACATGGAGAAGGCCGAGGGCGACGCCGGCAAGGGCACCATCGTGCTGGCCACCGTCAAGGGCGACGTGCACGACATCGGCAAGAACCTCGTCGACATCATCCTGTCCAACAACGGCTACGACGTCGTCAACATCGGCATCAAGCAGCCGGTCTCCGCGATCCTGGACGCCGCCGAGGAGCACAAGGCCGACGTGATCGGCATGTCCGGCCTGCTGGTGAAGTCCACCATGGTGATGAAGGAGAACCTGGAGGAGCTCAACCGGCGCGGCAAGGCCGCCGACTACCCCGTCATCCTCGGCGGTGCCGCCCTGACCCGCGCCTACGTGGAACAGGACCTGCACGAGATCTACGAGGGCGAGGTCCGCTACGCCCGCGACGCCTTCGAGGGCCTGCGCCTGATGGACGCGCTGATCGCGGTCAAGCGCGGGGAGGAGGGCGCCGCCCTGCCCGCCCTCAAACCCCGCCGGGTCACCGCCACCGCCCGTCCCGTCCCCGCCGAGACCGCGCCCGTGGGCCGCTCCGACGTCGCCACCGACAACCCGGTGCCCGTACCGCCGTTCTGGGGCGACCGCATCGTCACCGGCATCCCGCTCGCCGACTACGCGGGCTGGCTCGACGAGCGCGCCACGTTCATGGGCCAGTGGGGCCTCAAGCCCGCGCGCGGCGCAGGCGGCCCCTCGTACGAGGAGCTCGTGGAGACCGAGGGCCGCCCCCGGCTGCGCGCCTGGCTGGACCGGCTGCGCACCGAGAACATGCTGGAAGCCGCCGTCGTGTACGGGTACTTCCCGTGCGTGTCCAAGGGCGACGACCTGATCGTCCTGGACGAGCACGGCAGCGAGCGGACCCGCTTCACCTTCCCGCGCCAGCCCCGCGGCCGGCACCTGTGCCTGTCGGACTTCTTCCGCTCCGAGGAGTCCGGCGAGACCGACGTCATCGCCTTCACCGCCGTCACCATGGGCAACCGGATCTCCGAGGCCGCGAACGAGCTCTTCGCGGCCGACGCCTACCGCGACTACCTCGAACTGCACGGCCTGTCCGTCCAGCTGACCGAGGCCCTCGCCGAGTTCTGGCACGCCCGGGTCCGCTCCGAGCTCGGCATCGCCGACCGCGACCCGGCGGGCCTCGCCGGGATGCTCAAGACCGAGTACCAGGGCTGCCGGTACTCGCTGGGCTACCCCGCCTGCCCCTCCCTGGAGGACCGCGCCAAGATCGTCCACCTGCTGCGCCCCGAACGCGTGGGCGTCACCCTTTCCGAGGAGTACCAGCTGCACCCCGAGCAGTCCACCGACGCCCTGATCCTGCACCACCCCGAGGCCACCTACTTCAAGGCCGGAGGCGGTCCCGCATGAGCCATCTGCGCGAGCGGCTGGCGAGCGGCGCGCCCTCCTTCTCCTTCGAGTTCTTCCCGCCCAAGACCGACGCGGGGGAGCGGGTGCTGTGGGACGCGATCCGCCGCATCGAGGCGGTCGCCCCCACCTTCGTCTCCGTCACGTACGGCGCCGGCGGCTCCTCCCGCGAGCGCACCGTCGCCGTGACCCGGCGCATCGCCACCGACACCACCCTGCGGCCCGTCGCCCACCTGACGGCCGTCGACCACTCCGTCGCCGAACTGCGCCAGATCATCGGCCAGTACGCCGACGCCGGCATCCGCGACGTCCTGGCCCTGCGCGGGGACCCGCCGGGCGACCCGGGCGGGCCGTGGGCGCCGCACCCGCAGGGGCTGAACCACGCCGACCAGCTCGTCCGCCTCGTCCGCTCCTCCGGCGACTTCTCTATCGGCGTCGCCGCCTTCCCCGAGCGCCACCCGCGCTCCCCGGACTGGGAGAGCGACGTCCGCCACTTCGTCGCCAAGTGCCGGGCGGGCGCCGACTACGCCATCACCCAGATGTTCTTCGACGCCGAGGACTACCTCCGGCTGCGCGACCGCGTCGCCGCGGCCGGCTGCGACACCCCGATCATCCCGGAGATCATGCCGGCCACGGACGTGCGGCAGATTCGCCGCTTCGCCGAGCTGAGCAACGCCCGCTTTCCCGCGGACCTGGGCCTCGCCCTGGAGGCCGCCCGCCACGACCCGGCCACCGCCCACCGCATCGGCGTCGACCACGCCACCGCGCTCGCCCAGCGGCTGCTGGACGAAGGGGCCCCCGGCCTGCACTACATCACTCTCAACCGCTCCACCGCGACGCTTGAGATCCACCGCAACGTCCACACCAGCAGGAGTGCACCCGCCCATGCCGCCGTTCACTGATTTCAAGGTCGCCGACATCTCCCTCGCCGAGTTCGGCCGCAAGGAGATCACCCTCGCCGAGCACGAGATGCCGGGCCTGATGGCGATCCGCCGCGAGTACGCCGAGGCGCAGCCGCTGGCCGGCGCCCGGATCACCGGCTCGCTGCACATGACCGTCCAGACCGCCGTCCTGATCGAGACGCTGGTCGCGCTCGGCGCCGAGGTCCGCTGGGTCTCGTGCAACATCTACTCCACCCAGGACCACGCGGCGGCCGCCGTCGCCGCCGCCGGGATCCCGGTCTTCGCCTGGAAGGGGGAGACGCTGGAGGAGTACTGGTGGTGCACGGAGCAGGCGCTGACCTGGCCCGGCCACGCCGGCCCGAACATGATCCTCGACGACGGCGGCGACGCGACGCTGCTGGTCCACAAGGGCGTCGAGTACCAGAAGGCCGGCGCCGTCCCCGACCCGTCCACGGCGGAGAACGAGGAGATGGCCCTCGTCCTGGAGCTCCTGGGCCGGACCGGGCTCGACTGGACGGCCCTGGCGTCCGGGATCCGCGGTGTCACCGAGGAGACCACCACGGGCGTGCACCGCCTGTACGAGATGCACAGGGCCGGCGCCCTGCTGTTCCCGGCGATCAACGTGAACGACGCGGTGACGAAGTCGAAGTTCGACAACAAGTACGGCTGCCGCCACTCGCTGATCGACGGCATCAACCGCGCCACCGACGTCCTGATCGGCGGCAAGACGGCGGTGGTCTGCGGCTACGGCGACGTGGGCAAGGGCTGCGCGGAGTCGCTGCGCGGTCAGGGTGCGCGGGTCATCGTCACCGAGATCGACCCGATCTGCGCGCTGCAGGC
>NZ_JBEYXN010000049.1:0-18885 GCF_040704625.1 Streptomyces sp. NPDC046866
TTGATGCCGTCGATCAGCGAGTGGCGGCAGCCGTACTTGTTGTCGAACTTCGACTTCGTCACCGCGTCGTTCACGTTGATCGCCGGGAACAGCAGCGTGCCCTCGGACATCATCTCGTACAGGCGGTGCACGCCCGTGGTGGTCTCCTCGGTGACACCGCGGATGTCGGACGCGAGCTGCGTCCACTTCTGCGGGGACTCGGCCAGGGTGCGGTTGAGGAGGGTGAGGATGTGGCCGTACTCCTCGGAGTCCGCGGTGGACGGGTCCGGGGCGGAGCCGGCCTTCTCGAACTCGACGCCCTTGTGGACGAGGAGGGTGGCGTCACCACCGTCGTCGAGGATCATGTTCGGGCCGCCGGTGGGGGTGTTCGGCCAGGTCAGCGCCTGCTCCGTGCACCACCAGTACTCCTCCAGCGTCTCGCCCTTCCAGGCGAAGACGGGGACGCCCTGCGGGTTCTCCGGGGTGCCGTTCGGGCCGACGGCGATGGCGGCGGCCGCGTGGTCCTGGGTGGAGAAGATGTTGCAGGAGGCCCAGCGGACCTCGGCGCCGAGCGCGACCAGCGTCTCGATCAGGACGGCGGTCTGGACGGTCATGTGCAGCGAGCCGGTGATGCGGGCGCCCGCCAGGGGCTGGGCCTCGGCGTACTCACGGCGGATCGACATCAGGCCCGGCATCTCGTGCTCGGCCAGGGTGATCTCCTTGCGGCCGAAAGCGGCAAGGGAAAGGTCTGCGACCTTGAAGTCCATGGGTGCTGCTCCTCATGGTTCGAGAGTGGGTACGGCTGAGCCGCGCATCGCCGTCCGGCGGTGCACCGAGCGCTCAGTCCGTCGGAGGCCCTCTCTCCCCTCGGCCGGTCGCTCGGACCGCCCGACCGCCATCAGCAGCGACGCCTGACACTGATGACGAATCTACACCGATCAGCGGAGCGGGCCCCAGGGGGTCGAGCAAGAAGTCCCGCCCTCCGCCTTGCGCGGCCGGGGCGGCGCCCCGGGGGCCCGGCCGCGCCGGGCACCGGGTCAGGAGGACGGGGGCGTCTTGTAGATGTCCGGCTCGAGGTAGATCACGCGGGCGATCGGGACCGCGGTGCGGATGCGGGCCTCGGCGGCGTCGATGGCCTTGGCGACCTCGGCCGCGGTGTCGTCGTGGTGGACGGCGATCTTCGCCGCGACGAGGAGTTCCTCCGGGCCCAGGTGGAGGGTGCGCATGTGGATGACCCGGGTCACGGTCTGCCCGTCGACCAGGGCGGCGCTGATCTTGGCGACCTCCTCCGGGCCCGCGGCCTCGCCCAGCAGGAGGGACTTGGTCTCCGCGGCCAGGACGATCGCGATCAGGATCAGCAGCGTGCCGATGGCCAGGGTGCCGATGCCGTCCCACACGCCGTTGCCGGTCAGCAGTGCGAGGCCGACGCCGATGAGGGCGAGGACGAGGCCGATCAGCGCGCCGGCGTCCTCCAGGAGGACCACCGGCAGCTCGGGGGCCTTGGCCCGCTTGATGAACTGCCCCCACGACAGTCCGCCCCGCAGCTCGTTGGACTCCTTGATGGCCGTCTTGAACGAGAAGCCCTCCGCGATGATCGCGAAGACCAGGACGCCGACGGGCCAGTACCAGGCCTCGATCTCGTGCGGGTGCTTGACCTTCTCGTAGCCCTCGTACAGGGCGAACATGCCGCCGACGGTGAAGAGCACGATGGAGACCAGGAAGGCGTAGATGTAGCGCTCCCGCCCGTACCCGAAGGGGTGTTGCGGCGTCGCCTCGCGCTGGGCCTTCTTGCCTCCGAGGAGCAGCAGCCCCTGGTTGCCGGAGTCCGCCAGCGAGTGGACGCTTTCCGCGAGCATCGACGACGAGCCGCTGAAGACGAAGGCCACGAACTTGGCTGCAGCGATGGCGAGGTTGGCGGAGAGTGCCGCCACGATCGCCCTGGTTCCGCCCGACGCGCTCATGGGTGGTGGGTGTCCCTTCCTCCTCGGTACGGCTCCCCGGCCGGGGCACCGTGCTACGGCCGCACATTCTTGCAGCCGCAGCCGGCGGCGCCGCCCGTCAGACGGCCACGGTGGCTCGGAAGACGGTGCCGGCCCCGGAGAGTTCGACGCTCTCGACCGCCGGTACGAAGACGGACTCGCCGGGCGCGAGGATCGTTTCGCCCGCCTTCGGGCGGCCGGCGGTGCACAGCAGGATCTGCGGGGCGCCGGCGGGCAGGGTGCGGGGGGCGGCTCCGTCGGCGAGGGCGTAGCGGGAGAGCCGGAACTCGTCGACGGGGGCCTCGTAGACCTCCTCGCCGTCCCCCTCGGGCCGCAGGATCGCGGGATCGCCGTGGTCGAAGCGGACGATCCGCAGCAGTTCGGGCACGTCCACGTGCTTGGGGGTGAGTCCGGCGCGCAGCACGTTGTCCGAGTTGGCGAGGAGTTCGACGCCGAGGCCATCGAGGTAGGCGTGCGGGACGCCGGCGCCGAGGAACATCGCCTCGCCGGGCTGGAGCCGCACGTGGTTGAGGAGCATGGCGGCGATGACGCCGGGGTCGCCGGGGAAGTGGTGGACGAGGGTGGCGTACGGGGTGTAGACGCCGCCGAGCCGGTCGATGGCGGCAGCGGCCTCGGCGACGGTACGGGCCATCTCGGCGCGGTCGGCGGTCAGTACGGCGGTGAGCATCTCGCGCAGGGCCGCTTCCTCGGGGTGGGCCCGCAGCAGGTCCACGTACGGCTTGAGGGAGTCGACCTCCAGGCCGGCGAGGAGTTCGGCGGCCTCCTGCGGCGGGCGGAAGCCGCACAGGCCGTCGAAGGGGGTGAGCGCGCAGATCATCTCCGGCTTGTGGTGGGGGTCCTTGTAGTTGCGGTGCGGGGCGTCGAGGGGGATGCCGCGGCGCTCCTCGTCGGCGTGGCCGGCGCGGGCCTGGTCCAGGTCGGGGTGGACCTGGAGGGAGAGCGGGGCGCCGGCGGCCAGGATCTTGAACAGGAAGGGCAGGCGGGGGCCGAACCTGGCGACGACGGCGGCCCCGAGCTCGCGCTCGGGGTCGGCGGCGATGACGTCCGCGAGGCTGGTCAGGCCGGCGCCGCGGTCGATGCGGGAGGGCGCGCCGGGGTGGGCTCCCATCCACAGTTCGGCCTGGGGTTCGCCGGTCGGCGCCGTGCCGAGGAGCCTGGGGATCGCGGTGGTGGATCCCCAGGCGTAGGGGCGGATCGTGTTCGTCAGGCGGTCCATCTTCGTCCGTCTTCCTGGATGAAGGGCCGGCACGGTCGTGTGCTCAGCCGTGTCCCCTGGTCGCCAGGGCCAGGTAGGCGGTGGCGAAGTCCGTGACGGCGAGGAGCTCGGCGAGCTGTTCGAGGTCGCTGCCCTCCTCGGGTTCGAGCTCGCTGATGGCCGTGTCGTGGCTGAGGGCGAGTTCGCGGGCGGCGGGGGCGGCGGTGAGACCGCCGATGGGCCGGTCGCGGAGCAGGACGACGCGGGCGCGCAGGGCCTGGGGCTCCTCGACCCGGTCACGGAAGAAGTCCTCGGGGTCGGCGCCGGCCGCGAAGGCGCCGGCGAGCAGGACGCCGTGCCGGGGCAGGGCCTCGGGGAGGTCGGCGGCCAGGGCGGGGCGGCCGGCGAGCTCGGCGAGGGTGGCGGCGAAGCGGCGGCCGGCGGGGCCGGCGCCGGCGCCTTCGCTCCAGATGAGCGGGAGGGAGTCGGCGAGCTCGGCGGCGAGGGTCTTGGCGGGGTTGGAGTAGGTGGCGATGGCCGGTCCGCAGCGCTCGGCGGTGCGGTCGAGGCGGTCGGCGACGCGCTGGAGGGTCTCGGGGGCGGCGTCGATGAGGCCGACCCTGTCGAGGAGCAGCAGGAGCGGGGTGAGCAGGGCCCACAGGGCGCCGGGGCCGGCGGCGGCGGATTCGTCGTACTCCTGGTACGGGGCCTTGGCCATCGGTACGAGGAGGCCGTGCGCGGCGGCGACGGCCTCGCCGAGCGGGGAGCGTTCGGGGGCGACGGCGACGACGGTGCAGCCGCGGCGGTAGGCCTGTTCGGCGAGGAGGGAGAGGCCGGGCTCGGTGCCGTCGGTGGTGGCGAGGAGCAGCAGGTCGACGGAGCCGGCCCAGCCGGGCAGGGTCCAGCGCAGGGCGCCCGCGGCATGGGCGACGCCGGTGGGGTGCAGGCGGGTGACCGGGGCGGAGGCGCCGGCGAGGGCGCCGAGCAGGTCGGCGACGCCGGTGGCGGCGGTGCCGGGGCCGGCGATGAGGACGGCGCGGGGCCGGCCGTCGGGGCGCAGGTCGCCGAGGCCGGCCTCGGAGGAGTGCCGGGCGGCGGTGCGGACTCTGGCGCCGGCCTCGGCGGCTCCGCGGAGCAGGCCGCGGCGGTCGGCGCGGGCGAGCTCTTCCGGTGCGTCGAGGAGCGTCTCGTCGAGCATGCGGGCCTCCGGCTGGGTCAGAAGGACGGGCGACTCGTGCCGTGTGCCTGCGGCGCGTTGGCATCAGTTGTACCCGGTGTTCCGGCGGGCATCCGGTGTTCCGGCGGGCCCGTGGACAGGCGTGTCCCGGCGGTTCGGTGGGCACCCGGTGTCCCGGGGGTCCGTGGGGCCCGCCGGGGCGGGGGGTCCCGGCGGCCCGTCAGGCCGGTGGGCCGGGGACCCTGTTCCCCGTATGCCCGGTGAACCGTGGGGCACCCAGTCTCCCGCATGGCCGGCGTACCGGGGAGCACCCGGTGTCCCGTGGGTCCGCGAAAACCCGGTGGCCCCTACCTGCCCTTGACCCCCGTGCGCCGTGGCTCCGAGGGCGCCCCGTGGCTCGAGGCACCCGAGGGCCCGTGGGAGGCTCCGGGGTCCGGGGCTCCGGGGGCACCCCATGGCCGCAGGCACCCGAGGGTCCGAGCCTCAGAGCCTCCGAGGCTCTGATGGCATCCGGTGACCGGTGGCTCCCGAAGCGCCCCCTGGCCCGTGGGTCCGAGGGAACCCCGTGGCCTGTGGGCCCCGAAGCCGCCTGGCCCGTGGGTCCCGAAGGCCCGTGGGTCCGAGGCATCTGTTGGCCCCTGGCTTCCGAAGCACCCCGCGGCCCGTGGGTCCGGGGGCACCGGGTGGCCCGGGGCTCCAGCGGTACCCCCTGGCCCGTGGCTCCCGAGGCACCCGTGACCCGTGGCTTCCGAGGCACCCCGTAGCCCGTGGGCCCGTGGGCCCGGGGCACTCGGCGGCCCGTAGGTCCCGAGGTACCCAGTGGCCCGTGGGTTCGGGACATCCCGTGGCCCTTGGCTTCCGGTGGGCCGGGGGGGGTGGAGGCACCCGACGGGGCGTGGCTCTTGAGGCACCCGGGGGCCGGGGGGCCTGAGGTGCGCTGTGGCCCGGGGCTTTGCGGGGGTTCGGCGGCCGGCGGGGGCCCGGTCCTGGGCGTCGTGGCGCGCGGGTCCGTGGCTCCGCGGGATCCGTCGGCCCGTGCCGGGGCGGGGCCGGCGGGGCGTTGCGGCTCGGGGGTCAGGACGGGCGGCGGGCCTCGTCCACGAGGAGGACCGGGATGCCGTCGCGGACCGGGTAGGCCAGGCCGCAGTCCTGACCGGTGCAGATCAGCTCGGGAGCCGTCTCGTCGGCCGACTTGTCCTCCAGGGGAGAGTGGCAGGCGGGGCAGGCGAGGATCTCCAGAAGGCCGGCTTCGAGCGGCATGGGGGCTTCCCTTCGAACATGCGGATGGGGCGAGGTCAGCGTACCGCCGGGCCGCGTCTCGCGCGGCCCGGCGGGCGGGGCGGGCGCGTTGCCCGCCGCCGGGCGTCCCTTTGGTGTCCCCCGGTGGCCGGGGGAGGAAGGTCCGGAGGGGGGCGCCTAGCCGCGGACCAGGGCGAGGACCTCGTCGCGGACCTTGGCCAGGGTCTGCGGGTCGCGGGCCTCGACGTTGAGCCGCAGCAGCGGCTCGGTGTTGGAGGCGCGCAGGTTGAACCACCAGTCGGAGGAGGTGGCGGTCAGGCCGTCCAGCTCGTCGAGGGCGATGCCCTCCTGGGTGCCGTACGCGGCCTTGACGGCGGTGATGCGGGCGGCCTGGTCGGCGACGGTGGAGTTGATCTCGCCGGAGCCGGCGTAGCGGTCGTAGGAGGCGACCAGCTCGGAGAGGGTGCCGTCCTGCCCCCCGAGGGCCGCGAGGACGTGGAGCGCGGCGAGCATGCCCGTGTCCGCGTTCCAGAAGTCCTTGAAGTAGTAGTGCGCGGAGTGCTCGCCGCCGAAGATGGCGCCGCAGCGGGCCATCTCCTCCTTGATGAAGGAGTGGCCGACGCGGGTGCGCACGGGCGTGCCGCCGTGCTCGCGGACCACCTCGGGGACGGACCAGGAGGTGATCAGGTTGTGGATCACGGTGCCGGTGCCGCCGTTGCGGGCCAGTTCGCGCGCGGCGACGAGCGCGGTCACGGCGGACGGGGAGACTCCCTCGCCGCGCTCGTCGACGACGAAGCAGCGGTCGGCGTCGCCGTCGAAGGCGAGGCCCAGGTCGGCGCCCTCCGCCCGCACGCGGGCCTGGAGGTCGACGAGGTTCTTCGGGTCGAGCGGGTTGGCCTCGTGGTGGGGGAAGGTGCCGTCGAGCTCGAAGTACATCGGTACGAGCTCCAGCGGCAGGCCGTCGAAGACGGTGGGGACGGTGTGGCCGCCCATGCCGTTGCCCGCGTCCACGACGACCTTCAGGGGGCGGATGCCGCTCAGGTCGACGAGGGACTTGAGGTGGGCGGCGTACCCGGCGAGGGTGTCCCGCCCGGTGATCGTGCCGGGGACGGTGGTGTCGGCGACGGCCGGGGCTCCGCCCAGGTCGGACCAGGTCTCGACGAGCTCGCGGATGGCGGCCAGGCCGGTGTCCTGGCCGACGGGGGCCGCGCCGGCGCGGCAGAGCTTGATGCCGTTGTACTGCGCCGGGTTGTGCGAGGCGGTGAACATCGCGCCGGGCAGGTCGAGGATGCCGGAGGCGTAGTACAGCTGGTCGGTGGAGCACAGGCCGATCAGGGTGACGTCCGAGCCGCGGGCGGCGGCGCCGCGCGCGAAGGCGCCGGACAGGGCGGGCGAGGAGGGCCGCATGTCGTGGCCGACGACGATCGCGGTGGCGCCGGTGACCTCGACGAAGGCGGCTCCGAACAGTTCGGCCAGCGACTCGTCCCACTCGTCCGGCACGACGCCCCGTACGTCGTACGCCTTGACGATGTTCGAAAGATCTGCGGCCACTGCCTGCCCTCCTGAAGCTCCTGTGCGGTGGAGCCAACCTACAGGGCAGGCGGAAGCGCCCTTCAGGGCGTCAGGCCCCGGTCAGGAGTCCGGCGAGCGCAGGACGCGCAGGTGCCCGCGCCGGGTCTCGCCGCCGGACCGCGGGGCGTTGGGGGCGGACCCGCCGGCCTCGGCCGCGCGGTCGTGCGGCCGGGCCGCCTCGCGTACGGCGTTGGCCAGCGCTTCGAGGTCGTCGCCGCTGGGGCGGGAGGGGGCCGACCCGTCGGTCAGCCGCACGACCTCCCAGCCGCGCGGGGCGGTCAGGCGCTCGGAGTGCTCGGCGCACAGGTCGTAGCAGTGGGGTTCGGCGTACGTGGCGAGCGGGCCGAGGACTGCGGTCGAATCGGCGTAGACGTACGTCAGTGTCGCGACGGCAGGGCGGCCGCACGCGGTGCGCGAACAGCGACGTACAAGGCTCACGACGTTGGACGGTACCGCACTCTTGACCGGGCCGCGACGACTCTCCCGCAGCTCACTCCCCCGTGTCGTCGCCGCGCCGGGGCCCGGCAGGTCCGGAAAGGCCCCGGTCGGAGCCTGTTCGGGGGCTACCCTGCGGGGGTGACCGACAGTCCTCCGCCGCCTCCTCCGCAGCTCCCGCCGCCGCCCGCGGCGCCGCCCGCCGGGCCGCCGGCCGAGCCCCGGTCCCGCCGGCGCGACCGGCACGGGCGGGGGATGCGGGGGCCGATCGCCCCGCCGCAGGTGCCGCTGGCGGCGAGCCGTGCGGAGCTCTTCGGCGACCTCGTGCGGGAGTCCGTGGAGCGGCTGGAGCGGCGCTGGCCGCAGCTGGCGGAGGTGGAGTTCCTGGTCGCGGACGTGCCGGGGCCGCCGGGCGGCCCGGACGCCGGGTGGAACGACGAGGCGGTGCCGCTCGGGGCGCTGTCGGAGGCGGCGGGGCCCGGGCGGCCGGCGCGGATCGTGGTGTTCCGGCGGCCGGTGGAGATCCGGACGAAGACCCGGGACGAGAAGGCGCTGCTCGTGCACGAGATCGTGGTGGAGCAGGTCGCGGAGCTGCTGGGGCTGTCCCCGGAGACGGTGGACCCGCGGTACGGGCAGGACTGACCGGCTCCGGTGAGCCGGCCGAGGCCCGGGCCGGGCCTGCGGCACCAGAGGCGCCGGTGCTACCGGGTGAGGACCGACAGGTCCTGGACCGCCCGCGGGACCGGGACGTTGCCCCGGTCGTCCGACAGCGTCTGCACGGTGAACATCGGGATGCCCTCGTGCGGCAGCGTCAGCGTCCGGGCCGCGTGGACCGGGCCGCCGGAGAGGGTCTCGACCGTCAGCGCGTAGGAGCCCTTGGCGCCGGCCGGGGCCAGGGTCACGAGCTGCGTGGTGCCCGCCTTGACCGTGACCTCCTTCGAGGCCGCCTCGCCCGCCTCCGTGCCCGCCGAGGCCGTCACCTTCACCTTGGCGTTTGCGCCCACGGCGGTCAGGGACAGCACCGTCGCGTTCTCGTCCGCCCGGTCGTCGGCGACGGTGGCCCGCGCCCCGACGGGGCCGGACGCGGCGATGAAGCCGAGCTCCTGCTTGGCGCCGGTGCCGCGGACCACGTGCAGCGCGGCCACCACCGGGACGGGCTTCTTCCGGTCGGCCGGGGCCAGCACCAGCGAGCCGGCCTCGCCGCGGGTCACGTCCTTGAGGTCGAGGGCGGCCGTCATGCCCGCCTTGACGTGCAGCTGCTCGTTGCCCGCCGGGCTGATGGACCCGTTCGGCCCGGCCAGTTTCACCGCCAGGTCGGCGTCCTCCTCGCCGGGGGCGAAGGCCACCAGCCGTACGGACGTGGCGTCCGCCGGGATCCCGGGCAGCACCAGCGAGCCGGCCGGGTCGGCGGAGGCGGGCAGCCAGTCCGCGCCGACGCCCTCCTCGCCGACCTGCACCGACGCGCCGACGCGGCCCGCGCGGGTGGTCACGTGCGCGGTGACGTCCGGGAGCTGCGCGCCGGGGGTCAGGGAGGCCAGCGAGACCGCCTTGGTGGAGCGGGGGTCGATCCGGATGTTCTCTCCGGTCCCCGCCTCGGACTTCACCGCGCCGTCCGGGCCGAACAGCTTGATGTCGATCACGGCCGCGGTGTCGTCGGGGTTGGTCAGGTGCACGTAGTCCTCGCGCCCCTTGGCGGTGCTCGCGCCGGGGAACCAGAAGTCGGTGCCGGGCGCGGTGCAGCCGACGCCGAGCAGTCCGCGGGCCCGGCCGACGGAGACCTTGGTGGTCTGCTGGGCGGTCCAGCCGGGGGCGAGGATCCCGTCGGCGGTGCCCGCGAGGCCCGGGGCCTCGGCTCCGGAGGCGCTCGCGCCGGCCGGCTTGCCGCGCTCCTTGAGCTCCAGGACGGGCTTGGCCTCCTTCGTCGCGCCGAGGAGGCGGGCCGTGCCCTTGCCGCCGCCGGGGGCGCCGGGGGTGATCGCCGTGTACGTGGTCTCGGCGATGTCGGAGGAGCTGGGCGCCGGGCACACCAGCGCGGACCGCTCGACCGGCATCCGGGCCGCGGCCGCCGGCCCTGCGGCGGTGGCCGGGGCGGCGGGCGCGGTGAGGTGGGCGATGCCGGCTGCCGCGGCCAGGGCCGCGGCGGCGGCCGCCAGCGTCAGGAATGCGCGCTGCTTCACTGCTGGGGGCTCCCGTCGGGACGCGGGTCGTGCTGCTGCTGTCCGTAGGTCTCGTACGGCTGCTGGTCGTACGGGTAGGGGTACTGGCCGTGGGGCTGGGGGTAGCCCTGCGGGTCGTGCGGGTACGGGTACTGCTCCGGGTCCGGGGCCTGCGCGGGGACGTACGGCTGCGCGGCGGGCTGCCCGTAGGCGTCGAAGCCGTCGTAGCCGTCGTGGCCGCCGTGGCCCTGGCCCGCGTACGCCGGCCCGCCCTCCTCCTGGCCGCCGTACACCGGGGCGCCGCCGTGGGCGGGGTAGCCGTCCTGGTAGGCGTACGCCTCCTCCCCGTACGAGGGCTGCGCCGGGATCCCCGCGTACGGGTCCGCGACGGCGCCCGCGCCCGCGTCCTCGGCGGCCGGGGCGGCGGCGGTGCCGGCCTCCGTGCGCAGGCGGCGGGCCCGGCGGCCCTCGCCGGCGGCGCCGGGTCCCGACCCGTCTGCGGACTCGGCCTCCTCCTCGGGCAGGTCGTCGTCGAGGCGGGCGCGGCGGCCCGGCAGGGCCATCACCAGCAGCACCAGTGCGAGGGCGCCCTGGGCCCAGTGCCAGGCGGTCCTGGGCAGGGAGTCCTCGTGGACGAGGTCGAGGCGGCCGCCGGCGGCGGGCAGTTCGAAGCCCTGCGCCCAGCCGTCGAGGGTCTTGGCCTTCAGCGGCTTCCCGTCGAGGGTGGCCTTCCAGCCGGGGGCGGCGCGGTCGGCGATGCGCAGGGTGCGGCCCGCGTCGCCGGCCGGGATCTTGGTGTGGGCCTCGACGGGGCCGGAGGCGACCGGCAGGGGTGCCTCGCCGGTCTTGCCGGAGAGGATGACGGCGCGGGCGACCTGGCGGTCCACGCGCCACAGGGCGCTGCCGTCGAGCTGGCTCATCCGGCTGAGGCCGGGGGTGGCGTCGAGGACGCGGTGCATCTGCCGGGGGGCGCCGTCGCGGACCAGGACGTAGCGGATGGCGAAGCCGCTGAGCTGGTCGGTCTGGTCGGCCCCGGAGCCGGCGACGAGGCTGGAGACGACCTTGTCGAGGCGGGGGCTGCTGCCGGCCTCGGCGGCGAGCTCGGCGTCGCCGAGGCCCGCGCCGGAGCCGCGCACGAGGGTGTAGGAGACGGTGGCGGGCGAGGTGCCGCCGAGGACGAGGGTGCGGGCCTGGTCGCGGGTGCCGCCCTCCTCGGCGACGAACGCGGGCACCTGGACCGGGTCGCGCCGCTGGAGCGGCCCGGCGGCGCCGCCGATCATCCAGCCGGCCGCGCCGAGCAGCGGTCCGGCGGCGGCCGCGAGGGCGATCAGGGCGGCCACCGGCTGGCGCCAGCCGAAGCTGCTGGCGGCGACGCGCTCCTTGGCCCCGTCGGCGCCGACCGCGGCGGCCGCGAGCAGGGCGAGCCCGTACACGAGGGTGGCGGGCCCGGCCCAGCCGGTGCGGTTCAGGACGACGGCCAGGGCGAGGGCGGCGAGGGCCGCGGCCCAGGCGGTGCGGACGGCGGCCTGCCGCTCGGCGCGCACCAGGGCGGCCAGGGCGGCGAGGACGATGCCGAGGAGCAGCAGCCCGCCGGGGGCCTTGGGGCCGCCGGGGCTCAGGCCGAGGAGGTCCAGGGCGGTGGCGGAGCCGGCTGCGGAGGGCAGTCCGGCCTCGTCGAGGAGCCGGCCGGGGTGCAGGAGGAGGCCGGGCGCCCAGGGGGCGAGGACGAGCAGGGGGACGGCAAGGGTGGCGAGCAGCCGCAGCCCGTACGCCTTCCACTCGGCGCGGCGCCGTACGAGCGCGGCGGTTCCGAGGACGGCTGCGAGCGGCCACACCACGGGGGCGAAGGCGGCGGCCAGGGTCAGCAGGAGGGTGTACGTCCACACGGCGCGCCAGGTGCCGCGCTGCTCGGGGGTGCCCTCGGGGCCGCCCGCGAGGCCGAAGGCGGCGACGGCGGAGCGGGCCAGCAGCGGCAGCAGGATCGCGAGGACGGCGGTGCCGAGGCGGCCTGCGGCGAGGGCTCCGGTGACGGCGGGCAGGAAGGCGTAGGCGATGGCGGCCCAGGCGCGCAGCAGCCGGGATTCGACCAGCGGCCGGGAGGCGAAGTAGGCGGTGAGTCCGGCGAGCGGGACGGAGCAGACGAGGAGCAGGGTCAGGGCGGCGGCGGTGGAGCCGAACAGGAGGGTGGACAGGGCGCCGAGGACGGCGAGGTAGGGCGGGGCCGCGGCGGTGGAGCCGGTGCCGACGGGCTGCCAGTCCTCGGTGTAGCGGTGCCACAGGTCGAGTCCGCTGTCGGGGGCGGGCAGCAGGGCGCCGCCCATGAGGCTGCCGCCGCCGAGCAGGCCGCGGCAGGCGATGACGGAGACCAGCAGCAGGAGGGCGAACAGGACGGGCGCGGGGTTGCGGGCGATCCGCTTCAGGCGGGCGAACTGCTCGATCTCGAGGTAGTCGGCGTCGTCGCCGCCGGGGCCGGATTCGACGGCTCCGCCGTGCCGGCCGAGGGCGGGCGCGTCGGTGTCGCGGCCGCTGCCGACGTATCCGGCGAGCTGTTCGGCGCCGGCGCGCAGGGTGGCTCCGGGCGGCGGGAAGAGGGGGCGCAGTTCCTTGGCGGGGACGGCGGGGCGGCCGCGGCGGCGGCGGGCGGCGAGGATGCGCTCGGGGCGCAGCAGGACGGCGAGGAGGCCGGTGATCTCGTCGACGGCCTGGCCGGGGGCCTTGCCGATGAGGTAGCCGAGGGTGCGCAGCACGGTGCCGAGGAGGAGGCGCAGCAGGACGTACGGCAGGGCGCGTCCGGGGCTGTTGGCGAGCATCGTGTAGACGGCGCCGGCCTTGTCCACGCGGTGCGGGCCGACGGCGGTGCGGCCGGCGCAGTCGACGGTGCGGCGTTCGCGGGCGGCGGCCTCGGCGTGGCGCAGGACGGCGTCGGGGGCGACGAGGACGCTGTGGCCGGCGCTCTGGGCGCGCCAGCACAGGTCGACGTCGTCGCGCATGAGGGGCAGGCGGCGGTCGAAGCCGCCGAGGGCGTCGTAGACGTCGCGGCGCACGAGCATGCCGGCGGTGGAGACGGACAGGACGCCGCGGACCTGGTCGTGCTGGCCCTGGTCCTGCTCGCGGCGGTCGAGGCCGGTCCAGCGGCGGCCGCTGCGGGCGATGGTGACGCCGGCTTCGAGGAGCTGCTTGTTGTCGTACCAGCCGCGCAGTTTGGGGCCGATGACGGCGGCGTCGGGGTTGTCCTCGGCCACGCGCAGGAGTTCGGTGAGGGCGTCGGGCTCGGGGGCGCTGTCGTCGTGGAGCAGCCAGAGCCACTGGACGGGTTCGCCGTGCGGGAGTTCGGGGAGGTCGTAGGTGTCGTCGCGCCAGGTGCGGCTGACGGGGTCCCAGCCGCTGGGGCGCTTGAGGTAGGGCAGGTCCTCGACGGTGGGGGTGCCGGCGTTGCGGGCGGCTTCGTCGACGGCGGCGCCGAAGCCGGTGCGGCGGGCGAGGTGCAGGACGCGGTCGTCGCCGAGGGCCTCGGCGAGCAGGCGCGCGGAGTCGTCGGCGCTGCCGGTGTCGGCGGCGATGTGGTTCTGCGCGGGGCGTTCCTGGCCGAGGAGGCCGGCGAGGGTCCGGGGCAGCCAGCGGGCGCCGTCGTGGGCGACGAGGACCGCGGTGACGACGTGCCGGGGGAACTCGGGGGTGGCGGCAGCCTGGTAGGAGGCCGTCGACTGGCTGTGCAGGGACATCGCTCTACTGGCCCTCCGGCCTGGGGGTCCCCCCGGGCGGCGCCGGGGGAGGGTCCGGGGGTGGTGTGCCCTCGGAGGCTGCTGGACAGCGCCCCACACTAACGGCTGGGAACACGCCGGTCCGCCTCCTGCGGGGAAGGTGCAGGAGGCGGACCGTGTGTGTGCTCGTGGAGTTGTGCGCAGTGCTCGCGTTGCGGTTCCGGTTCGGTGCGCGGGCCGGTTCCGTCCGGTGCGCGGTCGGGTGCGCGCTCCGGTTGCGGTCCGGTACGGGTCCCGGTCAGACGGCGGCCTTTTTCAGGCGGCGGCGCTCACGCTCGGACAGGCCGCCCCAGATGCCGAAGCGCTCGTCGTTGGCGAGGGCGTACTCGAGGCATTCGGACCGGACTTCGCAGGCGAGGCAGACCTTCTTGGCCTCGCGGGTGGAGCCGCCCTTCTCGGGAAAGAAGGACTCGGGGTCGGTCTGGGCGCACAGCGCGCGCTCCTGCCATCCGAGCTCTTCGTCCGCTTCCTCGACCAGCAGTTCCTGAAACAGCTCGGTCATGTGCGCCCCTCGCTCTGTCTGTGCATCCCCGTGGTGGTGCCGTCACTCATTGCTACGTAACGACACGAGTGAAATTACAAGTGTGCGGCTCCAGCGCAGTCAAGCCGGGATCTGCTATTGGGGCCCTTATTCACTCTGCGGAACCAAGGCTATGCAGAAAGTGTTCATATCGCCAAAAATCGTGACAGTTGCCACGGGTCCTGCCGCGGCCGCGCTCACTCGCGATCGACGCGACGCCCGCAGACGTGGTTGCGATCAAGCCGAAGAAGCGGCGCAGATCACATTCCGGTCACGAGTTGGGCCATCGGGTTTGAAACACGGTGGAGTGCGGCTTGCAGCGGCACATCCCCGGTGGCGGAGTGCACAAACCTTTCTCCGCACGGGTTAACCGGATCAGGTGGAACTTTCCCCCCAAACCGGCCGTTGGGTTGACAGTCCGGCCCCATACCCGCTCTCCTTGTTCCCATGTCAGTGACCGCAGCCACCACCCGGACCCCCATTCGTGGGTTCCTGTGCGCTGCCCAGGTTCGCTGTTGCTGTTGCTGCTGTTGATGCCTTCGGAGCCCCTCGGCTCCCCTGAGCTCCGGCTACCCCCACAGCGACCGCCGAACCACTGACATCCGTCGAGGACCCCCACGATGAGCAACCCCACCGCAGCCGTCCCCGCGCCCACCGCCGCGACCGCCCCGACGGCCACGGAGAGTGACCTCCAGATCGCCGGCGACATCCTCGCCGTCCAGCACCTCCTCCAGCCCGCCCGCGAACACCCCGTGACCGTCGCCGAGTTCGCCGGCCTCGCCCGCTCCATCGCCGAGGACCGCGCGAGCTGGCAGCACCTCGTCCGCTACGACGCCACCACCCGCTGGTACCACCGGCTGCGCACCGGGCCCGGCTACGAGGTCTGGCTGCTCAGCTGGGTCCCCGGACAGGGCAGCGGCCTGCACGACCACGGCGCCTCCTCCGGCGTCCTGACCGTCCTCGAGGGCGAGCTCACCGAGCACGGCCCCCGCGGCCCGCTCGCCCTCGGCGCCGGCGCCCAGCGCGTCTTCGCCCCCGGCTACGCCCACGAGGTCGTCAACGACACCCTCGACGGCGCCGTCAGCCTCCACGTGTACTTCCCCGGCCTCACCGAGATGCCGATGCACAACTGCTCCCCGGCCCGACCCGAGGCCGAGGCCCTCTCCGTCTGACCGCCCACCGCCCGACGCTCCCGTCGCCCGACCACCACCCCTCAGGCGACCGCGCGAGGCTGACAGACTGTCCGCATGCGCATTGTTGTTCTGGCCGGCGGCATCGGCGGCGCCCGTTTCCTGCGCGGACTGAAGTCCGCGGCACCCGACGCGGACATCACGGTCATCGGCAACACCGGTGACGACATCCACCTGTTCGGGCTGAAGGTCTGCCCCGACCTCGACACCGTGATGTACACCCTCGGCGGCGGCATCAACGAGGAGCAGGGCTGGGGGCGTGCCGAGGAGTCCTTCACCGTCAAGGACGAGCTCGCGGCGTACGGGGTCGGACCCACCTGGTTCGGCCTCGGCGACCGCGACTTCGCCACCCACATCGTCCGTACCCAGATGCTCGGCGCCGGCTACCCGC
Organism: Streptomyces sp. NPDC046866; assembly: GCF_040704625.1. Taxonomy (NCBI): domain Bacteria; kingdom Bacillati; phylum Actinomycetota; class Actinomycetes; order Kitasatosporales; family Streptomycetaceae; genus Streptomyces; species Streptomyces sp. NPDC046866. The sequence continues at coordinate 15,616 of NZ_JBEYXN010000049.1, forward strand.
TCAGCGCCGTCACCGAAGCCCTCTGCGACCGCTGGCAGCCCGGAGTGCGGCTGCTGCCCATGTCCGACGACCGCGTCGAGACCCACGTCGCCATCACCGACTCCGGCACCGGCGAGCGCCGCGTCGTCCACTTCCAGGAGTACTGGGTCCGGCTGCGGGCCTCCGTCGACGCCGAGGCCGTCGTGCCCGTCGGCGCCGAGCAGGCCAAGCCCGCGCCCGGGGTGCTCGAAGCCGTCGCCGCGGCCGACGTCATCCTCTTCCCGCCGTCCAACCCGGTGGTCTCCGTCGGCACGATCCTGGCCGTGCCCGGCATCCGCGAGGCCATCGCCTCCGCCGCGGCCCCCGTCGTCGGCCTCTCCCCCATCGTCGGCGGCGCCCCCGTGCGCGGCATGGCCGACAAGGTCCTCGCCGCCGTCGGCGTGGAGTCCACCGCCGCGGCCGTGGCCCGGCACTACGGCGCCGACCTCCTCGACGGCTGGCTCGTCGACACCGCCGACGCGGACGCCGCCGCCGAGGTCGAGGCCGCCGGGATCGCCTGCCGGGCCGTGCCCCTGATGATGACCGACCTCGAGGCGACCGCCGCCATGGCCCGGGAGGCCCTGGCCCTCGCGGAGGCCTCCCGGTGAGCGTTCCCTCGTACGAGGTACGCGCCGTCGCCGGGATCCCGGAGGTCCGCCCCGGCGACGACCTGGCCCGGCTCATCGCGGACGCCGAGCCGGACCTCCGCGACGGGGACGTCCTGCTGGTCACCTCGAAGATCGTCTCCAAGGCCGAGGGCCGCATCGTACGGGCCGACTCGCGCGAGGAGGCCATAGACGCCGAGACCGTCCGGGTCGTCGCGCGCCGCGGCCCGCTGCGGATCGTCGAGAACCGGCAGGGCCTGGTCATGGCCGCGGCCGGCGTCGACGCCTCCAACACCGAGCCCGGGACCGTCCTGCTGCTCCCCGAGGACCCCGACGCCTCGGCCGCCGCGATCCGCGCCCGGCTGCGGGAGCTGCGCTCCGTGGACGTGGGCGTCGTCGTCACCGACACCTTCGGGCGGCCCTGGCGCGCCGGGCTGACGGACGTGGCCATCGGCGCCGCCGGCATCCGCGTCCTGGACGACCTGCGCGGCGGCACCGACGCGCACGGCAACCCGCTCGGCGCGACCGTCGTCGCCACCGCCGACGAACTGGCCGCCGCCGGCGACCTGGTCAAGGGCAAGGCCGCCGGGCTGCCCGTGGCGGTCGTACGGGGGCTCGGGCACCTGCTCGGCGAGGGCTCCTCGGCCGCCGAGCTGGTGCGGCCGGCCGCCGAGGACCTGTTCCGCCTCGGCACCTCCGAGGCGGTGCGCGAGGCCGTCACCCAGCGCCGCACGGTACGGGCCTTCACCGCCGAGCCGGTGGATTCCGGCGCGGTGCGGCGGGCCGTCGCCGCGGCCGTCACCGCCCCCGCCCCGCACCACACCACGCCGTGGCGGTTCGTCCTGCTGGAGTCCGCGGCGGCGCGGCGGGAGCTGCTGGACGCGATGCGGGACGCCTGGATCGAGGACCTGCGGCGCGACGGCAGGTCCGAGGAGTCCATCGCCAAGCGGATCCGGCGCGGGGACGTGCTCCGCAATGCCCCGTACCTGGTGGTGCCGTGCATGGTCACCGACGGCGCCCACCACTACGGGCACGCCCGGCGGGACGCGGCCGAGCGGGAGATGTTCGTCGTCGCCACCGGCGCCGGCGTGCAGAACTTCCTGGTCGCGCTGGCCGGGGAGGGGCTGGGCTCGGCGTGGGTGTCCTCGACGATGTTCTGCCGGGACGTGGTGCGCAAGGTGCTCGGGCTCCCGGAGGGCTGGGACCCGATGGGCGCCGTGGCCGTCGGGCATCCCGCGGAGCCGCCGCGGGAGCGGCCGGAGCGGACGGCGGAGCCGTTCATCGAGGTGCGCTGAGGCCGGCCGCCCACCGGACCGGGGTCACAGCCGACCGATGTCGCTGCGGTACATCTTCGGCGCGCGGCGCGGCGGTGTGCGGCCGGCCAGGAGGATCAGGCGGGCCGCGCGGTGGCGCTGGCCGGCATACGGCGCGAGCAGTTCCAGCATGGCCGCATCGTCGGCGTCCCGGTCGCCGGCGAGGGCGAAGCCGATGATGCCGGGCAGGTGCAGGTCGCCGGTGGTGACGGCGTCGGGGTCGCCGTTGGTGCGCTGGAGGGTCTCGGAGGAGGTCCACGGGCCGATGCCGGGGACGGCCTCCAGCCGGGCGGCGGCCTGCCCGGGCGGCATCGCGGCGGCCTCCTCCAGCCGGGCGGCGACGCGGGCGGCCCGGACGATGGTGGCCGACCGCTTGGCGTCGACGCCGGCCTTGTGCCAGTCCCAGGACGGGATCATGGCCCAGGCCCGGGCGTCGGGCATCACGCGCAGCCCCGGCCCGTACGGGCCGGGCGCCGGCTCGCCGTGCCACTGCACCAGGCGGCGCCAGGCCCGGTACGCCTCGTCGGAGGTGACCTTCTGCTCCAGGACGGTCGGGATCAGCGACTCCAGGACCAGGGCGGTCCGGGTCAGGCGCAGGCCGGGGCGGCTGCGGTGGCTGGCGTGCACGAGGCGGTGGCGGGGGACGAAGGCGGCCGGGTCGTCGCCGGCCCCGAGCAGCGCCGGCAGCCCGTCCAGGACCCACTCGGCCCCCGGGCCCCAGGCCTCGGCGTACACGTGCCCGGCGGCGCGGTCGGCCGCGACGCGGAGCGTGGCGGGCCCCTGCGGTGTCCGGGTGCCGCGCCAGACGGAGCCGTCGGCCGTGATCCGGAACGTGGGGTCCCCGGGGCCGCGCCGCAGCGGCCCGAGGGTGAGCCCCAGGTCGAGGGCCCCCTCGGGCACCCACACCCGTACGAGCCCCCCGCCCGGGCGGGAGCCCGAGCCGGGGCGGGAGCCCGAGCCTGCGGCGGGCACGTCGGCCCGGCCGCCCCGCACCGCGGTACGGGAAAGAGGATCGAAGCGCCCGGCCATGCCTTGAGCGTATCCCCGGGGCGGGGGCGGGCCCGGTGCGGGCCGCCCTCTCCCCCTCGAGGGGCCGGGGGCGCGCCCGTGGCTGCCCACCCGCCACCTGGCAGGCGGGTCGGCGCTCGGCGGCACCGGCGCGGACCGGACACGGACAGCCGGCCCGGCAGCGACAAGGCCGGGATCCCAGCCGAACGGCATCAGGGAGGGTATGGGGGCTTCCCGTCAGTCTCATCGTCCTTCCGTGTCGGGCCGGCCTGTCAAGGGCGCTCCCTGCGGTCGCGTCGCTACGCGATCGCCTCCGGCGACCCTTG
>NZ_JBEYXN010000050.1:0-17108 GCF_040704625.1 Streptomyces sp. NPDC046866
CGTTCCGGCGGGGTACTGCTTCCAGGCCTCCACCGCCGGCCAGCGGGCGGCGTACGAGCTGGGGCTGACCGGCATACCCGTCTACAACGTGAACACCGCCGCGGCGAGGACGACTGCAGCGCCATCCCCCCGGTCGTGCGGAACAGTTCGTCGGCTCCGGGCAGACTCACTCGGCGTGACACCGGGCGAGCACCTCCCTGGCCAGCTGGCGATAGGCGGCGGCCCCGACGGAGTTGGAGGCGTACGTGGTGATCGGCTCGCCGGCGACCGTGGTCTCCGGGAAGCGGACCGTCCGGCCGATGACCGTGTGGTAGACGTGGTCGTCGAAGGCCTCGACGACGCGCGCCAGCACCTCTCGGCTGTGCACCGTACGGGAGTCGTACATCGTGGCGAGGATGCCGTCGAGCTCCAGCTCCGGGTTGAGGCGCTCCTGGACCTTCTCGATGGTCTCCGTCAGCAACGCGACGCCGCGCAGGGCGAAGAACTCGCATTCCAGCGGGACGATGACCTTGTGGGCCGCCGTCAGGGCGTTCACGGTCAGCAGGCCCAGCGAGGGCTGGCAGTCGATCACGATGTAGTCGTAGTCGTTCATCAGCGGCTTCAGCGCCCGCTGCAGCGTCGACTCGCGCGCGACCTCGCTGACCAGCTGCACCTCGGCGGCGGACAGGTCGATGTTGCTCGGCAGCAGGTCCATGTTCGGGACCGCCGTCTTGAGCAGCACCTCGTCGGCCGACATGCCCCGCTCCATGAGCAGGTTGTAGACCGTGAGGTCGAGTTCCATCGGGTTCACGCCGAGGCCCACGGACAGCGCGCCCTGCGGGTCGAAGTCGACGAGCAGGACGCGCCGTCCGTACTCGGCGAGTGCGGCGCCCAGGTTGATGGTGGACGTGGTCTTGCCCACGCCGCCCTTCTGGTTGCACATCGCGATGATCTTCGCCGGACCGTGGTCGGTCAGCGGACCCGGGATCGGGAAGTACGGCAGCGGCCGTCCGGTCGGGCCGATCCGCTCGCGGCGCTGGCGGGCAGCGTCGGGTGCGAGGGTGGCCGCGTACTCGGGGTCGGGCTCGTACTCCGCGTCGGGGTCGTAGAAGTGCCCCTCGGGCACCTGGTCGTAGTCGGCGAAACCAATGGGCGTATCGCCGCTGTGGTCGCCGGCCGTGGAGTTCACGTCTAGGCCGTCCATGCTCTTTTGGGGCGTCGTCATGTGCTGGTGGTTTGCGAAGGTGCGGACCGCGACGGAGCCGACAGCTTCGAGCCCGGCCGGGTTCCGGTCCCGATCGGGCGTTCCTGCTCGACCACCCCCAGGAGTAAATGTCGACTCATTCACAAGTCGTCTTACCTCCTCGGACGTGACCAGGACACTTATCGATAGGTCAGCGTGGCACCATGCCGACGGTTGGCGACTCTATGGCGTGTCACCGCTCAGCGGCAACACAATCCACCGGACCGCTAACGATGTGTCGGCAAGCGAACACCACTCTGTCAAGGGCGCCCGCGCTGTCACTGTGAAGTTTCGCAGGTGTGCGAAAGGGTTAAAGGGTTACGTTCGACGCGAGTTGAACCGGGCGCGCCGCCGCTCCGCAAACGCGTCCGGCCGGACCTTGCGCGCAAGGTCCGGCCGGAGACGTGAGATTGACGTCAGTCGTTGACGGGGCGTTCGGCTCAGCCGAGGAGGGTGCCCAGCTCGGTGTGCTCGAGGCCGTGGGCCTCGGCGACCGGGCCGTAAACGACCTGGCCGTCATGGGTGTTGAGGCCCAGGGCGAGCGCGGGGTCACGGCGCAGCGCCTCGACCCAGCCGAGGTTCGCGAGCTGCACGATGTAGGGCAGCGTGGCGTTCGTCAGCGCGTAGGTGGAGGTGTTCGGCACCGCGCCCGGCATGTTGGCGACGCAGTAGAAGACCGAGTTGTGGACCTGGAAGGTCGGCTCGGCGTGGGTGGTCGGACGGGAGTCCTCGAAGCAGCCGCCCTGGTCGATGGCAATGTCGACAAGTACACTTCCGGGCTTCATCTTGGCGACGAGCTCGTTGGTGACCAGCTTCGGGGCCTTCGCACCCGGGATCAGTACGGCGCCGATGACGAGGTCGGCCTCGACGACGGCCTTCTCCAGCTCGTAGGCGTTGGAGACGATCGTCTTGACCTTGGTGCCGAAGATCTTGTCGGCCTCGCGCAGCTTGTTGATGTCGCGGTCGAGCAAGGTCACGTGGAAGCCCATGCCGATGGCGATCTGCACGGCATTCCAGCCGGAGACGCCGCCGCCGATGACCACGCACTCGCCGGCGTGGGTGCCGGGGACACCGCCGGGCAGGACGCCGCGGCCGCCGGCCGAGCGCATCAGGTGGTAGGCGCCGACCTGCGGGGCCAGGCGGCCCGCGACCTCGGACATCGGGGCGAGCAGCGGCAGCGCGCGGTTGGCGAGCTCGACCGTCTCGTACGCGATGGCGGTGGTGCCGGACTGCAGCAGGGCGTCCGTGCACTCGCGGGAGGCCGCCAGGTGCAGGTAGGTGAAGAGGGTCTGGTCCTTGCGGAGGCGGTGGTACTCCTCCGCGATGGGCTCCTTGACCTTCAGCAGCAGGTCGGCGGTCTGCCACACCTCGTCCGCCGTGCCGAGGATCTCGGCGCCGGCGGCGACGTACTCGGCGTCCGAGATCGAGGAGCCGACACCGGCGTTCTGCTCGATGAAGACCTGGTGGCCGTTGCGGACCAGCTCATGCACGCCGGCGGGCGTGATGGCGACCCGGAACTCGTTGTTCTTGACCTCGCGGGGGATGCCGACCTTCATCGTCGATCACGGTCCTTGGCTCAGGGGATATAACGGGGCACTTCCATACATACCCGTCCACAAGAGCGCGCAACGGGATGCACCACGAGATGACGTGGTGAAGCCAGTCTAATGAAGGATGAGGCCCTGTCTAGCCTTGCAAACCAATAATCTCAGTCGGAACCACTACGGATTTCGCAGGCTGCGGGGTCGTCTCCCAGCAATCTGTCGGCCGCCGACCGGTGCAGCCGGGCGGCCGCCGGATCACCCAGCCGGTCGAGCGTGTCGGCCAGCCTGACCTGCAGCGCGGCCTGAAGGCGCAGGTCCCCGGCGCGGCGCGCCAGCTCGATCGCCTCGCGGCAGGTGTGCAGCGATTCCTCGGGGCGGCCGGCGTACTCCTGGATGCGGGCCATCTCGCTCAACGCCCTTGCCTGGCCGGGGACATCGGCCAGCTTCCGGTAGCCCGCGGCGGCCGCCCGCCAGCTGCGCATCGCGTCCCCGTACCGGCCCGCGTGGGTGTGGGCGTTGCCGAGCCGCCCGTACAGCCGGGCCTCGTCCGCGCGCTCGCCCCGCGCCAGGGCCTGGGCGAGGGCCCGGCCGAACCAGTCGGCGGCCCGGTGCCAGTCGGCGAGCTCCTGGTAGGCGCCGCCTACGGATTCCATCGCCCGGCCGGTGGCGTACGGGTCGTTCGCTGCGCGTCCCGCGTCCAGGGCGGCCCGGTACCGCTCCAGGGCCTCCTGGGTCCGGCCGGTCTCGGCGTCCAGGTCGGCGAGGTTCAGCAGGGCCGCGGCCTGCTCGCGGTGCAGGCCGCGGCGCTCGGCCACGTCCAGGACCAGGCGGTGGAGCCCGTACAGCTCGGGGGCGGCGGCGGCCGTTCCGCGGTGTGCGGCCAGGGCCCTGACCAGGGCGGCGACCAGGCGGCGGGCCAGGGTGTCCAGGTCGCCGTCGGCCACGGCGAGGGTGGCGGCCGCCGTCAGGCCGGGCAGCCGGGTGTCGAGCCAGGTGGCCGCGGCCCGGCGGTCCGGGAAGCGCAGGGCCCGCGGCAGCCCCTCCAGCACCTCGCGCACCTCCTGTGCGTCCGGTGCCTCTTCTGCCGCGTCGGCCTCGGCCATGACCCGGCAGGAATGCAGCAGGCGCACGGTGCGCTCCAGCATCCGTGCCCGGGCCAGCTGCACCTCGCCGGGGCGCTCCTTGGTCTCCAGCAGGGACCGCAGCAGCGGGGCGAGGCACCCGGGCAGCAGGAACAGCCCGTCGGGCGCGTGCCGTACGAGGCCCAGCGCGGCGAAGTCCTCCAGCGTGGCCTGGGCTGCGGCCACCGAGCAGCCGGCGAGCGCGGAGGCGGTGTGCGAGTCGACGATGCCGGCCGGGGCCAGGGGCAGCAGCCGCAGGGTGCGCTGGGCGGGCTGCGGGAGGGACTCGTAGACGAGGCGGAAGGCGCGGCCGAGCGGGCCGTCGGTGCCGGGCGGCATGTCGTGCAGCTGCTTGGCGGTGTCGGAGACGGAGGCCTTGGGGCGGGCCGCGAGCCAGCCGCCGATCAGGGCGAGCACGGCCGGCATGCCCCCGCACTCCTCGGCGAGGGCCGCGGCGGCGGTGGGGTCGACGGTGATGCGGGTGTCGCCGATCCGGCGGGCCAGCATCCCGACGGCGGAGGGGGTGTCGAGGCCGCCGAGGGTGCAGGGGCGCACGTCCGGGATCCCGGTGAGCGGGCCCTCGGCGGTGAGGACGACCAGGCACTCGGGGGTGTCCGGGAGCAGGGCGTCGACCTGGTAGGGATCGGCGGCGTCGTCGACGAGCAGGATCGCGCGCTTGCCGGCCAGGGCTGCGCGCAGGGCGGAGCTGAGCTCGTCCTCGGCGGCGCCGGGCGGGGTGGGCAGGCCGAGCCCCTCCAGGAGGGTGCGCAGGGCGCGCTCGGTGGTGACGGCCTCGCCGCCGGGGAGGGTGAGGCGGACGCGCAGCAGCCCGTCGGGGTAGTCGGCGGCGACCTCGCGGACCAGGGCCTCGGCGAGGGCGGTGCGGCCGGAGCCGGGGCGTCCCGCGATGAGGAGGAGGCGGGCGCGGGGGGCCTTGGCCTTGCGGCCCGAGAGGGTGTCCAGGCCCGTGCGCGCAATGTCCTCGCGCAGCTCCTTCAGCTCGCGCCGCCGCCCGACGAAATCCGCCACGGATCCGCTCCTCTCCCTGCCTTCGGGGTGCGAGCGTAGTTCACGCAGAGCGACGGCCCGTGGGGAGCGCGGCGGTCACGTCCCCCGACCGGATCAACAGATGTTCACACCGCCCCCCATCCGGCCCATGCCGGCGCCTCGGGCCGCTGGCCTGCCGGGCGGCCTTGGCGGCTGGCACCGGGGCCGGGGGCCCGGGCCGGGCCGGGCCGGGCCGGGCCGGCGGACCCGTCGTGGTGCGGACCCCGGGGCGGTGCGGCCCCGGGGCGGTGCGAGCCGCGGGGCGGTGGGGCTGCCGCTGCGCGGAGCCGTTCCCGCCTCCCCGCCCCTTCCCGAAACCGGGGCTCCGCCCCGGACCCCACCTCGGACCGGCGAGCCCGGGAAAGACGCCGCGGGCGCAGGCCGGGACCGGCTCCGCCCCGGACCCGCGCCCCGGACGCCGGCGAGGCCGGACCGGCGGGGATCGCCGGGAAGACGCCGCCCTCAGGCCTCGCACGCCGGGCCGCCCGGGGCTCTGCCCCAGACCCGCGCCCCGGACACGGCAGCGCCGGGCCGGCGCGGGTCGCCGGGAAGACGCCGCCCTCAGGCCTCGCACGCCGGGCCCGCACCGGGGCTCCGGACTCGGCGGCGCCGGACCGGCGCGGGTTGCCGGGGAGGCGCTGGTGTCAGGACTCGCACGGGCGGGGGGCGGGCGGGCCGGGGCTCGGGCGCCGGCGTCGGAGAGGGGCGCGGTCAGGCCTCGTACGGTCGGGCCGGCCAGGGGGCCTGGGGCGGGCGGAGGGCTTCGATGCCGTCGCCCGCCAGCGCGGCGGACAGGGCGAGGACGCCCGTGACCAGGCCGGGGTTGCCCAGTTCGCCGGCCAGGACGCCGCGGACCAGGTCCGCGAGCGGGACCCGGGCCACCTCCATGTCGGCCTCCTCCTCCGAGGCCGAGAACCGCTCCCCCTCCGCCTCCGCGAGGTCCCGCGCCAGGAAGATCCGGATCGCCTCGTCCGAGCCTCCGGGGGAGGCGAAGAAGTCCACCAGCACCCGCCAGTCCTCCGCCTTGACGTGCGCCTCCTCGTACAGCTCCCGCTGCGCCGCGCGCAGCGGGTTCTCCCCCGGCACGTCCAGCAGCCCGGCCGGCAGCTCCCACAGCCTGTGCCGCACCGGGTGCCGGTACTGGCGCAGCACCAGCACCGCGCCGTCCGCGTCCAGCGCCAGCACGCACACGGAGCCCGGGTGCGCCTGGTAGTCGCGGGTGACCACCGAGCCGTCGGGCATCCGGACCTCGTCCGTGACGACCGCCGTCTTCTTCCCCTCGAAGGGCCGCCGGCTCGACAGCGTCTCCCACGACTCGGCCGTGTCCTTGATGTTCATTCCGCGAAGCCCTCCGAACGCGCGACAGCCGGGACACGGATGCCCGTGTCCCGGCCGTCTACGTTATGCGCTCGTCAGCGGGCCGCCTGCTGGCGCTCCACGGCCGCCTTCACCAGGCCCGCGAACAGCGGGTGCGGGCGGGTCGGGCGGGAGCGGAGCTCCGGGTGGGCCTGGGTGGCCACCAGGTACGGGTGCACCTCGCGCGGGTACTCGACGTACTCGACGAGCTTGTTGTCCGGGGAGGTGCCGGAGAAGACGATGCCGGCCTTCTTCTCGAGCTCGCCGCGGTAGGCGTTGTTCACCTCGTAGCGGTGGCGGTGGCGCTCGTCCACGTACGCGTCGCCGTAGACCTCGCGCACGATCGAGCCCTCGGCCAGCTTGGCCGTGTACATGCCCAGACGCATGGTGCCGCCCAGGTCGCCCGCGCCCTCGACGAAGGCGAGCTGCTCCTCCATGGTCGAGATGACCGGGTGCGGGGTGGAGGCGTCGAACTCGGTGGAGTTCGCCTCCGGGATGCCCGCCAGGTTCCGCGCGGCCTCGATCACCACGCACTGCAGGCCCAGGCACAGGCCCAGCAGCGGGATCTTGTTCTCGCGGGCGTAGGTGATCGCGCCGACCTTGCCGTTCACGCCGCGGTCGCCGAAGCCGCCGGGGACGCAGATGGCGTCGACGTCGGACAGCTGCGCCGCCGCACCGGCGGGGGTCTTGCAGTCGTCGGAGGTGACCCACTTGATCTGGACGCGGGCCCGGTTGGCGAAACCGCCGGCGCGCAGCGCCTCGGTCACCGACAGGTAGGCGTCGGGCAGGTCGATGTACTTGCCGACGAGCGCGACCTTGACCTCGTGGTCGGGGTTGTGGACCCGGTCGAGCAGGTCCTCCCAGACCGTCCAGTCCACGTCGCGGAACGGCAGGTCGAGCTTGCGCACGACGTAGGCGTCGAGGCCCTCGGTGTGCAGCACCTTCGGGATGTCGTAGATCGACTTGGCGTCGATGGCGGCGACCACGGCGGCCTCGTCCACGTCGCACATCAGCGAGATCTTGCGCTTGATGGACGTCGGGACGTCGCGGTCGGCGCGCAGCACGATCGCGTCGGGCTGGATGCCGATGTTGCGCAGGGCGGCGACCGAGTGCTGGGTCGGCTTGGTCTTCAGCTCGCCGGAGGGGCCGATGTAGGGCAGCAGCGAGATGTGTACGACGAAGACGTTGTCGCGGCCCACCTCGTGGCGGACCTGGCGGACGGTCTCCAGGAACGGCAGCGACTCGATGTCGCCGACCGTGCCGCCGACCTCCGTGATGACGACGTCGACGTCCTCGGTCGCCATCCGGCGGATGCGGTGCTTGATCTCGTTGGTGATGTGCGGGATGACCTGCACGGTGTCACCGAGGTACTCGCCGCGGCGCTCCTTGGCGATCACCGTCGAGTAGACCTGGCCGGTGGTGACGTTGGCCGAGCCGTCGAGGTCGACGTCGAGGAAGCGCTCGTAGTGGCCGATGTCCAGGTCGGTCTCGGCGCCGTCGTTGGTGACGAAGACCTCGCCGTGCTGGAACGGGTTCATCGTGCCCGGGTCGACGTTCAGGTACGGGTCGAGCTTCTGCATGGTGACCCGCAGGCCGCGCGCCTTCAGCAGCGCACCCAGGCTGGAGGCCGTCAGGCCCTTGCCGAGGGAGGAGGCGACACCCCCGGTGACGAAGATGTGCTTGGTCGTCATGGCTGTGCTGTTTCGAAAAGCAGCGGGCGGCATCGCCAAGAGGGGGCTCCCGTGGTCGCGAAGTGAGGTGCTTCCGGCGCCGGCCACCGTCGAACCGGAAGGTCTCAGGGGGCGCCGAAGCTGCGGTTTCGGGGTGCCTGATGCGCACAGGCAGACCACCGGTCCACGGGGTACCAGCCTATCAGCGCCCGGGCCGCTCCGCCTCCGGGCACGCCCCCGGGCACGCCCCGCGACGGCTGCCTGACAGGCTGCGACGGGCGCCCGTACAGCAGGTCCCGGCCACGTCGTGGCCGGTCGGCGCCGTCCTCACCCGTTCGGCCCAGCGCCATTCTCCCGAGACTTCAGGGGATCACTAGGGTGCCGTCATATCCTGCTCGGATATCGCTCCACATCGCCGCCGAGCAGTCCGGCAGACGGCGTAACCCGGCCGCATCCGGAATCATGAGCTCAGTGCGGGGATCCCACACACGACAAAACCGCGCAACCGCGCATTGCAAGCGCCCTTCGGGGCGGACGTGGCCGTTCGACTGGAGAAGCAACGTGTCCGGGCGCATCGAGGATTACGCACTGATCGGCGACACGCAGACCGCCGCCCTGGTCTGCCGGGACGGGTCGGTGGACTGGCTGTGTCTGCCGCGTTTCGACTCCCATGCCGTCTTCGCCGGCCTGCTGGGCACCGAGGACCACGGTTTCTGGCGGATCGGCCCGGCCTTCCCCGAGGGGACGCCGGCGCCGCGCGCCGACCGCCGCCGCTACCAGGGCGACACGCTCGTGCTGGAGTCGGAGTGGGACACCCCCGGCGGCACCGTCCGCGTCATCGACTTCATGCCGCCCCGCGAGGACCACGCGCCGCAGCTGGTCCGCATCGTCGAGGGCGTCAGCGGGCAGGTCCAGGTGCAGTCGGCGCTGCGCATGCGGTTCAGCTACGGGCGCGTCGTGCCCTGGGTGCACAAGGTCGACGGGCGCACCGTCGCCGTCGCCGGCCCGGACTCGGTCTGGCTGGACAGCGAGGCGCCGACGTACGGCCAGGACCTGACGACGTACTCCGACTTCACGGTGGCGGCCGGCGACCGGATCGCCTTCTGCATCAGCTGGCAGGCCTCCCACAAGGGCGCCCCGGAGACCCCGGACGCCGAGGGGGCGCTCGCCGCGACCACCGTGTTCTGGCGCGAATGGGTCGACAACTGTACGTACCACGGGCCCTACCGGGAAGCCGTGATCCGCTCCCTGATCACCCTCAAGGCGCTGACGTACGGGCCCACCGGCGGCATCGTGGCCGCGCCCACCACCTCCCTGCCGGAGGAGATCGGCGGCGTCCGGAACTGGGACTACCGCTACACCTGGCTGCGCGACGCCGCCATCACCCTCTCCTCGCTGCTGCGCACCGGCTACCGCGAGGAGGCCCAGGCGTGGCGCGAGTGGCTGCTGCGGGCGGTGGCCGGAGACCCCGACAACCTCCAGATCATGTACGGGATCGCCGGCGAGCGGGAGCTCGGCGAGACCGAGCTGGACTGGCTGCCCGGCTACGAGAACTCCCGCCCGGTCCGGGTGGGCAACGGGGCCGCGCACCAGCTCCAGCTGGACGTCTACGGCGAGGTCACCGAGGCCCTGCACCTGGGCCACATGACGGGTCTGGCTCGCAACGACTACGCGTCCGACCTGCAGCTGAAGCTGATCCGCTACCTGGAGTCCCACTGGGACCAGCCGGACGAGGGCATCTGGGAGGTGCGCGGCCCGCGGCGGCACTTCGTGCACTCCAAGGTGATGGCCTGGGTCGCGGTGGACCGCACGATCAAGCTGATCGAGAGCGGCGACGCGGAGGGGCCGCTGGAGCGGTGGCGCGAGCTGCGCGACGAGATCCACCAGGACGTGTGCGAGAAGGGCTACGACAAGGAGCGCAACACCTTCACCCAGTCGTACGGGTCGAAGGAGCTGGACGCCTCCCTGCTGCTGATCCCGCAGATGGGCTTCCTGCCGCCGGACGACAAGCGGGTCATCGGCACGATCGAGGCGATCCAGCGCGAGCTGTCCACGCCGGACGGCTTCATCCTGCGCTACCCGACGGCGGGCGAGGAGGCCGGCGTGGACGGCCTGGAGGGCGACGAGGGCGCCTTCCTCGCCTGCTCGTTCTGGATGGCGGACGACCTGGCCATGATCGGCCGTGTCGACGAGGCCCGCCACCTCTTCGAGAAACTGCTGGCCCTGCGCAACGACCTGGGGCTGCTGGCGGAGGAGTGGGACCCGCGGCTCAAGCGCCAGGTGGGCAACTTCCCGCAGGCGTTCAGCCACGTCCCCCTGATCGACACGGCCCTGCGGCTCACCGCGAGCGGCGCGTACGGGGGCTGAGCACGCGGGCTGAGCCGGCGGCTGAGCGGCCGCTGCCGGACGCCCCCGGCCGGAACGACGCGCCGGGCAGGGGGAGGGCGCCTAGGCTGGAAAGGTCCTTTGCCCTCCTTCCGGAAGGAGGGGTCCCCATGGCGCCCCTCTCCAAGGCGGGGACGGCCCTGGCCGCGCTCCGCGAGGATCTGGCAGGCGAGGTCTTCGCCCCCGGCGACCCGGGGTACGACGAGGCCCGGCGCGTCTTCAACGCCATGATCGACCGTAGGCCGGCCGTCATCGCGCAGTGCGACAGCGTCGCGGACGTGGTCACCGCGGTGCGGTTCGCCCGGGACCTGGACCTGCCGGTCGCGGTGCGCGGCGGCGGCCACAGCGTCGCCGGGATGGCCCTCAACGACGGCGGTGTGGTGGTGGACCTGCGCCGGATGAACGAGGTCACCGTCCACCCGGCCGCCAAGGCGGTACGGCTGGGGGGCGGAGCCACCATGGGCCACCTGGACCGCGCCTGCCTGCCCTACGACCTGGCCACCCCGGGCGGCCGGGTCTCCACCACCGGAGTGGGCGGCTTCGTCCTGGGCGGCGGCGACGGCTGGCTCTCGCGCGCCTTCGGGCTGGCCTCCGACAACCTGCTGGGCGTCGAGCTGGTCACCGCCGACGGCACGGTCGTGGAGGCCACCGCCGAGGAGCGGCCCGACCTGTTCTGGGCGCTGCACGGCGGCGGCGGCAACTTCGGCGTCGCGACGGCGCTGACCCTGCGCCTGCACGACCTGCCGGCCCTGTCCATCGCCATGATGTTCTGCCTGCCGGAGTACGGGCCGCAGGTGATCGCCACGTTCCGGGAGATCGTCGAGTCGGGCCCGGCAGAGACGGGCGGCGCCGCGCTCTACCTCACCGGCCCGCCGGAGGAGTTCCTGCCGGAGCACCTGGTGGGCCAACGGCTGTGCGGCGCGCTGCTGGTGTACCCCGGCCCCGAGGACCGGCTGCGCAAGCTGGCGGAGCCCCTGCTGGCGGTCCCGCACGAGGCGGAGATCGTCACGGCCATCCCGTACGCGGAGCTGCAGTGCATGCTGGACGACCCGCCCGGGATGCGGAACTACTGGTCGGCGGAGTACCTCACCGGCGTGCCGGACGCCTTCGTGGACGCGTTCTGCGCGCTGGGCGAGGCGATGCCGGTCCCCACGGGCACCCAGCACCTGGTGTGGCCGCAGGGCGGCGCCATCGCCGAGGGCGCGGGCGACTGGCCGCTCGGGCACCGGGACGCGGCGTGGGCGGTGCACCCGTTCGGGATCTGGGAGGAGCCGGCGGAAGACGAGCGGATCCGGGAGTGGGTCCGGGACGTGCGCGCCGGGGTCGCTCCCTGGAGCACCGGCGCGACGTACCTCAACTTCATCGGCGACGAGGGCGCCGAGCGGGTGATGGCCGGCGTGGGCGCCGACAACTACCGGCGCCTGGCCGAGGTGAAGCGGGAGTACGACCCGGAGAACGTCTTCCGCTTCAACCACAACATCCGGCCGCTCTAGCTCAGGCCAGGGCGGCGATCACCTCCCGCGCCGCCCGCTCGCCCTCGGTGGCCCCGCCCTCCATGAAGCCCTGGAAGTCGTAGCTGCAGTGCTCGCCGCCGATGTGGACGTTGCCCTGCGCGGTGCCCTCGTACTTGGCGTAGCGGTGCAGGTAGCCGGTGGGCCAGTACGAGTAGGCGCCCAGGGAGTACGGGTTGCGGTGCCAGGCGGAGAGCTGGGCCCGCCCGGTCCACACGGCCTTGGTGCCCGGGAAGAAGGAGTCGACGCCGCTCAGCACACGGCCGGCGAGGTCGCGGACGTACGGGTCGGCCTCGGTGGCGAAGGGGCTTCCCGGGGTGAGCGCCCCGGCGGGGGAGCCGCCGCCGTACTGGAGCAGGATGCCGCCGCTGCCGGGCTGGACCTTGGTGGTGTCCCAGGTCTGCTGGACGGGCGAGTCGGTGAAGCAGTCGCCCGCGGAGACGCCGGGCCAGGGGCCGGTGCCGCGCCAGGGGCGGGCGGTGAACTGCATGTTGAGCTTGGTGCAGTAGCCCATCCGGGCATCACGCAGGAGGTTCCTCATGAGGGGGTCGAAGCCGGCGGCCGTGGTGTCGATGCGCTGGAGGATCGGCAGGGGCACGCACAGCACGGTGTGGTCGGCGGTGGCGGTCCGCACGGCGCCGGAGTCGTCGAAGGTGAGGGTCTGGGTGCCGTCGGCGTTGGCCCGTACGGCGACCAGCTCGCGGCCCATGACCAGCGTGCCGGGGTTGAGGGCGGCGGCGATGGCGTTCGGGAGGCGGTCGTTGCCGCCGGTGATGTGGTAGCGCTCGTTGGACAGGCCCCAGACGTTGAAGTTGCCGGGGTTGGGCTGGTAGCCCATCAGCAGGACCAGGGCGAGGGCGGACTGCGCCTGCGTGTCGGCGCCGTACTCGACGGCGTAGGCCACGTCGATGAACCGGCCGAGCCGGGAGCCGTGGCCGCCGGGGACGCGGGTCTCGATCCATTCGTACAGGGTCATGTTGTCGAGGGCCGTGCCCGCGGGGGTGGAGGAGTTCCAGGAGACCTCGCCGGAGTCCTGGAGGTCGCGGTGCAGGGCCTGGTAGACGGCCTTGAAGTCCTCGTCGGCCTGGGTGCGGGAGTAGTAGCCGCCGTTGAACCAGAGGACCTCCTCCGCCCCGTTGGGGCCGCCGCCGAGGAAGTCCTCGGTGGGCAGGTTGAAGCGGCGGCACAGCTCCAGGATCTTCTTGTGGCTGGTGTCGATCAGCTCTCCGCCGATCTCGGAGGTCTGGCCGTACGCCCAGTGGTCGCGCTGGGTCCACATGCGGCCGCCGACGCGGGCGGGGTTGGCCTCGTACAGGGTGCACGGGACGCCCGCGTCCTGGAGGGTGAGGGCGGCGGTCAGGCCGGAGATGCCGGCGCCGACGACGGCGACGCGGACGGGGCCGGAGGGCCTCTTGGCGGGGGCGGGCGCGGGGGCGGCGTACGCGGCGGCGGAGGAGGCCAGTGCGGTGCCGAGGCCGAGGGCGGCGGCCCGCCCGAGGAGTTCGCGGCGGGTGGAGCCGCGGACCTCGGCGGCGGGCAAGCCGAGCCGGCGGGCGGCGGCGTGTTCGGCGGCGAGCCGGCGCAGGGCGTGCATGAGGGGGGTACGGGCCATGGCGGTGGCTCCTTATCGGACGTGCGCGGCGGTGGGGTCGGACGGGGCGGCGGGGTCCGGCAGGGCGGCGGAGCCGTCGCGCTCGGCGGAGTCCTCCAGGACGATGCGGCCGATGACCTCGTAGCGCTCGGGGGCCTTGTACTTGAGCCAGAACCCCAGGGCCAGGCCGCCGAAGAAGACCGCGCCGACGATCCAGGGGATCAGCTTGAAGAAGAGGGAGCCGGCGGCGGCGCCGGCCGCGGTCTCCATGTTGAGCACCAGCAGGACCACGACGGCGGTCATCCCGATCCCGCCGAGCAGCGGTGCGGTGAAGGTCCTGAACCAGTGCCGGTCCTCGGGGTGGTTCTTGCGGAAGTAGCCGATGACCGCGAAGGAGCACAGGGTCTGCACGATCAGGATCGCCATGGTGCCGAGGATCGCGAGCAGCGTGTAGAGGTGCAGGTACGGGTCCTGGCCGGTGAGCCGGAAGCCGGCGACGAGGCCGACGGCGATGACGGTCTGCACGACGGAGGCGACGTACGGGGAGCCGTGGCGGGAGTGGGTGCGGCCGAGGGCGGGGTGCAGGAAGCCCTCGCGGCCGATGGCGTACAGGTAGCGGGCGGCGCACTGGTGGAAGGCCATGCCGCAGGCGAAGGAGCCGGTGAGCAGCAGCCACTGGAAGGCGTCGACGGCCCAGGCGCCGATGAAGGTCCTGGTCGGGGCGAAGAACAGGTCGAGCGGACTGGCGGAGGCGGAGAGGGCGACGGACGCGTCGAGCCCGTTGCCTGCGATGGTCATCCAGGAGACGTAGATGTAGAAGAGGCCGACGCCGACGACGGAGATCAGCGTGGCGCGGGGGATGACGCGCTTGGGTTCGCGGGACTCCTCCCCGTACATGGCGGTGGACTCGAAGCCGACCCAGGACCAGAAGGCGAAGAACAGGCCGAGGCCGGCGGAGGTGCCGGTGAAGGCGTTCTTCGGGTTGACCGGCTCGACGGGGATCCCGTCCGGGCCGCCTCCGGCGACCAGGACGGCGGTGGCCACCGCGAAGAGGACGGCGATCTCCGCGACGAGCATCACCCCGAGGGCCTTGGCGGTGAGGTTGATGTCGAAGTGGGCGAGGACGGCGATGACGGCGAGCATGGCGGCCGCGTAGACGACCCAGGGCAGGTCGACGCCGAGCTGGTCGTGGACGGTGGTCTGGGCGAAGTAGGAGAAGACGCCGACGATCGAGGCCTCGAAGACGACGTACGCGAGGACCGCGAGCATGCCGGAGGCCATGCCGGCGATCCGGCCCAGGCCGTGCGAGATGTACCCGTAGAAGGCGCCGGCGGCGGTGATCCGCTTGGCCATGGCGACGTAGCCGACCGCGAAGACGGTCAGGACGGCGGTCGCGAAGAGGTATCCGGCCGGGGCGCCGGTGCCGTTGCCGAAGCCGACGGCGATGGGGAGGTTGCCGGTCATGGCGGTGATGGGGGCGGCGGTGGCGACCGCCATGAACACCACCCCGACCAGGCCGACGGAGTTGGCCTTGAGGCGCTGGACCTGCGGGGGTCCGGCCGGGGGGTACGGGGAGGGGGACGGGGCGGGGGATCTGCCGGTGGTGCCTGCGCTCATGGCGAAGACCTCGTTCCTGTCGGAGGGGCGCCACTGTGGCGTGTACGTGATGCACGCCACAATCGGCACGCGGTCCGATAATCTCCGTGGAGAGCCGACGAGTTGTCGGGCCGGAAGGGGGCAACTCGGGCCCCGTGACCGGCCGGTGATGTGCCGGCAACCTTTGCGGGCGGTAGCGTCCCACGCCATGGAGAACCAGGGCGGGATCACCGTTCAGCGGGCGCTCGAGCTGCCCGGGCTGCGCAGCGGGCTGCCGGAGGTCGTGGCCTGCGCCGACCGGCTCGGCCGTACCGTGCGCTGGGTGCACGCGGGAGAGGTGCCGAACATCGCATCCCTGCTCAAGGGCGGGGAGTTGCTGCTGACCACCGGCCTGGGGCTGGGCACCCGCCCCGCCGAGCAGCGGGCCTTCGTACGCCGCCTCGCGGAGCGGGGGATCGCCGCGCTCGTCGTCGAACTGGGGCCGCGCTTCACCCGGCTCCCGGCGCCCCTCGTCGAAACGGCGCGGGCGGCCGGCCTGCCGCTGGTGCAGCTGCACCGCGAGGTCCCGTTCGTCACGGTGACGGAGGAGGTCCACACCGAGATCGTCAACGGGCACTACGCACTGCTCCAGCGGGCCGAGGAGGTCCACCGGCGCTGCACCGAGGCCCTGCTCAGCGGCGGCGGCATCCCGCAGGTGCTGCGCATCCTGGCCGACTTCACGGCCAACCCGGTGTTCCTGGAGACCCCCGACGGCCAACTCCTCTACGGGGCGGGCCCGGTGGGCGCCGAGGCCGCGGCGGACCCGCTCCAGGTGTGGGAGGGGCTGCGCGGGCAGCGCGAGGTGGAGCCGTCCGCGCACGCGGTGGTCGTCGACGTCCCCGGCGGCGGGCACGGCACCGGCTCCGTCCGGGCTCGGCTCGTGCTGCTCGGCGTCTCGGCTCCGCTGCTCCCGGTGCACCGGATGGCGGCCGAGCGGACGGCGGGCGTGCTCGCGGTCGTGCTGATGCAGGCACGACAGGAGGAGGAGCTCGCCGCCCGCGGCCGCGGCGACTTCCTCACCGACCTGGCCGAGGGCCGCATCTCCGCCGAGGACGCCCCGGCGCAGGCGCGGGTGCTCGGCTTCAAGCCGGGGGCGGGGCCGCTGCTGCCGGTGGTGATGCGGCTGTCGACGGACCTCGGCCCGTCGGGGAACTGGGCGGTGCTCGCCCGCGCCGTGCTGGAGGAACTGGCCTCGGTCGGGGTGCCGGTGCTGCTCGGGGTGCGGCCGGTGGAGGGGCGGGTACCGCTGCTGGTGTCCCTGCGCACCGAATCCGAGCGGACCGCCGTCGCCGACCGGGTCGCGGCCGCCCTGCGGGCCGGGGTGGAGCGGGCCGGGCTGGACCGGGCCGCCGCCCCGCCGGCCGTGGTGGTCGGCGTCGCCGGCAGCTGGGCCGCCGCCTCCGCCGGGCTGCGGCACGCCGCGGAGACCGCCACCGCCGCGCACGGGCTGCCGGCGCGGCCGTGGTACGACGCGCGGCGGCTCGACATCGACCTGCTGCTGTGGCGGCTGCGGGAGCATCCCGACCTGGCGGCGTTCGTGGACCGGGCGATCGGGGCCCTGCGGGTCCACGACGCCGCCTCGCGGCCGCCGCTGCTGCCGACCCTGGAGACGTACCTGGCCCATGCGGGCCGCAAGGCCGAGACCGCGCGGGAGCTGCACCTGAACCGGCAGACCCTGTACAACCGCCTGGCCCGCATCTCGGAGCTCCTCGGCACCGACCTGGACGACCCGGAAACGGTCCTCTCCCTGAGCCTGGCCCTCCGCGCCCGCCGCCACGCCCCTTCTTGACGTGCCGCTCGCACCGCTCGGTGCCGGGGCGCCTCACGGGCTTCGCGGCGCTGCGGCGGACTCCGTCCGGCGGGCGTGGGGCGGCGGCCCGCCCCTGGCTCCCGCTGCGCGGAGCCCGTCCCCTCCCCGCCCCTTCCCGAAACCGGGCTCCGCCCGGACCCGGTTCCGGGCGCTGCGCGCCCGGTGCGCTCAAACGCCGCGCGGGCTGGATCCATCCAGCCTCGCCGGCGTTTGAGG
>NZ_JBEYXN010000051.1:0-17011 GCF_040704625.1 Streptomyces sp. NPDC046866
CCGAGCTGCCCCGCCCCGGTCGCGGGGCCCCCGCCCCCGCCGCCCCCGACGACAGCCAGGACCGCCGCGGCACCCAGCGCGGTCGTCACGCGGACAAGAGTTGCATACATATGCGTATACCTCCTAGTTTGGGCATCTTTACTTACCATCTCTAGCACGTAGCCATGCCCGATACGGGGAGGAATGCCCCGAATCTTCCGTGTCGCCCAGAGGTCTCGTCCGACGGCGTGCGGGTCACGGTCCACCGTCCAGGGGTTCGCTGACCGCCTGGGGGCCGGTGCGGGTGCGCCGAGCGCAATGAAATCCCACCCACGATTTCCTCTACCTCAACCACCGGCACCCGCTGTCCCAGAGCACCGCTGCGCCGATGTTCGCCTGTAACAGGACCCAGCCTCCGGCGACCCCCACACCATCAGCACGAGGGCCCGGCCAAGGGCGGTGCCTCCGCTTGTCGTGAACAACGGCTCGGCGCCGACGGCCAGGGTGACTCCCGAACTGCTGTCGAAACGCTGCTCTTCGGCTGGGGCCAGGTCCAGTTCGGCGCAAGCAAGGCCGGCACCGTCGCCGTCCCGCGCTTCACAGGGTCCTGCGGGGGGGTCCCCCTTCCCGAACAGCTCCCGGGCGGCCACGGACGGTGCTTGACCGAGTGCGTCACCGATGCACTCACCCGCTGGCCCACCAGCGCGCGTCCCAGGGCTTGACCCCGGTCGACCTTGCCAAGCTCATCTGCCCGGCAGCCGAACGGCGTGGCCTGCGCTCGGGTACCGACAAGCATCGGGTCCGGAAGGGGGAAGTCCTCGGGGTCACTCCGGCGGCCGAGACGCAGATCTACACCCGGAGGCGCCAAAGCTCCCGCTCGACCTGGTCGACCCGGTTGCCTGGCCGCACCGGCTTCCCGCCGGGGGCGGCGGTGTCGTGCCTCTCGGACCGTCCAGCACCGTCATCGCACTGCGAGAGGCCCTCAACACGCCATGGAATCCCTGGAACGCCGCACCTTCCTCGCCCTTTCAGGGACCGCCCTCACCGCGCTCGCCGCGGCCTGGGCCACCGGGTCCGGAAGCGCGCTCGCAGCGCGGCTCGGGGGAGAGAAGCTGGTCGGCGAGGAGACGGTCACCGTGCTGGGACATCAGTCGGCAGCTCAACAGCCTGACCACCGAGCAGCGCCAGCACGTCCAGGGCCTGCTGGGCGCCCACCTCAAGACCCTCAGCGACTTCATCGACGGCGGCCGCTATGACAAGGCCACCGGACTGCGCCTCCACACCCTGGCCGCCTCCCTCGCGCAGACCGTGGCCTGGCACCGCTTCGATCACGGCCACCAGACCGCCGCCGGCAAACTCTGGATCGCCGGTCTCCACAGCGCCCACGTCACCGGCGACCCCGACCTCGATGCCGCAATGCTCGGCGACCTCGCCTACCAGGCCGCCGACCACCTCCAGCTCAAGGAACCCGAACGCGCCGCCCACGCAGCCAAAGAAGCACTCACCCTCTCCCGCCGCATCGGTGCTCCACGCTGCGAACGACTCGTCCAAGACCTCGTGCCGGACTTCCAGCCCTACCGCGCCGCTGACGGCGTCCCCGCCTTCCTCGCCCTCGCCGCGGCCTGACGCCACCGGACACCCCGTCGGTCAAGATGTCAGCATGCGGATCCGCCGGTTCTTCTGTGACAACGGCCTGTGCTCCCGCCAGACCATGGCGGAGCAGGTCCCGAGCCTGACCACGCGGTACCGGCGCCGGACCACGGCGCTCGCCCCGGATGGTGCAGGCGATCGGGCTGGCCGTCGGCGGCCGGGCCGATGCCCGGCTCGCCGGCTACCTGCCGGTGAAGGCGAGCCGGGACGTGATCCTTCGGGAACTCCGGCGACTCCTGGACCCGCCGTCCGGGCATGTCACGGTGCTGGGCATCGACGAGTTCGCGTTCCGCCGGGGCGCCACATACGGCACCGTGCTCATCGACGTCGAAACAGGACGGCCGATCGACCTGCTGTCCGACCGCAGCGCGGACACTGTGGCCGCCTGGCTCGCGGAGCACCCTGCGATCAAGGTGCCGTGACCGGTGCAGCACGTTCAGCCAGGCCGCCGCGCGCGGCGCCTGACGCGATCGACGTGGCGGATCGCTGGCATTTGCTGCACTCGCTCCGCCGCGGTGAACGCACCGCCCACCAGCACCGTGTCTACCTGCGAAAAGACGCCGAGGTCGGCAATCTGGACGAGCCCGCAGAGCCGTCGGATCCCGCGGCCCTGGCTGTGCTGATCTCACCGCTGGAGCCGGACGACCACCCGACGGCCAGCTCTCGGCCCTGCGTCCGCCAGTGGCACACCGACATCCACCAGTTTCGCGAACGCGGCTGGACCATCAGCGCGATCGCCCGCCGCCTGGGCAGGGACCGCAAGACCGTGCGCCACTGGCGGAGGACGACCCAGCCCAGACAGTCCGCACAGCTCCGGGCCGTTGCCCCGGTCCGCGGCCACCGGCACTCAGCTCGGCGGGAGCGAGCGCGGCCCGCCCCCCCCCCGGCGGCTTCCCGGCACCGGCCGCACCGGCCCCGACGGCAACTGCGCGCCGTCGGCCGTCCGCTCCCTTTCCTCCGGCACCACCTGGTTTCCTGCGAGGGGCTCCGCCTGCAGCAGGTCCGCGACGGTGCAGCCCAGCGCGGCGCACATCATGTCCAGTTCCTCCAGCCGCACCGTGACCGGAGTCCCGCCCACAGCGCGGCGACCATGCTCAGCGACGGGTTGAACCGGACCTGCCGGAACGCGGCCAGTACCTCGGTCGGCCGCCACAGATCCTGCTCCGCGGCCACCATCCGCAGATTCCACTTCACCTCAGGTTCCCCCTGTCCGTCACCGGTCGTTGGGCCGCCCGGGAGCTGGCCTCCAGGTTCGCGTGCTCAGGGGCGGCCTGCGCGGTCGCTCACGGTGAAGCCGGGTATTGGCACCTGCGGAATAGGTGGGACTACTCGTCGAGGTACCGGTGTCTGGCGTCGGCGGGCGAGACGAAGAGCTGGCCCTCGCGGATCTGCCACTCGGCCGCCCCATGGACCTCGTGGCTGGCAAGGAACAGGCCCCGGATGAGGTCCCCGTCGTCGTCGGAAGCCGGGATCCGGGCAATTTCTCTGATCTGGTTCATGAACCAGTCCAGGGCCGACTCGCGAATGTCGGCGCCGTAGAACATGTAGTGAGTCCAGTTGATGTGCTGCCGCGGTGTGCCCCATCCGTTGGAGTAGTGATCGTCTGCGTGGGACGAGATGATCTTTTGGACGGTGACGAGCTGCGTCTCGTCGCACTCCAGCCATCCTCTGACCGATACGTAAACGCCCATCGACATGTCCTTTCTGTAGTCGTCAGTCCTGGTCGGAGAGCCGTCGGCTGATATCGGCTGCGTAGGTGCCCCAGTAGCCGGCGGCGGCTCGCTGCCATTTGACGGCATCGGTGATGTCGATGCCGAGGGTCCGGGCGAGGACCGCAGCGGGCAGCTCGGTGGCGAGCTGGAACAGGGCGGTCGAGCGGGTCTCGGCGAGTCGGATGCGGAAAACGAGATGGTGCCCATCGGACAGCACATGGCCGACCTCCGGCGCAAGGGCGCGAAGCACGGCCTGGGCAAGGACTCAGACCGGGCCACGGAACGCGCGGCGCAGCTGACCGCTATCGACAAGGACTGGAACTGCCCCTGGCCCCTGGACTGGCAACGGCACTACCGCGTCCTAGCCGATCTGGTCGACGCCGAGGGCACCCTACGCCGCATCGCCTCCGGCGTATTGATGGACGGCGACGACATCGGACCGTGGCTTCAACAGCAGAAGCAGCCGGCCACCTGGGCACGGCTGCTGCCCGAACAGCAGAAGCGGCTGACCGCGATCGGCGCGCAGCCCGACCAGGCGCCCCCTCCTGCCCCCGCGGCCAGCCGCGGGGGCAGGAGGGGCCGAGCAAGGCACAGCAGGCGTTCCAGCGGGGACTGAAGGCCCTCACGCAGTGGGTGGAGCGGGAAGGCGCCCACCGGCCGGTGCCCCGGCGCCCGCGCCGAGGAGTCACGATCGAGGGCGAGGCAGGGCCGGTGATCGTGAAGCTCGGTGTATGGGTCTCCAACACCAAGATCCGCCGCGACAAACTCACCCCCAACCAGCTCGCCGCTCTCGCGCAGCTCGGCATCCACTGGGCCTGACACGCCACATGCGCCTGGCCACCGCCGACCATCCGCCGGCCCTGCTCCGCCATCCCGACGGCCACACCGACACCCTCAGCCTGCCCCCGGGCCTGCTGCCTGGCATCGACCCGGAAGCCAACTACCGCACCACCGACATCCAGCTCCCGCCCGGATCCGACCTCGCCGACCGACTGACCACCGCACACGCCGAGAGCCTTCAAACCCTCGCCGACGCGCTCCTCGGCCACGCTGGACGAGCTGGCCCTCGCACCGACGACATCGCCCTGCTTCTCCTCCGCCCCCATGGGCGACCCTGGTCCCAGCGCACGCCAGGAAGTTCCGCGGCACCGCCGCGCCGCGGGTCCGTGTCCCACCCGGTGAGCTGGTGCGCGGTAGGCGCGCGGCCACCGGCGGTGTGCGGTTCGAGCCGCGCGGGCAGCGGTGCGCGTGCGGGGAACGGTGCCGGCCGACGGCTCAGGCGAGGGCAGCTGTCAGTGTGCTGTGGCGGCGTGTGTGGGGGTGGCGTGGAGGGAGCCGAGGAGGGCCAGGGCCCCGGCACTGGGGCTGTCTGGTTCGGCGTGGTAGACGATCAGTTGCCGGCCGGGAGCCTCTCGCACGTCGAAGGCGTGGGAGGTGAGATGGAGCGGGCCGACCTCTGGGTGGTGGAAGTGTTTGGCTGCTCGGGTCTTGCCGTGCACGGTGTGGGTGTTCCACAACCACACCGTCCCGGACGAAGCCGCCCGGCGTCTGCGCGTTCTCCAGGGCCGAGCAGGCAGCGGCGACGGCGCCGCACGAGGCGTGGCCCAGGACGACCACCAGCGGGGCGTTGAGGACAGCCGCACCGAACTCGAGGGAACCGAGCACTTCCGTCCCGGCGACGTGTCCGGCGGTGCGGACGACGAACAGGTCGCCCAGGCCGCGGTCGAAGATGATCTCAGCGGCCAGCCGGGAGTCGGAACATCCGAACAGCGCGGCGAAGGGCGGCTGGGACGGTGCGGTCTCGGTGCGGCGGGCAGCGTCCTGGTTCGGGTGCTCGGGGTGCCGGAGACGAAGCGCTGGTTACCGGCCATGAGCAGCTCGAAGGCATCGCGGGGCGTCTGGGTCTCCGTCATGGCCGCAGCCCACGAGGCAGCACCAGTCCTCGCTGGGACCGGTCCCGCCGGAAGGCGCCGGGCCGGGCGGCGACGCCGGACCCGGCATGACCTCTAGGCGCCGGGCGAGGTCGCCTTCGAGGCAGAACCTCAGCGCGCGGTATTGCGATACTTGCCGGTCAGCCGGTCAGCCGGTTGGCCACGGGCAGCGGCGGGTGATTGTGCTCCACTGCGGGTCCGGTCGGCCCGGGACGAGCCGGCCTTCGCTCTCCCACTGGCGCGCAAGCTCGGCGAAGATCGGCTCCCGCTCGACACAGGGAACCGTTTCCTCGCCGCGGGCTCGTGCGCTGATGACCGGTGCAGTCCTCATCGTCGTGGTCATACCGGATCAACGGCGCCCGGCTGCCGAGGGTCACCGACGGAGAGCCAACCGCAAAGGCGGTGCGGATGACGTCGTGAGGTGTGCCCGTCGTTCTACCGGTCGCCTCCCGGGCCACGGAGCGAGGGCGAGCGGGGGTCATGGTCTACTCGGAGCGGCCGTTCGCGACAGCGTCGCCCCGCCAGTCCTGCCCCATCGCCGAGGGCCGCGCGACTGATGAGCGATGACTCGTCGCACGGTGATGGGTTTGCCGGCTGCGATCGGGGACACATGCGTCAGGACGGTGGTGCGCCTTCGCAGACGGGCCGACACCGTAGTGGGTGACCGTAGGCGACCCCTCTCCCCCGGGGAGTCGCCTGCGGCCCGCTCGCTCACGGCAGCCGGGCGGGCCTCGCGCCAAGACCGAATAGCGGCAGGCGAGAGTGCGCTCAGGGCCGCAGAGCGTCCTGCATGTTCTCTCTGACGTCGAAGACGGCATCGGTCCCGGTCAGCGTCATCAGATGACGGAACTGGGACTGCGGTTGCAGGATGCGTAGTCGGGTTTCGCGGTGGACGCGCAGCAGCAGGTTGAGGAAGGAGGAGTCGCCGAAGGTGATGTGCGAGGCGTCCAGGACCACGATAGGGGCGGCGGCAGCAGCGTCCATCAGGGCTTCTTCCAGTGGTTTGAGCCGGTCGTGGTCGAACTCGCCCTGCATCCGTACGACGCGAGCCGGCTCGCGGCCGTCTTGCCCGGCAGGGGTGGGGGTGGCGGGCGGGGACTCGTGTGCAGTCATACGGCTGGTCTCCCTTTCACGTGGCGAAGTTGCCTCGGGCTGCCGGGGCCGCGGCTGCCCTGGGCAGGGGTCGGCCGGGCAGGGTCGGCCTTACGCGGGGTCGGCGGGCCAGGGTACGGTCGCCGTGATCTGCTTGCCCGGCGGGGCGGCGGTGACTTCGACCTGTGAGGCCAACTTCAAGATGACCGGCCATCCGAAGCCGCCCGGCTGCCAGGCCGGTGATGAAGCGTCGACCGGTGCGCGGGGGTCGCGGTCGCCCACCGTCACCGTTATGCCGTCGCCGGAGGCGGCCAAGTGGAAGTTCGTCACTCCCCCGGCGTGGCGCTGGGCGTTGGTGACGAGTTCGGTGACGACGAGCAACAGCGAGCCCAACTCGGTGTGCGGCGGTGTCCCGTGTGCGGTCAGGAAGTCACGTGTGAGCTCGCGCGCCGCCGCAGCGCTCAGCATGCTCGGCGCTCGGGACGCCGGCTCTGGGCCTTGATCCATCTGCGCTCATCCTCCCCTCCTGGTGGTGCTGGTGCCTGCAGCCTACGACGCTCGGCCCCGTCGGCGCTCCGCGTCCCGCCGAGGATCTACCGGGGCTGGGCTCGGTGCGCGTTTGCTGCCGTGCGGCGCCGACCCGCGTGGGAGCACCCCCGCGGGCGGGTGTCAGGGGTTGAAGCGTCTGGTGAAGGTGCGCAAGGAATCGAGGTAGCCGGGGGTGAAGAGGCTGCGGGGGGCGAAGACCGCCGTCAGGAAGGCGCGCGTCTCGGAGCGGATCACATCGAGGTCGGCCAAGCCGTGGTCGGCCTGCGCGTAGTGCTCCACCTGCAAGGAGCGGGGCGGAAGTTCGCGGCGGTAGACCGTCTCGGTCTCGGCCACGTCGACGTTGCGGTCGTGCCCGGCCAGCACCAGGAGTGTGGGAACGCCGCGGGCGCCGACCGCTCGTAGGTCAGAAGTGGCGTCAGAAGTCCAGTTGCGGCTGATGAAGTGCCAGCGGTCCGCCGTCATCGCCCGGTCGGAGGGCACGGCCGCGCGGTAGTCGGCGTACGTGCCGCCACGACGCAGCACCGCGAGGCCGGCTTCACGGCGAGCGAGGGCGGCATCCCGCTCGGCCGGCGGGGCGCCGCGGTCGGTGAGCTCGGCGAGGGTGTTGTAGCGGCCTTGGCGCAGCCAGTTGATGGCTGGTGAGACGGCGATGACGAAACGGATGCCGGGGGTGGTGGCCGCGACCTTGGGCAGGACCCAGCCGGCCTGGCTGGCGCCCCACAGGCCGATGCGGTGGCCGTCGAGGTCGGGCCGGGTGCGGGCCCATGCGATGGCGTCGGCGGTCTCGGCGGCGCGGTCGGCCATGCTCTGGTCGAGCCAGTTGCCTGCGGACCCGCCGACGCCCGGCTTGTTCCAGGACAGCGAGGCGTAGCCGGCCTGGGCGAACGCCTCCCACATGGGCCGGTAGAAGGTGTCGTGGGTGGCGTCGATGGGTCCGTCGCCGTGGACGAAGACCACCACGCCGAACGGGCCCCGGCCTCGGTGGGGCAGGGCCAGGACCGCGTTCAGGGCTCGCCCGCCGGTGTGGATCACTACGTGCTCCTCGCGCAGGTCGTACGTGTTGTGCCAGGCGGCGAGGCCAGTGAGAACGACGGCAGCCAGCGACAGTGCTGCCGCGGTTGCGGCAAGTGCCCGCAGGAAGCGGCGCCTTCGCGAACGCGGTCTTCTCGCGGGGCCGAGCTGTGCCTCGGCTTCCTGCTCGGTCTCGTGGGTGTGCAACATCGGCTTCCGCCCCCTTCGCGCGCCCTCTGACGCGCTCTCCCGCTTCTTGCTATCAGATAGCAAACGATCGTTTCATGTTCGAACGTACTACAGTTGGTCACATGATGGCTTTGACGGAGATCCGGCGGGGCGTGCCTGAGGGCGCCGAGGGACGGGTGGCGGAGCTGTACTGGGAGTCGTTCGGGCGCAAGCTGGGGCCGGCGCTCGGTCCGGCCGAGGCGGGGCGGGCCTTCCTTGCCGCGCACCTGCACCGCGATCGGGCCGTGGTGGCCCTGCGCGAGGGGCGGGTCGTCGCGGTCGGCGGGTACAAGACCGCCGACGGCCGGGGCCTTGCGGGCGGTGGCGCGGTGGACGTCCTGCGCGCGTATGGCCCTGTGCGTGGGCTGCCCCGGCTCGCGCTGCTCGCCCTGCTGGAGCGCGATGCGGCAAGGGGGGAGATGGTGATGGACGGGCTCGCCGTCGCGCCGGAGCTGCGGGGTCTGGGTATCGGGGCCCGTCTGCTGCGGGAGGTGTACGCGGTCGCGGCCGAGCACGGCTGCGACCGGCTGCGGCTGGACGTGATCGACGTCAACCCCCGGGCCCGCGCACTGTACGAGCGTCAGGGCTTTCGCGCCACGGCGACCCAGCGCACTCCCTTCCTGCGGGATCTGATGGGATTCGAGGCCGTGACCACCATGCACCGCCCCCTCACCGCAGCCGACCGCACCCCGGGAGCGACATCATGACGAGCGAAGCCGCGGAGGCCACCGGGCACGCACCCCGGGCCGGGGCCCGCGCCGCGACCGTGGTCAAGGCCCCTGAGATCCCGACCCGGCTCCTGGTCGAGGCCCTCGTACGCGAGGACGGCAGCGTGGACGCGGGCGAGCTGTACGCCGTGGCGGCAGTCCTGGGCATGACGGACCAGCAGGTGCGCCTGTGCATCAAGCGGCTGGTCGCGGAGGGGCGGTTCAGCCACGAGGGGCGGGGGCGCAAGGCCGTCCTGCGCGCCGTCGCCGACGCTTCGGGGGCACTCGCGCCGGACGCGGACTTCGTACGCTTCGCCTATCGCCAAGACCGCGGCCAAGCCCCGTGGGACGGCCGGTGGCACCTGATCGCCTTCGCCGTACCGGA
This sequence comes from Streptomyces sp. NPDC046866, assembly GCF_040704625.1. Taxonomy (NCBI): domain Bacteria; kingdom Bacillati; phylum Actinomycetota; class Actinomycetes; order Kitasatosporales; family Streptomycetaceae; genus Streptomyces; species Streptomyces sp. NPDC046866. Next base: position 9,245 of record NZ_JBEYXN010000051.1, read on the forward strand.
GTCCCGGCGCCCCGCCCGCGACGCGCTGCGCGACCGGCTGCTGTCGCTCGGGGCAGCACCGCTGCAAGGCGGGCTGTACGTGACTGCCAACGACGTGGGGCCGTACGTGAGTGCTGCCGCGGCCGAACTCGGCATCGCTTCGGCCATCACCACGCTCACGAGCACCGATCTTCGTGTCGGGGGGACGTCCGACCCGAGCAAGCTGGCTGCCTGCTTGTGGCCGCTTCAGGAGATCGCCGCCCGGTACGAGGACCTTGCCGCGCTCGCCATGGACCGGCTTGCACTCGTCGAGGCGGCACTGGACGCCGGAGCGGGACCCGGGCAACTGGGTGCAGTGCAGCGGCTGACGTACGCGGTGGAGGCGGCCGCGGAGTTCACGCGGGCCATGACTCCCGACCCGCTGCTTCCACCGGAGCTCCTGCCCGCGGACTGGGCCGGGAGGCGAGCACGGGCGCTGGCGGCGCAGTTGTGGCAGCGGCTGGCCGAACTGCCCGCCGAGCCTAACGAGCCCCGGCTCTTCAGGCTTTACACCCAGGTCACCAGACACGCTTCGAACCCGTAGCGAGCACAACAGCAGCAGGCCGAAGCAGTCGATCACCCCGTCTGGGACCGCCCCAGGCAGCTGCCGAGCCGGCTTTCGAGACCGGCCTGGAGCGGAGTGCCAGCGGCGCCCGCCCCCTGCCGGGGCTTTGCTCTGACCGGCCCGGCGGCAGGGCGTGTGCACCACCCGACCCTCCCCGTAGGGCCCCATCGGGCTCACCGCCGCCCTGCACAGCCGCACCGATCCCGGCCCGCCGCGGAGCGGACGCACCCTGGTCGTCAGTGTGCGGGCGACACGACGCTGGACGGCTTGGCGCACCCACCGGCCGCCACTGGCTCGCAGGGCCGCGCACTTTTCGGATCAAGCAGGCCAGGCCCGGCCGTCGACGCACCCCGGCGGGCTCGTACTGCCACCCGGGCCATCTCGAGGTCGCGGCGAGGGCCTCCAGCCACCGCCTTCGGATCTGCTTCTGACGACGCGGCCCTGACGTCAACCGCCTGTGCTGACTGCAGCTCTGCCTCGCCCCGGGTCGTCGGCTGTGGCGTACTGGCCGAGACAAGGCGGAGCGCCGCAGCAGTGGGCCGGGGTGCTGCGCTGATCCGGCCGGTCCGGCTGCTTGGATCCTGCGGCCCCTCACACTGGCCGCACCGCGCAGGCTTTTGCCGTCCAGTGACACTCCGCGCAGGTCAGCGCCACCGTTCGGCTGTGCGCGGCAGTCGGCGAGCAGCGGCCGACCGCCCGGTCCAGCGCGTCGGCGTGGAGGCGGGGCCAGCAGTCGGCGCACGCGGACTCGGAGGGCGTCAGCCGCCGCGGCAGCAGCGGATCGTGTCGGACGCCGAGTTCTTCCAGCATGTGGAGCCGCAAATGAGGTCGCCCCTGCCAGCACCGGGTCAGTCAGCGGTGGTGCGTGGACAGGCACGGCCTTCCAACCTTCCGTTTACCGCAGCCTCCTGCCCGACAGCCGTCATGAACCGGACGCCGCACGAAACGCTGAAGCCCTGCCTCGACCAAAGGGCAAGATCACGATCTGCAGCTGGAGTGCTACGAGGTGAAGCCGACTCCCCGTTCGGCGAATATCCTCATCGCCTCACCCAGGAACTCCACCATCCTGGGATGGTAGGAGTTGTGAAACTCCCTCATGGCGTCGTCTTCCGCATAGAAGAGTGCCATCCCAACGTACGCTTGCCTGCTGGGGACGTAAAATCGGCAGGCTATTTCGTAATGCCGGCCGACGAGTTCCTGGATCTGGGGATCCCCGGGCAGGGAGCCGTCCAGGCAGGCCGCGATCTCACGGTACAGCACGTCCCAGTCCTGGTGGACCTGAGCCCTGTCAACGTGCTCCCAGTTGTTGGTCCCGGCAAGGCTCTTCGCCTGCTCTTCGGCCAACGACCGACGACACTCTTCCTCGTACTGATTCCCCATGGCACCAATTCTCTTGTCGGGCTGCCGATCCAGGCGGAACAGTGACACAGGCTCGCCGGATCGACAAGCTATTTATTTGAGCGGCTCAGTCGCTTCGCCAAGGGCAGCCAGAAGAGGCTGCACGAGCAGCTCAAGTCGCTTCCCTGGCCGGGACCTCCCGGCCCTTGGGTCGGACGAAGGAGACCGGCCGGGAGGGCTGCGAGATCCGCCGGATCAAGGTCGTCACCGTGAACGGGCTGCCCTTCCCCGGCGTCCGCCAGCATCAGCGGCCCGATCCGGTCCCACATCGCATCGGTGGTCATTGATCGGACGGACGAGCCGGCCCCGCCCGCCCCGCCGCGACGGCACGGGCGGCGCCGCCGATGGCGGCACCGACGATCCGGGACGGACCTATGGGCGGGGAGAGTCGATGTGACGGCATTGGAAGAAGCGCGGCGGTACTTCGCTGCCGCCCTGGCCGAGGTATGTCGAGACGCGGGGGCTCCCTCGCTGGCCGAGTTGGAAGCGGCCAGCGGCGGGCGGCTGAGTCAGTCCACCGTCAACAGGGTGCTCCTGGTCCGGTTCGTGGAGCCTCCGAAGTGGGAGTTCGTTGACCTCTTTCTCAGGGCGTGCAGGACTTTCGCGGGGAAGAAGAGGAGCTCGGTGAACGAATCGCTCTTCGAGGAGGCTGTATGGCGACGGCGCCATGCAGATCTGGTGGCCTTGTGGAAGGCGCCGGCCGGCGGGGGCACCCCGTGTATGGCGTCCCCTGGCGCAGGCCGACCCTGGCACGCACGAGCCCGGCCTGGCAGGGGCATTGGCGGTCCTCTGCGACGTGCTGAGCGGCGTGGGCCGTCACGAGGAGGCGGCCAAGGAGGGCGCAGCAGCGGTCACGTGCTGCACAAGCTCGCCCACGCCGCCCCGGAGGCCCATCGACTGACCTTGGCGCTCGCGCTCAGGAGCCTGGGTCGACCGCTGACAGAGCTGAAGCGCCGGCACCAGGCGCTCGCGGCCGCAGAACAGGGGGTCGACGTCTGGCGGCACCTGGCACAGGCCAATCCGGTCGTCGGCTACGAGTTCGAGTGGGGCGGCGCCATGGACCGGCTCGCCGACCTCCTGGCGCACGTGGGGCGGCACGAAGAAGCGGTCATGGTCGGCGAGCAGGGCGTGGCACTCTGGCGGCGCCTCGACCACCCCGCCGCCGATCAGCTGCTGGCACTCGCCCTCGGGAACCTCGCCCGGCCGCGGACACTACTGCAGCGGTACGAGGACGTCATCGCCGCAGGTCTTCACCGCGCTGGCCGCACAGAATCCGGCGCTGTCCGGGCCCCGGCTGGACGAAGCACTGCGACTACGCACCCACCTGCGCGCCCGCGTACTCCCGTAGCGGGGCCGACGGGGCCGGCCCGCCCCGGTCGGGGAGCTCGGTGTCGCCCGCTCAGTCTCTGACGGACCGCCAAGCGTCGGCCGGGGAATCCCGTCCTGGTCCGGGAAGTTCGGCAAGGCGGGGTCGGTGGCCTGGTCGATCAAGCAGCGTATGCAGGGAAGGTGAAGGCGGCCCAATACGCCTGGTTCTGGTCCTGGTCCTGGTCCTGGTCCGCTGAATCCGACGCCCTCCTGGCCGGCCTGGTCCGGCCCGCGGGCGCCCCCGACGACACAGCCGAGGCAAGAGTCGGCGTTGCGCAGCGCGGCCTGAAAGGCAATGCGCAATGCGCATACCCACACCTACGGCTGCGCCGCCGCTTCCTCGCCGTCCTGGACGGCGGCGAGCCAGAGCTGGATCTCCACGTCTCCGTCGCCGACCAGGAAGTACGACTGCAGGACGAGCTGCCGTCCACCGGCACTCCACACCGTGGAGGACTCGCCGTCGCCCGTACGCAGGTACACCTTCGCGCCCGGGAGGGGCTCCCCGAAGCGGGCGGTGAGCCGCTCGACCGCTTCTGCCTCCAGCTCCTGGAACCGTTCGACCGCCCAGTCCTGGAGGAACGGGAGGTCGTGCTGGTGCTCGGCGTAGAGCAGGGTCTGCGCGACCACGCTCATGGCCCCGTACGACGTTCCGTCCACCTCGGGGTCCTCGTCCGGGTCGGCCGGCTCGTACGGGTCGTCCCGGGAGTCGCAGATCAGGGAGCAGGGCGCGAAGCGGCGCGGCTCTGCGGCCAGCAGCTCGCCGGCGAGGTCTGCGATGTCGCCCTCGGGCGCACCGGGGTGGACGAGGTAGGAGGGGGCTTCCTGGCAGTGCGTGGGTACTACACGTTCGAAGGTGCCCGCCTTGCCGGTGGTCTCCCACAGGGTCGTTGCGGCCCGGTCGACCAGGCGCAGGCCGGCACCATCCGCGTCGGTCACGATGCGGCAGACTTCCCGGCCGTCGCGGTCCACGTGGGCGACGGACCCATCACGGGTGGCGAACGCGGCGAGCCCGGTTCCCGAGCCGAATCCGAGGATCCAGCCCTCGGCGTCGGTGACGGGCTCCAGGTGGTCGACGGGGATGAACCGCCCATCGGTGCGCAGGACCCCCCAGGCCCGGCCGGACGGGCGCTTCGCCGCAGCGGCACGGACCTCCTCAGGGTCCTCCTCGCCGACGGGTTCGAGACGGTGGGCCACCGCCGCCCCGCCGGTGTCGAAGTCCTCCGCCCACTCGTACTTCTGCTCGATGGCCTCCGCTCCGCCGGCGTCGAGGAAGCCGTGCGCGTAGCCGTTGTCGAAGCGGACGAGCCCGCACCGGAAATGCTCGGACAGCCGGCTCCCCTTCGCTGCCTTGACCACCACCTCGCCTCGGGCGTCGACGAAGCCCCCGAAATGCTCTGTGAGCGTGCCACCCAGCACGTAGGCGAGACCGTTGGCACCGAAGGGGTTGAACATCGTGAACGACGGCTCGACCACCCACCGGCCCCGCTCGTCGATCAGGCCCCACAGCTCGCCCACCCGGACCGGCGCAACGCCGCCGGGCCCGAAGGGCCTTGCCCCGTCGAACTGCGGATCGACGACCGTACGGCCCTCACGGTCGATGAAACCGCAGCGCCCGCTGTCCGCCATCCGCACCCCGGCGAGCCCGTTCGCCGCGAACTCTCCGGCCGCGGCGAATTGCGGACGGATCACGAAACGCCCCGTGGCGTCGAGGTAGCCGACACCGCCGCCTGTGCGGGCGGCGGCCAGGCCGTGGCGGAAGAGGCCGGCCTCCTCCAGGGCCGCCGGTATGACGGGCAGGCCGTCCGTCCCGGCGTAACCCCACCGGCCGTCCTCGCCCTGGAACCGGGAGAGCCCCTCGTTGTCGAAGCCCTCCGTGTACGACAGGGTCGGCGCCGACAGCCAGGTGCCGTCGTGGCGGAGGTACCCGCAGCGGCCGTCCTGGTCGGCGGCGGGCGCAGTGAACCCGCCCCGGCCGTCCGGGCTGAACACGCCGACGGCACTCAGCTCCGGCGCCCGCACCAGCTGCCCGTCCGCACCGACGAGCGCGTACCGCACCCCGCTTCCCACGGAGCCGGGGCAGGGAACGACGTACGGTGGCGTGACGAACTGGGTCGACGGCATGGTCTGCCTCCTCGGCCAGGGGCCGGCGCAGCATCACCAGCCGCCCGGCCCACCATGGTTTTGTTGCGTGTGTGCGGGACGGCATGCCCCGGAGCGGGTGGGGCGGTCAGGGGCTCGCCTGCCCGTCGGCGTCCGGGCGGCGACCTCCGTACGAGGCGATCAGGGCGTCGGCAACGGCGGCGGCGTCTGCGTCGGCCACGTCCGCCGGGTATGCGGGCAGGAGGTCGTCCCAGACGGGCAGCCACGACCCGTACAACTGGGTCTGTCCCTCGGGCCGTGCGAAGAACCAGACGTGCAGGTGTGCGGCTCCGTCGCCGATCCGGTAGACGTGCGCTCGACTGATGTGCGGCAGCGCCTGCACGTGGCGGACGATGTGAGTGGTGAGCACGCCCAGCTCGGAGGCCAGATCGTCGGGCAGATCGGCCATGTCGTAGTGGTCGCGCGGGTACAGCATCAGCACCAGTGGCACACCGACGCCCGGTATCCGGGCCAGTCGCCAGCGGTCGTCGAGCCAGATGCCCTCGTTGCGGGAGCGGCACTCGTCGCAGTCCGCCGGGTCCTCGCCGTGCCGTGGCGGCTCGGGCAGAACGGGCGGGCGGAGCGCGGAGACCCGCAGCCCCTCCGCCTCGAAGGGGCTGATGTCCCATCCGGTCATCCTTGCCAGCGGAAGCCGAAGCTCGTCATCCGCAGCCGCAAGGGCATGGTCGTAGAACTCATCGGGTCGCAAGGCCATGATCACAAGACTAGCCGCGCCCGCCTCGCGAGCTTCGGTGGGATGCCGCAGGCGCGGAGCAGGCGTCGGTCGGTGTCGTGGTCGTAGCCGCGGTCGGCGAACAGCCACCGTGGCCGGTGGCGGGGGGCGGCCGACAGGCCCCCCGTGTGCGGTAGATCGTGTCCAGCACCGGTATGAGCTGGATGGCGTCGTGCCGGTTTCCGCTGGCCAGCGACACTGCAAGGGGTGTTTGGGGGCGGTCGGTGATCAGGTGGTGCTTGCTGCCAGGCCGGGCGCGGTCGACCGGCGAAGGGTCCGGTGTGGGCCCTCCTTTCAGAGGCCGCACGTTCGCGCCGCCCGCCCGTCGCCCGAAGAGGTCCCGGCGCCTCCGGTGACGAAAAGGCAGCCGATGGCGAACACCTGCGCGGACAGGGGTCCGCGGGGTCGCCGGCACCGGGACTCCGAGTTCCGCTGCCCTCACGGGATTACTCCGACGGACCGACGAACCGTTGCCCGACACCGTCTCCGTGCACTATTCCTGGTCGGATGGACGAGACCGAGTTACAGCCCTCCGGCATACACAGCGTCGACGCCTTCATGGCGGCCCTGCGGGCGCTCAAGGCCCGTTCCGGCTTCACCTTGCGGCAGTTGGAGAGCCGGGCCAAGGCGCAGGGTGACGTACTGCCCCGCAGCACCGTTGCCGACCTGCTGCGCAGGCGTACCCTGCCCCGCCGTGAGACGGTCGCCGCCTTCGTCCGCGCATGCGGGGAAGAGGCCGGATCGGCGCAGTGGTTGCAGGCCTGGGAGCGCCTGGCCAGAGCGGACCCCGCCGCAGGCACTGGCGGCGACAGGGGCGGCGCGGAGGAGCAGACACGGCCTGCGGGAGCCGGGATGCGGGGGAGAGCCGTGCTGGTGGTGGTGGCCGCCGTGGGGCTGACGGGAGCTGTCGCGGCGGGCGTTGCACTGAACCGGGACCAGGCCGCCCCGGGCCCGACCGCGACGAGTGCCACTGGAAGCCGCCTTCCCGGGCTCCTCTCCGTGCCCTCGGCCGGGAGCTGGGCCCGCATCCGCCCCGCGCGGACTCCGGAGCTGTGCCTCACGGCGGGCAAGGAGCGCTCCGGGCGGTACGGATCCGAGGTCGCGGTCCAGCGCCCCTGCACGGAGCCCGGCCCGCGCACGTTCCTGCAGCCCGTCGGAGGCGACCTCGCCTCCATCAAGTGGGAACATCCCACGAGCAAGGTGATGGGCTGCCTGACCATCCTCGACAGCGGTCCGGCCAAAGGGCTGGTGGAGCCGCAGGACGACTGCCGTGACAGCAGGGATGCCCAGCTCTTCCGGATCGAACACTTCGGCGCGACGGCGGAGGGCTACCGGCTGAGGAGCGCCCGCACAGCACTGTGCCTGGGCGTCGTCGACGGTGAGACGGTCGCCGGAGCCGAGGTCGTCCCCCAGCCGTGCGGCGATCTGCCCGCCCAGCGCTTCCTCGTGGACCTGCTGTCCCTGACGTCGTGACAGCGTCCGTTTGCTGTCGGCGCGTCAGGCGGGCGGCCCGCTGCCCTGGTCGCCCGAGTCCACCCACCAGGTG
>NZ_JBEYXN010000052.1:0-16305 GCF_040704625.1 Streptomyces sp. NPDC046866
CCGGCTGCGCCGGCATCCGGCTGCGCCGGCATCCGGCTGCGCCGGCATCCGGCTGCGCCGGCATCCGGCTGCGCCGGCATCCGGCTGCGCCGGCATCCGGCTGCGCCGGCACCCGGCTCCGCCGGGCACGGGGCTCCGCCCCTACCGGGGCTCGCCGGGCCTCGGTGGGGGCGACGGGTGTCGGGATCCGACCGGGTCCCCGGGCTGACGGCGGCGGGGGATCGGGGAGGTCGGGCCGGGGGCGTCAGAAGAGGCGGAGTTTGTCGTCCTCGATGCCGCGGAGGGCGTCGTAGTCCAGGACCACGCACTCCATGCCGCGGTCGGTGGCCAGGACACGGGCCTGCGGCTTGATCTCCTGGGCCGCGAACACCCCCCGGACAGGGGCCAGGTGCGGGTCGCGGTTCAGGAGTTCCAGGTAGCGGGTCAGCTGTTCCACGCCGTCGATCTCGCCGCGCCGCTTGATCTCCACGGCGACCGTGGCGCCGTCGGCGTCCCGGCACAGGATGTCCACCGGCCCGATCGCCGTCATGTACTCGCGCCGGATCAGCGTGTAGCCCTCGCCCAGCGTGTCGATGCGGTCGGCCAGCAGCTCCTGCAGGTGTGCCTCGACGCCGTCCTTGATCAGCCCCGGGTCGACGCCCAGCTCGTGGGAGGAGTCGTGGAGGACTTCCTCCATGGTGATGATGAGCTTCTCGCCCGCCTTGTTGACCACGGTCCAGACGCCCGCTTCCTCACCCGTACCCTCCTTGAGGGTGCACGGAGGCGACATCCAGTTGAGCGGTTTGTACGCCCGGTCGTCCGCGTGGATCGAGACACTGCCGTCGGCCTTCACGAGGATCAGACGGGGTGCCGAGGGCAGATGGGCGGTGAGCCGGCCCGCGTAGTCGACGGAGCAGCGGGCAATGACGAGACGCATGGACGGCAACGCTACTCGACCGACGCCCCTCCACGCGATTCGCCCCCGAAAGCCCCGTTCGCCGATGGCGCGTTGTATGCGCATTCTCCTGGTGCGGCACCCAGCGGGCGCCTACCGTGGTGAGCGGGAGGTTGCCGAGCGTGCACGCAGCGTCGCGGCCTCCTTCCCTGCCCGTAAGACTCCGGCAACCCAAAGCGGCCGGGGTCGCGAGAGGAGAACCCATGTCGCTCGACGTCTCACCGGCCCTACTCGAACAGGCCGAGCGAGGCGAGGTCGACGAAGCCGCCTTCGTCGACTGCGTCCGGACCTCCCTGCCCTACGCATGGGAGATGATCAGCTCGCTGGTGGCCCAGCTGAAGGTGGACGGCGGAGAGTTCGCCGACAACCAGACGCCGCCGCCGGACGAGCAGGCGCGCGGCCAGCTGCTGCGTGCCCTTGCGAGTGACGCCATACGGGGTGCGCTGCAGCGGCACTTCGGAGTCCGCCTGGCCTTCCAGAACTGTCACCGCGTCGCGGTGTTCCCTCTCGACGCCTCGGCGGACGACCGGCTCGCCAAGTTCACCTCGATCCGCGGCCAGCTGCTGAACCAGTCGCCGGAGCTCCGGGACTGCTAGCCCCGCCGGCATGACGCGGCAAGCCGGCAGGACCGTGCTCCGCTGCCGCTCCGTATCGCGGGAGGTGCCACTGATACCGGAGCGGCAGCCCAGGCTCAGCCGAGCCGCGGCAGCACCTCGGCACCCAGGCGCCGGACGTTCTCCTCGGTCGCGGCGAGGTCGCCGGAGCCTTCCGCCAAGAGCGCGAACCGGGTGATGCCGGTCCGCTCGGCGGTGGCGGCCAGCCGGTCCGCCGCCAGCCGCGGGGTGCCGACGGGGTGCAGAGCGCACAGCAGCTCGGTGTAGGCGTGGGGGTCGCGCATCGAGCGGAAGCGCCCGTCCACCGTGACGTGGGCGTCCAGCCCCTGCTTCAGCCAGCCCGGCAGTGCCTTCAGCAGCGTCTCGCGGGCGTCGGCCGTGCGGTCCGCCAGCTGGCAGACGCCGGCCGACACGTGCGGGGCGTTCGGGTCCTGCCCGGCGGCCGCGGCGGTACGGCGGTACAGGGCGACCATCTCCGCCTTCTCCTCGTCCCCGCAGTGCATGCCCAGCAGCATCGGCAGTCCCCGCTCCGCGGCAAGCCGTACGGATGCGGGGGAGGTGCAGGCGACGATCACTTCCGGCCCCGATCCGTCCCCGTCCAGCGCCTCCGCCGGACGGGGTACGACGGCCACCTCGCGGAAGGCGTACCGCTCGCCCGCGGCTGCGACCCGCGGTTCGGCAAGCCACCGCCGCAGCAGGTCCAGCCCCTCGGGGAAGCCGTTCTCGTACGCGTCGAGCCCGCCGCCGAAGACCTCCAGGTCCACCCAGGGCCCGCCCCGGCCCACCCCGAGGGTGAACCGGCCGCCGGAGGTCAGGTGCAGCAGCGCGGCCTGCTCGCCGAGGGCCACGGGGTGGGTGTTCGGCAGCACGCTGACCGCCGTGCCCACGCGCAGGCGCCGGGTCCGGCCCAGCAGCAGGGCGGCCAGGGTCACCGCCGAGGGGCACACCCCGTATGGCACGAAGTGGTGCTCGGCGAGCCAGACGGAGTCGAGCCCGGCCTCCTCCGCCACCTCGGCCGTCCGCACCGCGCGGTGCAGTGCCTCACCCTGCCCCTGCCCCGGGAACTGGGCCGCCAGTACAAACGCTCCTACGCGCATCGCCTTAGCCTCCTCGTTGGCTGACGCGGCCTCCCCAGGTGGACCGGTTCTAGGTTCTCTGATCGCAACAACGTCTGACACGTGCCAAAGGCACGGCCTGACAGGAAAGTTATTGGGATTGTCAGGCCAGTCGTCACCCGCCCGTGCCTCCCCCCGGACACCCTGCGTGCTGCCGGTCCCGCTGCGCGTAGTCTGGGAGAAAGTCACTGCCGTTCGCCCATTCGTGAGGTATACGTGTCACCGCGCCACAACCGCCCCAGGGGCGGCGGGAATCCGGCCGACCGTCCGGCTGCGGGCTCAGCTGCGTCGGGCGCCGACCGGTTCGGGCTGGAGCGCACCGAGGAGTACCAGGGCGAGGAGTGGAAGGTCCGGCACGTCGCGGGCGCGAGCGCGGTGGGCAAGCGCTACCGCTGCCCGGGCTGCGACCAGGAGATCCCCTCGGGCACCCCGCACGTCGTGGCCTGGCCCGAGTACGGCGGCGTGGACGACCGCCGGCACTGGCACAAGGCCTGCTGGAACGCGAAGGACCGCCGCACCTCGCGGGTGCAGCGGTCCAGGAACGCCCCCAAATACTAGGCGCGGGGCCGGGCGGCCGAGGCTCCCGGCCTAGACGTCGCGGCGCTCCACGAGGACGTAGGAGCCCGCCACCGCGACGGCCGTCACCAGCACGAGCAGCAGCATCTGCGACCAGTTGCTCGGCATGTTCGTGCTGCCGTCGTTGGGCACGCCGAACAGCTGCATGAGCGCGACCGGGGCGTTGTACTGGAGGACCGCGCGGCCGACGGGGGCCATGGACTCCCAGATGCTCAGCATCCCGCCGGTCACCGGCGGCAGCGTCACCAGCCCCAGCATCACGGCGATCGCCCCGGCGGAGTGCCGCAGCATGGCGCCGACCGCGAGGCCGAGCACACCGAGCAGGGTGACGTACACACAGCCGCCCAGTGCGTGCAGCCACTCCCCGGCGCCGTGCCGGTCGCCCCGGCCGGAGTTCCAGATGAACGAGGCGAAGACGACGACGGAGACCGAGCCGGCGACGGCCAGGAAGGCGACGGCGCCGAAGACGAGGTACTTCGCGGTCAGCACCCGGGAGCGGCCCGGGGCCGCGGTGAAGGTGGTGCGGATCAGCCCGGTGCCGTACTCGGAGGTGATCGCCAGCACGCCGAGCACCATGACCGGGACCTGGCCGACCAGCAGGCCGAACAGGGCGGGCGCGCTGAGCGGCACGTTCCGGTAGTCGTCGGCGCTGGTCTCGCCGACGCCGAGCAGCCCGATGCCGACGACGAGCACGACGAGCGCGCCGAGCGTCCACACGGTGGAGCGGACCGAGACCAGCTTGGTCCACTCCGAGGCGAGGGCGTGCCCGAGGTGCGGCCGGGGGGTGGGCAGCGGGGAGCTGTAGGCCTTCGGCTGGTCCGCGGTGGTCGTGGAGCCGGTCATCGGGGGTCCTTGCGGGTGTCCGTGGGGGCGGTCGTGGCGGTGCCGGCGAGCTCGCCGGGGCTGCCGGGCATCAGGAAGGGCGCCTCGCCCGCGCCGGGCGGCGGGGGAGCGAAGAAACCGTCCTGCGGGACCTGCGGCACGGCGAGCTCGTCCTCCCAGGCGGGCAGGGCCAGCGGGTCCGGCTCCCAGAGCTCGGCCCGCGGGTCCTCGGTGGAGGTGTACTCGACGGCGGACTGGGTCAGCCGCATGTACGCCTCCTCCAGCGAGGCCCGGTGCGGGGACAGCTCCCAGAGCCGTACGCCGGCCCCGTGCGCCAGGTCGGAGATGCGCGGCAGCTCAAGGCCGGTCACCCGCAGGGCGCCGTCGGGCTCCTGCAGGACCCGGCCGCCCGCCCGGGTCAGGGCCGTGGCCAGCGTCTTCCGGCCATCCCGCTCCGTGTCGGCCGCGCGGACCCGGGCGAAACCGGCCGAGTTGTGCGCGATGAACTCCTGGGTGCCCATGTCGGCGAGGAGCCGGCCGCGGCCGATCACGATCAGGTGGTCGGCGGTCAGGGCCATCTCGCTCATCAGGTGCGAGGAGACGAAGACGGTGCGGCCCTCGGAGGCGAGCCGGCGCATGAGGTTGCGGACCCAGAGGATGCCCTCGGGGTCGAGCCCGTTGACCGGCTCGTCGAACAGCAGCACCTGGGGGTCGCCCAGCAGGGCGGCGGCGATGCCGAGCCGCTGGCCCATGCCGAGCGAGAAGCCCTTGGCGCGCTGCCGGGCCACGTCCTGCAGGCCCACCACGGCGAGTACCTCGTCGACCCGCTTCTCCGGGATGCCGGAGAACTGGGCGAGGGACAGCAGGTGGGTGCGGGCGCGGCGGCCGCCGTGCACGGCCTTGGCGTCGAGCAGGGCGCCGACGTGCCGCTGGGCGTTCGGCAGCTCCCGGAAGGGCAGGCCGTTGATCGTGACCCGGCCGGAGGTGGGCCGGTCCAGGCCGAGGATCATGCGCATGGTGGTGGACTTGCCGGAGCCGTTGGGCCCCAGGAAGCCGGTCACGTGGCCGGGCCTGACCTGGAAGGACAGCTGGTCGACCGCGGTCTTGGCGCCGAAGCGCTTGGTCAGGCCGACTGCCTCGATCATTCCTCTGCCCCTTGCCCGACGGACGGCTTTCGTCCGAGTAAGGGTTAAGAGGATATCCAGGAGCGGCCGGTTCCACCCCGGGCCGGATCCCTGAGGGACCCCTGAGAACGACCCGGGGATCCCCCGTAGTACGGGCGGCGTCCGTCCTGCGACGGATCTTCGCGGAGGGTCCGTCCTGAGACGGACCCCACAGCCGGCCGTCCGTCAGGCGTCGCGCCTCTTCAGCACCAGGTAGCCGCCGAGCACCGCGGCGAGCGCCCACAGGACCATGATCCCGAAGCCGCCCCACGGGCCGTACGGGGCGTCCCCGTCCGACATGGTCTGCATGATCGCCGAGCCCGACTGGCTGGGCAGGTAGTAGGCGATCTTCCGGGTCGCATCGATCACGCCGAGGACGATGGGCACGATCAGGACGAACGCGATCAGGATGCAGATGGAGGCGGCGGAGTTCCGCAGCATCATCGAGACGCCGATCGAGAAGAGGGCGAGCAGCGCCATGTACAGGCCGGCTCCGACCACGGCGCGCAGCACGTTCTCCTCGCCGAGCCCGATGCCGTGGTCGCCCAGGAGCGCCTGTCCGGTGAAGAAGGACAGGAAGGCGGTGGCCAGGCCGACCGCCAGGGCCAGGGCGGTGGCCACGACGACCTTGCCGAGCAGCAGGCTCCCGCGGCGGGGCACGGCCGCGAGCGAGGTGCGGATCATGCCCGAGCCGTATTCGGAGCCGACGACCATCGCCCCGAAGACGAGGACCGCCAGCTGGCCCAGCATCATGCCGGCGAAGCTCATCTGGGTGGAGTCGAAGGCGGCCTGCTGGGCCGCGGGCATGTCCTCGAAGGTGGCGTTGACCGCGGCGCAGAGCGCGGCGCCCATGGCGACGGTGACCGCGAGGGCGGTGCCGAGGGTCCAGCCGGTCGAGGCGACCGTGCGGATCTTGGTCCACTCGGACCGGAGGACTGCGGGGAACGACATGGTCACCTCCCGCCCTTGCGGCCGGCCTCGAAACCGGCGCCCCACGCGGGGACGTCGGCCGGGCGGGCGGGGTTGTCGGCGGCCGTGCCGGGGGCGGGCACCTGGCCCGCTGCTCCCGGCGCGTGGGCGTGGTACTCGACCGAGTCCGCCGTCATGCGCATGAATGCTTCCTCCAGTGAAGCCCGCTGCGGGCTGAGTTCGTGCAGCACGATCCGGTGCTGGGCGGCCAGTTCGCCGAGGGTCTCGGGGGCCACCCCGTCGATCTCCAGCGTGCCGGTGGCCGGGACGCTGACGGCGTCGATACCGGCCTGGTGCAGGACGTCCTTGAGGCGTTCCTGCTGGGGCGAGCGCAGGCGGACGAAACTGCGCGAGTTCTGGTGAATGAAATCAGCCATCGAGGTATCGGCCAGAAGCTTTCCCTGGCCGATGACGATCAAATGGTCTGCGGTCAGCGACATTTCGCTCATGAGATGGGACGAGACGAAGATCGTCCGCCCCTCCGACGCAAGCCCCTTCATCAGATTGCGGATCCAGAGAATTCCCTCCGGGTCCAGACCATTGACGGGCTCGTCGAACATCAGGATCTCCGGGTCGCCGAGGAGTGCGGCGGCGATCCCCAGCCGCTGCCCCATGCCGAGCGAAAATCCTTTCGACTTCTTCTTCGCCACCGGGGTCAGGCCGACGAGATCAAGAACCTCGTCCACGCGGCTCTTCGGGATCCGGTTCGAATGGGCGAGGCAGAGAAGGTTGTTGTAGGCGCTCCGGCCGCCGTGCATGGCCTTCGCGTCCAGCAGCGCACCGATGTGCTTCAGCGGCTCCGACAGGTCCCGGTAGTGCTTGCCGTCGATCCTGACCGTCCCGCTGGTGGGGTTGTCGAGGTCGAGCATCATGCGCATGGTGGTCGACTTGCCCGCCCCGTTGGGGCCCAGGAAGCCGGTCACCACCCCCGGTCTGACCTGGAAGCTGAGGTGGTCCACGGCGGTCTTGGCGCCGAATCGTTTCGTCAGGCCCTCAAGCTCGATCATGGGCTCACGCTAGAACGCCCGAGGGCCCCACGCCACCTCGAAAAGGTGACATAAGGCCCTCGGGCGTGATGTTTCGCTACCGGCGAGTAGACGGCGGGTCAACCACCGTTGTACGGCGCGGCGGAGCGGGCGCGGGGCGCGCGTCGTGCCCCGCGCGCTAGCGGCTCTGCTGGGCCGGGACCCCGCGGGAGACCGGCTCGTCGTCCATCGGAGAGCCGGCGGCGGCCACCGCCGCACCGGTCAGCGTCGCCAGCATCTCGCGGACGTTGGTCAGCTGGGCGTTGATGGAGTCGCGGCGGTTGGTCAGCGCCGCGAGCTCGCGCTCCGACTCGCTGCGGATGCGGTCCGCCTTGGCGTTGGCGTCGGCCACGATGTCCTCGGCCTGGCGCTGCGCGGTCTCCACCGTCTGGCGGGCCCGGCGCTCGGCGTCCGTACGCAGCTTCTCGGCCTCCAGGCGCAGCTGCTCGGCGCGGTGCTCGATCTCGGCGAGGCGCTTCTCCGCCTTGGCCTGGCGCGAGGCGAGGTCGCGCTCGGACTGCTCGCGGCGCTTGGCCAGGTTGGTCTCGAAGTCCGCGGCGGCCTGGGCGGCCTTGGCGCGGGTCTCCTCGAAGAGGGCGTCGGCCTCCTCGCGCTTCGACTGCGCGTCCTTCTGGGCCTCGGCGCGCAGGGTGGCCGCGTCGCCCTTGGCCTTCTCGACGATGCGGACGCCCTCGTCCTCCGCCTTCGACTTCCGGTCCGCCGCGAACGACTCGGCGTCGTTGCGCACCTGCTGGGCGGCCGACTCGGCCAGCTCGCGGTGCTGCTCCGCCGCGCGACGGGCCTCCTCGCGCAGGTCCTTCGCCTCCTCCTCCGCGAGCCGCAGGATCTTCTCGACCCGGGCGCCGAGGCCCGCGTACGACGGCTCGGCGTCGCTCACCTGGGCCTGCGCGTTCTGCGTCTCGAGGTGCAGTTCCTCGATCCGCTTTTCCAGGGCGTTGATACGTCCGAGGGCGCTGTCGCGGTCGGAGACCAGCTTGGTAATGCGGTCGTCCACCTGACCGCGGTCGTAACCACGCCGCACGAGCTCGAAGCCGAAGGGGGAGGAAGTGTCGCTCATGGGGTTCCTGTCGAATGAGACCGATGAGGTGCTACGTGAGGTGTTAGGGGAATCCTAGGCGCCCGAGCGGCGTGTCATCGAGTCAATCCGCGTTTGATCTGGACAATGACACCCCATTTGAGTGGCAAGGCGACAGAATGCATGTCACCCGTTCGGATGAACCTTCATCGGGTGCACACCATCCGCACACTGACTAGCCGTCCGACGACTTGCCACCCGAACGAGTGGACCCCGCAGCAGCTCCGGCCTTCACGCCCCCCGCACCCTGACCGCCGACCGAGGACTTTCCGCCCGACGGCGCCTCGAATGATTCCAACGCCTCAAGCACGTCCTGGACACGGGAGATCTCCGCCTGGATGTCCTCCCGCCGGCGCACCAGCACCTCCAGCTCGCGGCGGCCCTCCTCCACGAGCCGCTCGGCCTCGGCCTTCGCCTGCTCCAGCACGGCCTCCGCCTGCCGCGACAGCTCGGCCTTCTTCTGCTCCGCCTCCTTCAGCAGCGTCTCCGCCTTGCGGACCGCCGCGATGCGCACCTTGCTCGCCTCACTGCTCGCGTCCGAGACCAGTGCCTTGGCCTTGTTCTCGGCCTCCACGCTCTGCTCGGTCGCCGCCCGCACGAGCTTGTCCACGCGCTCGCCGGCCGACTTCATCTGCTCGGCCGTCTCCCGGCGGGCGCGCTCGTGCAGCTCCTCGATCTCGCTCTCGACACGCGAGCGCAGCTCCTCCGCCCGCTCCCTTATGGCGGCGGCGTCCGAACGCGCGCCGACCAGCAGCTCGTCCGCGTCCGTACGGGCCTTCTCCACCAGGGAATTGCCCTCGACCGTCGCCTCCGTGGTGATCCGCGCGGCCTCCTTGCGGGCGGCGTCGACCATCTGGTCGGCCTGCTCCTCGGCGGCCGTCGTCGCGGCCAGCGCCTTCGCCTGCGCGTCGGAGGTCAGCTTGTCGGCCTCGGCCGCGGCCTCGGTGATCAGCAGGTCCACCTGCTCCGCCGCCTCGGTACGCCGCTTGCCGGCCTCCTCGCGCGCCTCGTCCAGCAGCCGCTCGGACTCCTCGCGCGCCTCGGTCCGCAGGCGCTCGGCCTCGGCCGCGGCCTCCGCCTTGACCCGCTCGGCCTCCGACCGGGTGCGGGCGGCGTGCTCCTGCGCCGAGGACAGCGCCTCCGACGCCTCCGCGCGCAGCCGCTCCGCCTCCGCCGCGGCCTCGCCGACCGTGCGCTCGTTGTCCCGGCGCGTCTGCGCGGTGAGCTTGTCCGCCTCGGACGCGGCCTCGGTGATGAGCCGGTCCGCCTGCTCCGCGGCCTCCGTGCGCAGCCGGTTCGCCTCCGCGCGCGCCTCGTCCAGCGTCTGCTCGGACTCCCGCTCGGCGCTCTCCAGCGTCTCGGCCGCCGCGGCCGTGACGCGGTCCGCCTCCGCGGTGGCCTCGCCGATGATCCGGCCGCCCTCCGCGCGGGCCTCGTCGAGGACCTGTGCCGCCTCGGTGCGCAGCCGCTCGGCCTCCTCGGCCGCCTCGCCGAGCGCCAGCTCGTTCGCCGCACGCACCTCGTCGACCAGCCGGTCGCCCTCGTTGCGGGCGTCGACCAGCACCCGGGCGGCATCCCGCTCGGCCGCGGCCATCGTGTCCGCGGCCTGCCGGGTGAGCTTGTCCGCCTTCGCGCGGGCGGCCTCGAGCGTCGCCTCGGTCTCGGCGCGGGTCTCCTCGGTGAGCCGCTCCGCCTCGGAAGCGGCCTCGGTGATGAGCCGGTCCGCCTGCTCCGCGGCCTCCGTGCGCAGCCGGTTGGCCTCCGCCCGCGCCTCGTCCAGCGTGCCCGCCGCCTCGGCGCGGGTGGCCTCCGCCGCCTCCGCGGCCTCGGCGGTGAGCCGCTCCGCCTCGGCGGCGGCCTCGGCGACGGTCGCCTCGTTGGCCTCGCGGGTCTCCTCGGTGATCCGCTCGGCCTCGGCCGTGGCGTCGGCGACGATCCGGGCGCCCTCGGCGCGCGAGGCCTCCAGGGACTCCCCGGCCTCGCCGCGGATCCGGTTCGCGTCCTCGCGGGCGTCGGCCCGGGTACGGGCGGCATCGCGCTCGGCCGCGGCCAGCGCGTCCGTGGCCTCCGTCCGCACCCGCTGGGCGTACTCGGCGGTGTCGCTGCGCAGCTGCTCCGCCTCGGCGATCGCGTCGGCGACCGTGCGCTCGGCCAGTGCCTTGGCCGCGTCGGTCTCCGTCCGCGCCTCGCTGCGGATGCGGTTGGCGTCCTCGGTGGCCCGCTCGCGCTCCTCGTAGGCGTCGGAGCGGACGCGCGCGGCCTCCTCCTCGGCCTCGGTCCGCGTCCGCTGCGCCGCGTGCTCGGCGGCGCTGCGCAGCCCGGCGATCTCCTCCTCGGCCTGCTCGTGCAGCCCGGCCACGGAGTCGCGCACCTGCTGGGCGGTGGCCTCGGCCGCCGACACCAGCTCCGCCGCGCGGGCCTCCGCCTCCTCGGTCAGGCGGGCCGCCTCGGCCTGCGCCTCCTCCGAGCGCTTGCGGGCCGCGGCCAGCAGCTCCTCGCTCTGCTCGCGCGCCTGCGCCCGCTCGCTGTCCGCGTCGGTCCGGGCCGACGCGAGGGTCTCCTCGGCCTCGCGGCGGCGCCGGGCGGCCTCCTCCTGGGCAGCGGCCAGCGCCTCGGCGGCCTCCTCGGCGACCCGCTCGGCAGCGGCCTTCGCCTCCGCGCGCAGCCGGTCCGCGGTCTCCTTGGCCTCCGAGCGCACCCGCTCGGCCTCGGTCTCGGCCTCGCTGCGCAGCCGTACGGCCACCTGCTCGGCCTCGGCGCGCACCCGGCCGGCGTCCTCCGCCGCCTCGGTGCGCAGCTGGTCGGCCTCCGCCTCCGACTGGGCCTGCAGGGCGCGGATCCGCTCCGCCGACTCGGCGCGCAGCCGGTCGGCCTCCTCGGCGGTCTCCCGGCGGATGCTCTCCGCGGCCCCGCGGGCGTCGCGCAGCGTCTGCTCGGCCGTCGCGAGCCGGGCCTCGGCCTCGGTGTGCAGGCGGGAGAGCTCCTCCTCGGCCTCCGCCCGCTTCGCCGAGAGCGCCTGCTCGGTCTCCTCGCGGCGGGTGCGGGCCGCGGCCTCCGCCTCGGCGCGTACGGCCTCGGCCTGCTCGTCGGCCTCGGCGCGCAGCCGCTCCGCCTCGGCGCGGGTGCGCTCGAGGGTCTCCTCCGCCTGCCGGCGCAGGGTGGTGGCCCGCTCCACGGCCTCGGCGCGGACCCGCTCGCTCTCGGCGGCCGCGCCGGAGCGCAGCTCGTCGGCGTCCGCCTTGGCCTTGCCGAGGAGTTCCTCGGCGGTCTTGGCCGCCTCCTCGATCTGCTGGACCGCCTCGCGGCGGGCCTCGCCGCGGATCCGCTCGCCCTCGGCGACGGCCTCGGCGCGCAGCTGCTCGGCCTCGCCGCGCAGCCGCCGCGCCTCCTCCTGGAGTTCGACCGTACGGGCCCGGTACTCCTCGGTGTCGTCCTTCGCGGCGCCCTTGAGCTCGGCGGCCGCGTCCGCCGCCTGGGCGCGCAGCCGGTCCGCCTCGGCCTCCGCCTCGCGGCGGATCCGCTCGGCCTCCTCGGAGGCGGCGCGGGTGGTGGCCTGCGCGTTCTGCGTGGCCTTGGTGAGCATCTCCTCGGCCGTGCGGGCGGCCTTGGCCATCTGGGCGGCCGTGTCCTCGGCCGCCGCGGCGCGGGCCTGCTCGGCGGCCTCGGCCCGCCGGCGCTCGACCTCGGCGCGGGCGTCGGCGAGCACCTGCTCGGCCTCCGCCTTGAGGGCCTCGGCCTCCTTGGTGGCCTCGCCGACCAGCCGGGCCACCTGCTCCTTGGCGGTCCGGGTGCGCTGCTCGTTGACGGACTCGGCCGAGGCGAGCTGGCGGGCGGCGCTCTCCTTGGCCTCCGCGAGCAGCCGCTCGGCCTCGGCGCGGGCCTCGCGCAGGGCCCCGTCGGCCTCCTGCACGCGCTGCTCGGCCACCCGGCCCAGGTCCAGGGTCTGCCGGCGGGTCTGCTCGGCCTCGGCGGTGGTCGTCGAACGCAGCCGCTCCGCGTGCTCCGTGGCCTCCTGGGCCTGCGCGGACGCGGCGGTCAGCAGCCGCTCCGCCTCCTTGCGGGCGCGCAGCAGCGTGGCCTCGGCCTCGGCGCGGGCGGCCTCGGCGTCCGCGGCCAGCCGGCGGCGGGTCTCCTCGGCGACGCGGGCGGCCTCGGCGCGGGCCGCGTTCAGGGACTGCTCGGCCTCCGCGCGGGACTCGTCCATGAGCCGGCGGGCCTGGGCCTCGGTGCGGGCGCGCAGCTGCTCGGCCCAGGCGACGTTCTCGTTGACGTGCGCCTCGACGGTCTGGCGGCGCTCGTTGAGCTCCTGGTCCAGGCGCTGGCGGCGGTTGACGGCCTCGGCGTGCAGCTCGGCCTGCAGGCGCGCCTGGTGCTCGGCGTGCTCCTGCAGGATGCGCTGGGTCTGCGCCCGGGCGTCGCGCAGCTCGCGCTCGGCGTCCGAGCGCATCTGGTCGGCCTGGATCTGGGCGTCGCGCAGCAGCCGTTCGGCCTGGTAGCCGAGGTCCTGGCTGTCATAGGCGGGGCGGGACGCCAGCGCGCGCCGCACCTCGTGCAGTTTGGCACGCAGCACCTCGACCTGGTAGCCGAGGTCCTCCGCGTGCTGGACGGCTTTGCCGCGCTCCTTCTTCAGCCGCTCCATCTCCGCTTCGAAGAGCGAGAGATGATCGGCCTCGGCCTGAAGGCTCTCCTGGCTTTCGTAGCCCCGCACAGCGCGGTCCCATCCGTCCCCTGGTCGCAAGCTCACTCCCAAATGAGCACCGTCCGCCCGCTGAACGGCGCCCCCGGGGAATGGTGTCAGATGCCGGGGCAGGGGTCACAGGCCCCGACCCCGTCTGAAGCACCGAACCCCGGCCGAGCCATGGCCACTCTACCGGCCGGGGAATCGGGACATCAGTGCTGCGGGTTGGAGGTGACCAGTTCGGTGAGGACGCCGTGGCAGTCCTTGGGGTGCAGGAAGGTGATCGAGGAGCCCATCGAGCCGGTGCGGGGCTCGTCGTACAGGACCCGGACGCCCTTGCCGCGGATGGCCTCGGAGTCGCCGCGGACGTCCTCGGTGCCGAAGGCGATGTGGTGCACGCCCTCGCCGTTCTTGGCCAGCCACTTGCCGACCGCGGAGTCCTCGCGGGTGGGCTCCAGGAGCTGGAGGTAGGAGGCGCCGCCGTCGGAGGTCTCGTTGATCTTGAGCATGGCCTCGCGGACGCCCTGCTCCTCGTTGACCTCGGTGTGGAACACCTCGAACCCGTACGTGGCACGGTAGAACTCGACGGTCTTGTCCAGGTCGAAGCAGGCGATCCCGATGTGGTCGATTCTTGTCAGCATGGGACCAGTGCACCGCCGAGGAGGCCGGTCACGCAACGTGCCAGCGATCACACCCACTGCCCGGTGACGACAGGGGTACCGCTCAGTACATTCGGGTAAACCCTCGTTCACTCCTCATCCTCAAGGGGCTGTGCTCCATGTCCGGAACGAACAACACCACGTCCGTGATCGTCGCCGGGGCCCGCACGCCCATGGGGCGGCTGCTCGGCTCGCTGAAGTCCTTCTCGGGCGCCGACCTCGGCGGCTTCGCCATCAAGTCCGCCCTGGAGCGCGCCGGCATCTCCGGCGACCAGGTGCAGTACGTGATCATGGGCCAGGTGCTCCAGGCCGGCGCGGGCCAGATCCCCGCCCGCCAGGCCGCCGTCAAGGCCGGCATCCCGATGAACGTGCCCGCGCTGACCATCAACAAGGTCTGCCTCTCCGGCCTCGACGCCATCGCCCTGGCGGACCAGCTGATCCGCGCCGGCGAGTTCGACGTCGTGGTCGCGGGCGGCCAGGAGTCGATGACCAACGCCCCGCACCTGCTGCCGAAGTCCCGCGAGGGCTACAAGTACGGCGCCGTCGAGATGCTCGACGCCATGGCGTACGACGGCCTCACCGACGCCTTCGAGAACATCGCGATGGGCGAGTCCACCGAGAAGCACAACGCCCGCCTGGGCATCGAGCGCGCCCCGCAGGACGAGTTCGCCGCCGCCTCCCACCAGCGCGCCGCCGCCGCCCAGAAGAACGGCGTCTTCGAGGCCGAGATCACCCCGGTCGAGATCCCGCAGCGCAAGGGCGACCCGGTCCTCTTCACGCAGGACGAGGGCATCCGCCCGGAGACCACGGTGGAGTCCCTGGGCAAGCTGCGCCCGGCCTTCGCCGAGGACGGCACGATCACGGCCGGCACCTCCTCGCAGATCTCCGACGGCGCCGCCGCGGTCGTCGTGATGAGCAAGGCCAAGGCCGAGGAGCTGGGCCTGGAGTGGATCGCGGAGATCGGCGCCCACGGCAACGTGGCCGGCCCTGACAACTCCCTGCAGTCCCAGCCGTCGAACGCCATCCTGCACGCCCTGAAGAAGGAGGGCCTGGAGGTCTCCGACCTGGACCTCATCGAGATCAACGAGGCCTTCGCCGCCGTCGCCGTCCAGTCAATGAAGGACCTCGGCGTGACCCCGGAAAGGGTGAACGTCAACGGTGGCGCGATTGCCCTGGGCCACCCGATCGGCATGTCCGGCGCCCGCGTGGTCCTGCACCTGGCGCTGGAGCTCAAGCGCCGCGGCGGCGGAGTCGGCGCGGCCGCCCTGTGCGGCGGCGGCGGCCAGGGCGACGCCCTGATCGTCCGGGTCCCCAAGGCCTGAGCCCCGGGCACCCCCGCATCCGCACCACCCACAGCGAGAACCGAGGAGCGCAGAACGCATGACGGTGGACGTCCCCCAGCTGGTGGCCCAGGCGCGTGAAGGCCGGCCCAGAGCGGTGGCCCGGCTGATCTCGCTGGTCGAGGGGGCGTCCCCGCAGCTGCGCGAGGTGATGGCGGCCCTGGCCCCGCTGACGGGCGGGGCGTACGTGGTGGGCCTGACCGGCTCCCCGGGCGTCGGCAAGTCCACCTCCACCTCGGCGCTGGTCAGCGCGTACCGCAAGGCCGGCAGGCGGGTCGGCGTGCTCGCCGTCGACCCGTCCTCGCCGTTCTCGGGCGGCGCGCTGCTCGGCGACCGGGTGCGGATGTCGGAGCACGCCTCGGACCCGGGGGTCTACATCCGCTCCATGGCCACCCGCGGCCACCTCGGCGGCCTCGCCTGGGCCGCCCCGCAGGCCATCCGGGTGCTGGACGCGGCCGGCTGCGACGTGATCCTCGTCGAGACGGTCGGCGTCGGGCAGTCGGAGGTGGAGATCGCCTCGCAGGCCGACACCTCGGTGGTGCTGCTGGCGCCGGGCATGGGCGACGGGATCCAGGCCGCCAAGGCGGGCATCCTGGAGATCGGCGACGTGTACGTGGTCAACAAGGCCGACCGGGACGGCGCCGACGCCACCGCCCGGGAGCTCAACCACATGCTGGGCCTGGGCGAGGCGCGGGGCGCCGGGGACTGGCGGCCGCCGATCGTCAAGACGGTCGCGGCCCGCGGCCAGGGCATCGACGAGCTGGTCGAGGCCCTGGAGAAGCACCGCGCCTGGATGGACGAGCGCGGGGTGCTGGCCGAGCGCCGTACGGCCCGGGCCGCGCGCGAGGTGGAGACCATCGCGGTGACCGCGCTGCGCACGCGGATGGCGGACGTGCACGGGGACGCCCACCTGGGGGCGCTGGCCACCCGGGTGGCCCAGGGCGAGCTGGATCCGTACGCGGCCGCGGACGCCCTGCTGGCGACGCTGACGGAGGGCTGAAACCCCGGGTTCGCGCCGCGCGGCGGCCGGTGCGGGCCGGGCGGGCCGACCGTAGACTGGCGAACGCCCGGAATGCCCCGATTCAAGCCCCGGCAAGGGAGTGGCGTCATGGCGAAGCGCGGCAACAAGAAGCGAGCGCGCAAGAAGAAGAAGGCCAACCACGGCAAGCGCCCCAACGCCTGACCGCGGACGGCCTGCCGAACGCGACGGAGCCCCGCCCCCCGAGATCCACAACCAGACACAACTGGCCCAGCTGATCGCCCTCGGACGCACCATGGCGATCGTCCCGGACTCGGCCCGCTCCTGGCTGTGGG
>NZ_JBEYXN010000053.1:0-14089 GCF_040704625.1 Streptomyces sp. NPDC046866
GGGGGTGCAGGGGCGCAGCCCCGCAGCGGGGCCCGGGGCCGCAGGACCCGGTTTCGGGAAGGGGCGGGGAGGGGAACGGCTCCGCGCAGCGGCAGCGGCAGGCCGGCCGGGCCGGTCAGCGGCGGTGGGTCAGTTCGTCGTAGACGGACAGGATTTGGGCGACCGTGTCGTCCTCCGACGGCCAGGTGGCCGCCTGGGCCCGACCCGCAGCCGCCAGGGCCGCACGGCGGGCCGGGTCCGCCAGGAGGCCCGTGACCGCCTCGGCCAGGGCAGGGGCGTTGCCGTACGGGATCAGGACCCCCGCGTCGCCGACCAGGTCCGGGACCCCGCCGACCGCGGTGGCGACCAGCGGCACCCCCAGCCGCAACGCCTCCTGCGCCAGCAGCGACCGCGCCTCCCACCGACTCGGCAGCACCGCCACATCCGCCGCGGCGAGCAGCCGCCCCGCATCCCGCCGCCGCCCCAGCAGCCGCACCGGCAGCCCCTCGGCCTCGATCCGCCGGGCCAGCTCGCCGCGCAGCGGCCCCTCCCCCGCGACCACCACCAGCGGCGTCGGCTCCAGCACCCGCCAGGACCGGGCCGCGTCCAGCAGGACGGAGTACCCCCGGTGCGGCACCAGGCTGCCGATGGCGATCACGAGCGGCCGCTCCACCGCCCCCAGTTCGGCCCGCGCCTTGCCGGGGTCGGCGCCCGGCGGCGGCCCGGCGGGGGCGGCCACGGGGGCCAGGCGCGCGTCGCGGGCGCCGCGGGCCCGGGCGAGGTCCACCTGGTCGGAGGAGGCGCCGAGGACCACCGCCGCGGCCCGCGCGACCTGCCGCTCCAGCATCCCCCCGAGCCGCCCCAGCGGCCCCTGGGCCGCGGGGCCGCCGCCCTGCCAGCTGACCACCAGCGGCACGCGCCGCCCGCGCAGCGCGAGCAGGGCCCGCACGGCGGCCCGTACGCCGTGCGCGTGGACGACGTCCGCCCCGGCGCACGCGGCCCGCATCGCGCTCACCGCGTCGGGGGCGAACTGCGCCCCGGCGCCGGTGAAGTCGTACTCGCCCTCCGCCTCCACGGGGGCGCACACCGTGACCCGTACCCCGCGCGCGGCGAGCCCGGTCGTCAGCGACCGCACGTGGGCGCTGCTGTCCGCGCCGGCGCCGCCGAGGACCTGTACGGCGCGCAGGGGCGGCCGCCCGTACGGCTGCGCGGGGGCCGGGACCGGGGCCGGGGAGCTGCTCACGGGCCGAAGCTCCTGGGTGAGGGGGCAGAGACGCCGCCCAGGATGCCAGCCCGTACGCGCGTTCCGGGACCATACGGGTGCGGATCCTGCAGGAGATACCGTCACACGCCCCCGTGCCTCACCCACACGGCGTAGCGGGCCGTCACCCCGGCGCCACCGCCGCGCCACCCCGGGCCTCCCCCCGCGCCACCCCGCCGTGGCCGCAACGCGACGGGGCCCGGGGCGCGTCGTGCGCCCCGGGCCCCGTCGAGAGCCGCCCGGCGTCAGGCGTCGGCGCGCGCCGCGGCGAGGAGCTCCTCGGCGTGGGCCCGCGCGGACACGGAGTCCTCGTGCCCGGCCAGCATGCGCGACAGCTCCCGGACGCGGTCCTCTCCTTCGAGCACGGTGACGCCGCTGCGCGTCACCGAGCCGTCGTTGGTCTTCTCCACCAGCAGCTGGCGGTCCGCGAAGGCCGCCACCTGCGGCAGGTGGGTGACCACCACGACCTGGGCCGACTTGGCGAGCTTGGCCAGGCGCCGGCCGATCTCGACGGCCGCCTTGCCGCCGACGCCCGCGTCGACCTCGTCGAAGAGGTAGGTGGGCACCGGGTCGGAGCCCGCGAAGACGACCTCCACGGCCAGCATGACGCGCGAGAGCTCACCGCCGGAGGCGCCCTTGGCGATCGGCCGCGGCTGGGCGCCGGGGTGCGGGGCGAGGAGCAGTTCGACCTCGTCCGCGCCGGTGGGCCCGTAGGCGACGGTGCGGCCGCCGACCTCCACGCCGTCCTCGTCCTCCACCTGCCGGACGTCGATGGTCACCCGGGCGTGCGGCATCGCCAGCGAGGCGAGCTCCTCGGTGACCGCCGCGGCGAAGCGGGTGGAGGCCTCCACCCGCGCGTCCGTCAGGGCCTGGGCCAGCACCGACAGTTCGGCCCGCAGCCCGTCCCGCTCGGCGGTCAGCTCGGTGATCCGCTCGTCGTCGCCGTCCAGCTCCAGCAGCCGCGCAGAGCCCTTCTCGGCCCACTCCAGGACGGCGTCGATCGACTCGCCGTACTTGCGCGTCAGCTGGGTCAGGGCCGCCCGCCGCTCCTCCACCGCGGCGAGCCGCAGCGGATCGGCGTCCAGGTCGTCGGCGTACCCGGCCAGTTCGCCGGCCACGTCGGACAGCAGGATCTGCAGCTCCCCGATCCGTTCGGCGAGCGCGCCGAGGGCCGGATCGTGGGCGCGTACGGCGTCCAGGGCCCGGTGCGCGCCGGCGACGAGCGTGTTCGCGTCGACGCCCTCCGGGTCCTCGACGTCGCCGGCGAGCGCGGCGTGCGCGATCTGCGCCGCCGAGGCCAGCGATTCGGCGTGGCCGAGCCGCTCGGCCTCGGCCGCCAACTCCACGTCCTCGCCGGCCAGCGGTTCGACGGCCGCGATCTCCTCCAGGCCGAAGCGCAGCAGGTCGGCCTCCTGGGCCCGCTCCCGCGCCCGGGTGGTGATCTCCTCCAGCTCGGCCGCGACCGCCCGCAGCCGCCGGTAGGCGGCCGCGTACTTCTCCAGCGGGACGGCGACGGCGTCGCCGGCGTACCGGTCGAGGGCCTGGCGCTGCCGGGCGGGCCGCAGCAGGCCCTGCTGGTCGGTCTGGCCGTGGACGGCGACGAGCTCGTCCGCGAGCTCGCCGAGCAGTCCGACGGGCACGGAGCGGCCGCCGACGTGGGCGCGCGAGCGCCCCTCGGCGGAGACGGTCCGGCTGATCAGCAGGGCGCCGTCGTCGAGCTCGGCCCCGGCCTCCTCGGCGCGTACGGCGGCGGGCGCGTCGGGGCGCATGACGATGCGCCCCTCCACGACCGCCGCCTTGGCTCCGATCCGTACCAGGGCCGGGTCGGCGCGCCCGCCGAGCAGCAGCCCGAGGCTGGTGACGACCATCGTCTTGCCCGCGCCGGTCTCGCCGGTCACGGCGGTGAATCCGGGGGACAGCTCGACCACCGCGTCGTCGATGACCCCGAGCGACCGTATCCGCATCTCCTCAAGCACGGGACGACCATACCGAGGTTTCACCGGTGGCATGTGACGTCACCCGTCGGTGATTCTCCGAACGGATGTGCTATTAATGCAGGCCCGACGGGGACCGGGACGGGGACTAGTGGGGCGCTCCCCGCCAACCCGACACGGGCAGCGCGAACTTGGCGACGAGGCGGTCCGCGAACGACGCGTGGTGCAGCCGGGCGAGCCGCACCGGCACGGCGCCGCGCCGGACCTCCACCCGGGCCCCGGCCGGCAGCTCCAGCGTGCGGCGGCCGTCGCACCACAGCACACCGTGCGGGACGCCGGTCTGCACCTCCACCGCCAGCACCGAGTCCGGCGAGGTCACCAGCGGCTTGGCGAACAGCGCATGGGCGCTGATCGGCACCATCAGCAGCGCCTCCACCTCCGGCCAGACCACCGGCCCGCCCGCGGAGAAGGCGTACGCCGTCGAGCCGGTCGGGGTCGCACAGACGATGCCGTCGCAGCCGAAGCCGGAGACCGGGCGGCCGTCGATCTCGATGACCACCTCGAGCATCCGCTCGGGGGACACCTTCTGGACGGCGGCCTCGTTCAGCGCCCAGTCGTGGTGGACGACGTCGCCGTTGGACCGCACGAGCACGTCGAGGGTCATCCGGTCCTCGACCTCGTACGCACGGGTGACCACCCGGTCGACGACCTTGTCCAGGTCGTCGCGCTCGGCCTCGGCGAGGAAGCCCACGTGCCCCAGGTTGACGCCCAGCATCGGCACCCCCGAGCCGCGCGCGAACTCCGCCCCGCGCAGCAGGGTCCCGTCGCCGCCGAGCACGATCAGCAGCTCGCAGCCCTCCAGCACCTCACGGGTGCACTCGGGGACGAGCTCCACCTCGGGCGGCAGCGGCAGGTCGCGCGCCTCGTACTCCAGGACCCGCACGCCGAGCCCGCTCTTGAGCAGCCCCTGCACCACGAGCTCGGCGCTGCGGATGGCCGCCCGCCGCCCCGTGTGCGCGAGCAGGAAGACGGTGCGCCGCCCTGCGCCGCCGACCGCCCGTGCCGGATCCCCCGGACCCGCCGGACCTGTCGGACCTGTCGGACCTGTTGAAGCTGTTGAACCGTTCGCACCCGCTGTATCTGTCACTGCGGCCCCTCCGCCACTGCACGGTCGACATCCGCCGGGTCGAGTGCCGGTGCCCCCGCCCGCAGCCACAGAAAGTACTCGACGTTGCCCGACGGCCCCGGCAGCGGACTCGCCGTCACGCCCAGCACGCCGAGCCCCAGGGCCGCCGCCTGCGCCGCGACCCCGCGCACGGCCTCGGCGCGCAGCTCGGGGCTGCGCACCACGCCGCCGCTGCCGAGCCGCTCCTTGCCGACCTCGAACTGCGGCTTGACCATCAGCACCAGGTCGGCGTCCGGCGCGCAGCAGGCGACGAGCGCCGGCAGCACCAGGCCGATCGAGATGAAGGACAGGTCGCCGACGACCAGGTCGACGGGGACGCCGTCGAGCTGCTCGACGGTGAGCTCGCGGACGTTCGTGCGGTCCTTGACGGTGACCCGCTCGTCGCTCTGCAGCGACCAGGCGAGCTGCCCATAGCCGACGTCCACGGCCATCACGTGGGCCGCGCCGGCGCGCAGCAGCACGTCGGTGAAGCCGCCGGTGGAGGCACCGGCGTCCAGCGCCCGGCGGCCCTCGACGACGAGCCCCTGCGGCCGGAAGGCGGCGAGGGCGCCGGCCAGCTTGTGGCCGCCCCGGGAGACGTAGTCGGGGTCGCTGTCGTCCTTGAGGACCACGAGGGCCGCGCTGGTCTCGACCTGGGTGGCCGGCTTGGTCGCGGTGGTGCCGCCGACGGTCACCCGGCCCGCGGCGATCAGCTGCGCTGCGTGCTCCCGCGAGCGCGCCATGCTGCGGCGTACCAGTTCGGCGTCCAGGCGGCGGCGTGCCACTCCTGCCACGTTCGGTTCAGCTCCTGTTTTCGTACGGTCCGGGGACGGGCGGTGCGTCGAGCGCGGTCAGCGTGTCGCGCAACCCCCTGTGCACATCCTCGTACACCGCGGCGTGTCCGTCCGCCGGGAGGTGGTCGGCGTCCGCCAGCCGCTCCAGGTGCGCGTCAACCCCGGCGTGCCCGGTGGGCGTGCGGACCAGGCCCAGCGGCGCGGGCCCGGCCGGCCCGTCGGCCCCTGGGGGCCCGCCGGAGGCCTCCGCGGCCTCCTCGGCACCTGCGGGCGCAGCGAGGGCGAATGCGTCAGGTGCCCCGCGCCCCTCCTCGGAGGCGGCCGCGCCGGGCACCTCGGGTACGTCCGTCCCGGGGCCCGCGCCGGGGCGCGCGGCGGGGCGCGCGGCGGACACGTCGTCGGTCATGCCCCGACGCTACCCCGAACCGCCCGGGCGGCCACCCGCGGCTCTGCGGTACGGTCGAGATCACGATGGCTACGATCGAGGAGTGCCGAGCCGCACTCGACCGACTCTCCGACAACCTGGCGCGGGCCGAGGGCGACGTGCGCGGCGCGGCGGCGCTCGACCGCTCCCTGAGCTGCCACATCACCGACCTGGACCAGACCTTCACGGGCCGCCTGGCCGACGGCCGGATCCGGGTGGACGGGGTCGCCCCGGGCCCGCCCGCCGCGAAGGCCCAGATCCGGCTCGCGATGACCGGCGACGACCTGGTCGCGATGGTCGCGGGCGAGCTGAAGTTCGCCAAGGCCTGGGCGTCGGGCCGGGTCAGGCTGGAGGCGGGCTTCCGGGACCTGCTGAGGCTCAAGAGCCTGCTGTGACGGCCCCGGCGGTCCCTGCAGCCCCTGCGGCCCCGGCGGTCTCCTGAGCCCCGGCCTCACGAGCCCCGGCCTCCGCCCCGCACGGCTCACCCGCCGCGGGCTGCCGAGCGGCCCTGCGCGCCGCCGGGATCACCAGCGGCGTGCCCGTCTCCGGGTCGTCGATGATCCGGCAGCGCAGCCCGAAGACCCGCTCCACCAGCTCCGCCGTGACCACCTCGGCCGGCGGGCCCTCCGCGATGACCTTCCCGCCCCGCATCGCGATCAGGTGCGTGGCGTAGCGGGCGGCGTGGTTCAGGTCGTGCAGGACGGCGACCAGGGTCCGGCCCTGGTTCTCGTGGAGCTCCGCGCACAGGTCGAGCACGTCGATCTGGTGCTGGATGTCGAGGTACGTCGTGGGCTCGTCCAGCAGCAGCAGCGGCGTCTGCTGGGCCAGCGCCATCGCGATCCACACGCGCTGGCGCTGCCCGCCGGAGAGCTCGTCCACGGTCCGGTCGGCGAGCTCGGCGACCCCGGTGGAGGCCATCGACTCCCGCACGATCCGCTCGTCCTGCGAAGACCACTGCCGCAGCAGCCCCTGGTGCGGGTAGCGGCCGCGGGCGACGAGGTCGGCGACGGTGATCCCGTCCGGCGCGACGGAGGACTGCGGCAGCAGGCCCAGGGTCCTGGCGACCTTCTTGGCCGGCAGCGAGGAGATGGCCTGCCCGTCCAGCAGCACCTGCCCGGCGGACGGCTTCAGCATCCGCGACAGGGCGCGCAGCAGCGTGGACTTGCCGCAGGCGTTGGGGCCGACGATCACCGTGAAGGAGTGGTCGGGGATCTCCACCGACAGGTTCTCGGCGATGACCCGCTGCTCGTAGCCGAGGGTCACGTTCTGCGCGGTCAGCCGCTGCACGGGCGTACTCCTTGGGTTGCTCATACACGTCCCGCCCTGCGCTCGGTGACGAGCAGCCAGAGCAGATAGACACCGCCGACGAGGCCGGTCAGCACGCCCACGGGCAGCTGGTCGGCGCCGAACGCGCGCTGCGAGGCCCAGTCGGACAGCAGCAGCAGGACCGAGCCCATCAGCGCGCCGGTGAGCAGGTTGGAGCCGGGCGAGCGGGTCAGCCGGCGGGCCAGCTGGGGTGCCGCCAGGGCGACGAAGTTGATCGGTCCGGCCGCGGCGGCGGCCGCCGTGGTGAGCAGGACGGCCGCCAGCATCAGCAGCATCCGCATGCGCTCCACCCGCACCCCGAGGGCGTACGCCGCGTCGTCGCCCATCTCGGTCAGGCGCAGCGCCCGCCCCTGGAGGAGGATCAGCGGGAAGAGCACGGCGCAGGTGGCGAGCAGCGGCCACACCTGGCTCCAGTCGCGGCCGGCGAGCGATCCGGTCAGCCAGACCGTCGCGCGGGCCGCCTCGGTGTACCGGGCCTTGGTCAACAGGTAGTTGATGGCGGCCACGAGCATCGCGGAGGTGCCGATGCCGACCAGGACGAGCCGGTAGCCGTGGATGCCCCGCTTGTAGGACAGCACGTAGATCAGGACGCCGGTGAGCAGGCCGCCCGCCAGCGCGCCCCCGGCGACCGCGTTCGCGTCCCCCTTGAGGAAGACGATCACGACGAGGGCGCCGACGACCGAGCCGTAGCCGAAACCGAGGAGGTCCGGGGAGCCCAGCGGGTTGCGGGACAGCGACTGGAACGCGGCGCCGGACATCCCGAGCGCGGCGCCGACCAGCAGGGCGACCAGGACCCGCGGCAGCCGCAGGTCGTTGACGATGAAGTCGTGGGCGGGGGTGCCCTCACCGAGGAGGGTCCGTACGACGTCCGCCGGCGCGATCTCGAAGTCGCCGGTCCCGATGAGCACCACGCACAGCAGCGCCGCCACGCCGGCGAGCAGCAGCCCGACGGCCAGCGCCCGCGGCTCGGTGCGCACGGACAGTCCGCCGGGGCCGCGCAACGTCCGGGGCCGCGACAGCGGGCGCGAGCGCGCTCCGTCGGGGAGTTCGGCGGTCACAGCTGGGCCATCCTCTTGCGCCGGACGAGGTGGATGAAGACGGGTCCCCCGATGAACGCGGTGACGACGCCGACCTGGAGCTCGGCGGGCCGGGTGACGATCCGGCCGATGACGTCCGCGCCCAGCAGCAGCACCGGCGACAGCACCGCCGAATAGGCCAGCACCCAGCGCATGTCGGGCCCGGTGAGGATCCGCACCAGGTGCGGGACCATCAGCCCGACGAAGACGATCGGCCCGCAGGCGGCGGTCGCCGCCCCGCACAGCAGGGTGACGGCGGCCATGGCCGCGATCCGGGTCCGCGTCAGGTGGGCGCCGAGTGCCCGCGCGGTGTCGTCGCCCAGGGCCATCGCGTTCAGGGGCCGGCCCAGGGCCAGCGCGAGCACCGCGCCGGCCAGCAGGAAGGGCGCCACCTGGCGGACGGTGTCCATGGTGGCCGAGGCCAGCGAGCCCACGGTCCAGAAGCGCAGCTTGTCGAGGGCCCTGCTGTCCAGCAGCTGCACGGCGTTGATGTAGCCGACGAGGGCCGCGCTGGCGGCCGTACCGGCGAGGGCGAGGCGGACCGGCGTCGCGCTGCGGGTGCCGCCGAGCACGTACACGACGACGGAGACGACCGCGGCGCCGAGCAGGGCCCACCACACGTACGCGCTCATGGTGGCGGCCCCGAGGAAGCTGATGGCCGAGACCACCGCCGCCGCGGCGCCCGCGTTGACGCCGAGGATGCCGGGCTCGGCCAGCGGGTTGCGGGTCAGCGCCTGCATCACCGCGCCGGACAGGCCGAGGCCGAGCCCGGCCATCAGGCCGAGCAGGGTGCGCGGGACGCGCAGGTCGCGCACCACCACGTCGTCGGCCGTTCCCGTGAAGTGGAACAGGCCGTGCCAGACGTCGCCCAGGGCCATCGGCTTCGCGCCCACGGCGATGCTCGCCACCGCGACCGCGGCCAGCACGGCGAGGGCGGCCAGCAGACCGGCGGCGCGCGCCGCATGGCGGGCGCGCGGCGCGGCGAAGGGCGCCGCGCTCGGCGCGCCCGGTTCGGGGGGACTCTCGACCAACACGAGGTTAGGTTAGCCTACCCTGCGCCCGATCTTGCTGCCCGCCCGGGCAACCCTGCCGCCTACAGCTCGATCCGGGCCAGCGCCTTCCCCGCGTCCAGCGTGCACGAGCCCTCCCCGGCATGCGTCCAGGCCGCCGCACACAGCGCCCGCAGCCCGTCGACCGGGTCGCCCTCGCCCCGCAGGTCGAGCACCCCGTCCGTCGCGACCGCCGTCCAGCCCCCGCAGCGGAAGCCCCCGGCACCACCCGCACCCGCCTCCACCTCCACCTCCGGCTGGCCGGTCAGCAGCCCGCGCAGGTCCCGGTCCACGTACGTCGGCCGGTGCCGGGGCTCGGCCCGCAGCAGCTGCGCCCCGTCCGCGATGCCGGTGAGCACCAGCAGCGAGTCGACGTCCCCGTTGAACGCGCCCTCGATGTCGGTGTCCAGCCGGTCCCCCACCACCAGCGGCCGCTCCGCCCCGGTCCGCAGGACCGTCTCCCGGTGCATCGGGGGCAGGGGCTTGCCCGCCACCTGCGGCTCCGCGCCCGTGGCGATCCGTACGACCTCCACCGCGGCCCCGTTGCCCGGACCGATCCCCCGACCCGTCGGGATCGTCAGATCGGTGTTCGACGCGAACCACGGCACCCCGCGGTTGATCGCGTACGAGGCCTCCGCGAACCGCCCCCACGGCAGGTCGGGACCCCCGTACCCCTGGACCACCGCCGCGAGCCCGTCCTCGTCGGCCGACTCCACCGGCACCAGGCCCCGTTCGCGCAGCGCGACCCGCAGCCCCTCGCCGCCGATCACCAGCACCTTCGACCCCGGCGCCACCTGATCCGCGATCAGCCGGGCCACCGCCTGCGCCGAGGTGATCACCTCGGCGGCCTCGGTGGGGATGCCCAGCTCGCCCAGGTGCGCGGCGACCGCATCGGGCGTCCGCAGCGCGTTGTTCGTGACGTACGCGAGGTGCATCCCGTCGGCCCGGGCCGCCGCCAGCGACTCCACCGCGTACGCGATGGCCTCCCCGCCCGCGTACACCACGCCGTCCAGGTCCAGCAGGGCCGTGTCGTACACCTGGTGCAGGCTGCGCTGGCTGCCCGCCGGACTGGTCCTGCTCTGCCGGGTCATCTCTTCCGCTCCCTGCTCACTCGATCCGCTCGATCCGCTCCATCCGATCGGACTCGCACCGAGCGATCCGCACCGTCCGATCGGCCCCGGCCCCCTGCGCGCCGAGCACTTTCTCACCCGATCATCCCGCATCGCGAGACGCGCCTTACCATGCACCAATGACCACATCTGGCACCGCGCACGACGGACTGCGCCTGATCCCCTTCCACGGCCTGCGCTATGTCCCGGAACGCGTCGGCAGCCTGGCCGCCGTCACGTCACCGCCGTACGACGTGGTCGTACGCCCCGACGGAGTCGACTACCTCGAGTCCGCGGACCCGCACAACATCGTCCGCCTGATCCTTCCGCAGGCCGACACCCCCGCCGCCCGCAACGAGCAGGCCTCCCGGACCCTGCGCGACTGGCTCGCCAAGGGCGTCCTCAGCGCCGACCCCGAACCCGCCCTGTACGTGTACGAGCAGCGCAGGGGCAGGGTGCTCCAGCGCGGCCTGATCGGCGCCCTCGCCCTGTCCGAGGCCGACGCCGGCATCGTGCTCCCGCACGAGGACGTCATGCCGCACGTGGTCACCGACCGGGCCGGCCTGATGCGGGCCACCTCCGCCAACCTCGAGCCGCTCCTGCTCACCTACCGCGGCGGAGACGCCGCGGCCGGCGCCGCCGAGGTCGTCGAGCGCACCGCCCGGCAGCGGCCCCTGCTGGCCACCACCACCGAGGACGGCTTCCAGCACCGGCTGTGGGCCGTCACCGACCCCGCCGACCAGGCCGCCGTCGCCGCCGACCTCGGCCACCGCCAGGCCCTCATCGCCGACGGGCACCACCGCTGGGCGACCTACCTGCGCCTGCGCGAGGAGCACGGCTCCCCCACCGCCTGGGACTTCGGCCTCGTCCTGCTCGTCGACACCGTCCGCTACCCGCTCCAGGTCCGCGCCATCCACCGCATGCTGCACCGCCTCCCGGTCGCCGACGCGCTCGCCGCCGTACGCGGCGCCTTCCGCGTCCGCCCGGTCGACGGCCCGCTGCCCCTCGCCCTGGAGGCCCTCACGGACGCGGCCGAGCGCGGCAACGCCTTCCTCCTCACGGGTGACGGCTCCTTCCACCTGGTCACCGACCCGGACCCGGAGCTCCTGGAGCGCACCGTGCGCCGCGACCG
Source organism: Streptomyces sp. NPDC046866 (assembly GCF_040704625.1). Classification (NCBI taxonomy): domain Bacteria; kingdom Bacillati; phylum Actinomycetota; class Actinomycetes; order Kitasatosporales; family Streptomycetaceae; genus Streptomyces; species Streptomyces sp. NPDC046866. Next base: position 11,250 of record NZ_JBEYXN010000053.1, read on the forward strand.
GCCGGAGGCCTGGCGCCGGCTGGACGCCACCGTGCTGCACGCGACGCTCGTGGACGCCCTGTGGGAGATCCCGGACACCCCGGACCAGATCACCTACATCCACGACGCCGCCTCCACCGTCGCCATGGCGGAGCGGCACGGCGGCACCGCCGTGCTGCTGCACCCGGTACGGGAGGAGGTCGTCCGGGACCTGGCCCGCCAAGGCGTGACCATGCCCCGCAAATCGACCTCGTTCGGCCCGAAGCCGGCGACGGGCCTGGTCCTGCGCAGCCTGGACTGAGCAGCGGGACGCCCGGACGCGAAAGGGCGGCACCCCTCCGGGGGTGCCGCCCTTCCTCACTTCGCGGTCACTGCACGGCTCAGACCTGCTCGCGGCCCTTGCCCGGCTCGTCCTGCGCGTCCTGCTCCCCGTCGACGAGGTCGACGTCGGCGTCCGCCTCGGACTGCTCGGCCGGCTCGTACTCCTCGTCGTCCTCGTCGTAGTACTCGGCCTGGTCGGAGGCCCGCTCGGCGGCGGCGACCTCGGCCGGGTCCTGGCCGTCGTCGTCGCTGTCCTCGGCCTCGTCCTCGTCCTCGTCCTCGCCGAAGGCCTCGGTGTCGAGGGCGTCGACGAACTCGACCCCGTCGAGCTCCGCGAGGCGGTCGGAGGCGTCGGTCGCACCGTCCTTGTCCGACTCGACCGTCTTGGCGAACCACTCGCGCGCCTCGTCCTCGCGGCCGGCGGCCAGCAGGGCGTCGGCGTAGGCGTACCGCAGGCGCGCCGTCCACGGCTGGACGGCGTTGGACGCGAGCTCCGGGCTCTGCAGGGTCACGATGGCGGCGTCGAGCTGCCCCATGTCCCGGCGGGCACCGGCGGCGACCAGACGCATCTCGACCTGGCCGGCCTTGTCGAGCTTCTGCACCTCGGGCTCGCCGGCCATGGCCAGGGCCCGCTCCGGGCGGCCGAGGCCGCGCTCGCAGTCGGCCATCACGGGCCACAGCTCGACGGAACCGGTCATGCGCTTGGCGGCGCGGAACTCGGCGAGGGCCTCGCTGTACTTCTGCGTGGCGTACGCGGCGAAGCCGGCGGCCTCGCGGACGGCGGCGACGCGGGAGGCCAGCCGCAGGGCGATGCGCGAGTAGGCGTACGCCTGTTCCGGCTCCTCGTCGATCAGCCGGGCGACCATGACCAGGTTGCGGGAGACCTCCTCGGCCAGGCCCTTGGGCAGGCTCAGGAGCTCCTGGCGCACGTCGGCGTCGATCTCGAGGCCGGTGACGTCCTCGTCGATCGGGAGCCGCTTCACCGGCTCGCGGTCGCGGTCCGCACGGAAGTCGCGGTCGCCACCGCGGTCGTCGCGGCCGCCCCGGTAGCCGCCGCGGTCGTCGCGGCCTCCGCGGTAGCCGCCGCGGTCGCCACCGCGGTCATCGCGGCGCCCGTACGAGGGCCGCTCACCGCGGTCGTCACGGCGGAACCCGCCCCGGTCGCCACCGCGGTCGTCACGGCGCCCGTACGAGGGCCGCTCACCGCGGTCGTCACGGCGGAACCCGCCCCGGTCGCCACCGCGGTCGTCACGACGCCCGTACGACGGCCGCTCACCGCGCTCGCCCCGGTCGTCACGGCGGAAGGAGGAACGCTCGTCGTCGCGGCGCGGGTACGAAGGACGCTCGCCCCGGTCGTCACGGCGGAACCCGCCGCGCTCGTCATCGCGGCGCGGGTACGAGGGGCGCTCGCCACGGTCACCGCGGTCGTCGCGGCGGAACGACGGACGGTCGTCGCGACGGAAGCCGCCCCGCTCGTCGTCGCGGCGCGGGTACGCGGGACGCTCACCGCGGTCGCCCCGGTCGTCACGGCGGTAGGAGGAGCGCTCGTCGTCGCGGCGCGGGTACGAGGGACGCTCGCCCCGGTCGTCGCGGCGCGGGTAGGACGGGCGGTCCCCGCGGTCGTCACGACGGAAGGAGGGACGCTCCCCGCGGTCGTCACGACGCGGGTAGGAGGGGCGCTCACCGCGCTCGCCACGGTCGTCGCGGCGGAACGACGGACGGTCGTCGCGGCGGAAGGACGGTCGCTCGTCGTCGCGGCGGAAGCCGCCCCGCTCGTCGTCCCGACGCTGGTACGAGGGACGGTCGCCCCGGTCGTCGCGGCGGAACGGACGGTCCCCGCCGCGGTCGTCACGGCGCGGGTAGGACGGGCGCTCACCGCGGTCGTCGCGGCGGAAGGACGGACGGTCGTCGTCACGGCGCTGGAAGCCCGGGCGGTCGCCGCCGCGGTCGTCGCGGCGCGGGTAGGACGGCCGGTCGTCGCGGCGCGGGTACGAGGGACGGTCACCGCGGTCCCCGCGGTCGTCACGGCGGAAACCGCCGCGGTCGCCGGCGGGACGGCCGCCCCGGTCGTCGTCACGGCGCCCGTAGGACGGACGGTCGCCGCGGTCGTCGCGGCGGAACGGGCGGTCACCGCCCCGGTCGTCACGGCGGAAACCGCCGCCGGCGGGACGGCCGCCGCGGTCGTCACGACGGAACCCGCCGCGGTCGCCGCCCCGGTCGTCACGGCCCCCACGGTAGCCGCCCCTGTCACCACCGTCGTTGCGACGGGGCTCGCGCTCCGGACGATCGTCGGGAGAGTTGGACATGGGTGTGACTCCTGTCTTCGGGGTACCGCTAGTCATTCTCGCGCAACCAGCCCATGGCCGCGCTCCGGCGTAAAGAGGTGCAAAACAAAAGGACCCTTGGTCCTCAGCGTGAACGCTGAGGACCAAGGGTCCTTTGAAAGATTGTTCGGCGGCGTCCTACTCTCCCACAGGGTCCCCCCTGCAGTACCATCGGCGCTGAAAGGCTTAGCTTCCGGGTTCGGAATGTAACCGGGC
>NZ_JBEYXN010000054.1:0-14008 GCF_040704625.1 Streptomyces sp. NPDC046866
TTCAGCGCCGATGGTACTGCAGGGGGGACCCTGTGGGAGAGTAGGACGCCGCCGAACAATCATTGTGGGAAAGCCCCGCACCTTCTGGTGCGGGGTTTTTCTGCGTTCAGGGGCGGGGCTGGGGTCCTGTAGGGTCGGGTGGCATCGTTCGTACGTTCAAAGTGGAGGCCCCCGGGTGGAGGTCCAGGAGACTCGGGTTCAGACGGACCGGATTTTCACGATTCCGAACATCCTGAGCATGGCTCGGCTCGTCGGCGTGCCCGTGTTCCTCTGGCTGATTCTGGCGGAGCACGACGGATGGGCGCTCGCCGTCCTCATGCTCAGCGGGGTCAGCGACTACCTCGACGGGAAGCTCGCGCGGAAGTGGAACCAGATCAGCAGCCTGGGCCGGCTGCTCGATCCCGCCGCTGACCGGCTGTACATCCTCTCCACCCTCTTCGGTCTCACCTATCGCGGCATTCTGCCGCTGTGGCTCACCGGAGCCCTGCTCGCGCGCGAGCTGATGCTGTTGGTGATGGTCTGGATCCTGCGCCGACACGGCTATCCGCCCCCGCAGGTCAACTTCCTCGGCAAGGCCGCGACCTTCAACCTGATGTACGCCTTCCCGCTGCTGCTGCTCAGTGACGGAACGGGTTGGTTGGCCTGGATGGGGTCAGTTTTCGGATGGGCGTTCGCGGGTTGGGGTACAACCCTCTATTGGTGGGCAGGAATCCTTTACGTGGTCCAAGTCCGCCGACTCGTGAAGGCGGACGCCGCGGTCGATTGAACTCGCTCGGCAAGGGTCTGACGCGGAGGAGTTGCGGAGTCACCGTTCGAGACGGGTGAGATCGGCCGGAACGTCGTCTCCCAAGGAGGACTCTTCCGACATGAAGGCCGTCGTGATGGCCGGAGGCGAAGGCACCCGCCTTCGCCCCATGACCTCGAGCATGCCCAAGCCGCTCCTGCCGGTCGCCAACCGGCCGATCATGGAGCACGTGCTCAGGCTGCTCAAGCGGCATGGGCTCAACGAAACCGTGGTCACCGTCCAGTTCCTGGCGTCACTCGTCAAGAACTACTTCGGTGACGGCGAAGAGCTCGGAATGGAGCTCACCTATGCCAATGAGGAGAAGCCACTCGGCACAGCCGGCAGTGTGAAGAACGCCGAGGAGGCCTTGAAGGACGATGCATTCCTCGTCATTTCCGGCGATGCCCTCACCGACTTCGACCTCACCGACCTCATCCGTTTCCACAAGCAGAAGGGCGCACTCGTCACGGTGTGCCTGACACGGGTGCCGAACCCGCTGGAATTCGGCATCACCATCGTGGACGAGGAGGGCAAGGTCGAGCGGTTCCTCGAGAAACCCACATGGGGCCAGGTCTTCTCCGACACCGTCAACACCGGCATCTACGTCATGGAGCCCGAGGTCTTCAACTACGTGGACCCGGACGTTCCGGTTGACTGGTCCGGTGACGTCTTCCCGCAGCTGATGAAGGAAGGCCGTCCCATCTACGGCTACGTCGCCGAGGGCTACTGGGAGGACGTCGGCACGCACGAGAGCTACGTCAAGGCGCAGGCCGACGTGCTCGAGGGCAAGGTCCAGATCGACATGGACGGCTTCGAGATCTCGCCCGGCGTCTGGATCGCCGAAGGCGCCGAGGTGAGTCCGGACGCGGTGCTGCGCGGGCCGCTCTACATCGGGGACTACGCCAAGGTGGAGGCGGGCGTCGAGATCCGCGAGCACACCGTCGTTGGATCCAACGTGGTCGTCAAGAGCGGGGCCTTCCTGCACAAGGCCGTCGTCCACGACAACGTCTACATCGGCCCCCACAGCAACCTGCGCGGCTGCGTCATCGGCAAGAACACCGACATCATGCGGGCGGCCCGCATCGAGGACGGGGCCGTCATCGGCGACGAGTGCCTCGTCGGTGAAGAATCGATCGTCCAGGGGAACGTCCGCGTCTACCCCTTCAAGACGGTCGAGGCCGGGGCCTTCGTCAACACCTCGGTGATCTGGGAGTCCCGAGGGCAGGCGCACCTGTTCGGCGCCCGCGGCGTCACCGGCATCCTGAACGTGGAGATCACCCCCGAGCTGGTCGTCCGGCTCGCGGGCGCCTACGCGACGATGCTGAAGAAGGGTGCCATCGTCACCACCGCCCGCGACCACTCCCGCGGCGCCCGCGCGCTGAAGCGGGCCGTGATCTCGGCGCTCCAGGCCAGCGCCATCGACGTACGGGACCTGGAGAACGTGCCGCTGCCGGTCGCGCGCCAGCAGACCGCGCGCGGCAGTGCCGGCGGGATCATGCTGCGGACCTCGCCCGGTGTGCCGGACTCGGTGGACATCATGTTCCTGGACGAGCGCGGGGCGGACCTGTCCCAGGCGCAGCAGCGCAAGCTCGACCGTGTGTTCGCGCGTCAGGAGTACCGGCGGGCGTTCCCCGGCGAGATCGGCGACCTGCAGTTCCCGTCGAGCATCTTCGACTCGTACACCGGCTCGCTGCTGCGGCGGGTGGACACCACCGGTATCGCGGATTCCGGGCTGAAGGTGGTCGTGGACGCCTCGAACGGAAGTGCGGGTCTGGTCCTGCCGAGCCTGCTGGGCCGGCTCGGGGTGGACGCGCTGACGATCAATCCCGGACTCGACGAGTCCCGGCCGACGGAGACCGCGGAGTCGCGGCGGGCCGGGCTGGTGCGGCTCGGGGAGATCGTCGCCTCGGCGCGGGCCGCGTTCGGGGTGCGGTTCGACCCGGTCGGCGAGCGGATCTCGCTCGTGGACGAGCGGGGGCGGATCATCGAGGACGACCGGGCGCTGCTGGTGCTGCTCGACCTGGTGGCCGCGGAGAAGCGCAGCGGCAAGGTGGCGCTGCCGGTGACGACGACGCGGATCGCCGAGCAGGTGGCGGCGTACCACGGGACGCAGGTGGAGTGGACGACGACCTCGCCCGACGACCTGACGCGCGTGGGCCGCGCGGAGAACACGATCTTCGGCGGTGACGGCCGGGGCGGCTACATCGTTCCGGAGTTCAGCAGCGTCTTCGACGGGTCGGCGGCGTTCGTGCAGCTCATCGGGCTGGTGGCGCGGACGCAGCTCACGTTGAGCCAGATCGATGCGCGGATACCACGCGCCCATGTGCTCAAGCGCGACGTTCCGACCCCGTGGGCGGTGAAGGGGCTGGTGATGCGGCGGGTCGTGGAGGCGGCCGGCGACCGGCAGGTGGACACGACCGACGGCGTGCGCGTGGTCGAGGCGGACGGGCGGTGGGCGCTGGTGCTGCCGGACCCGGCCGAGGCCGTGACGCACCTGTGGGCCGAGGGCCCCGACGACGCCTCCGCGCAGGCCCTGCTGGAGGAGTGGGCGGGGGTGGTGGACGGCGCCGGGCGGTGACCGCCCGGCGGTGACGGGTTGATCGGTGGACCGGGGCGCCGTGCGGCCCCGGTCCACCGATCGGGCGCATTCGGTGCGGGCGGCGCCGACGTGCGACGATGAGCGACATGTCGCAGCCGCCCCACAACCGGAGTACGGCGCCGGCGTCGTATGCGCGCCCGGACGCGTCCATGTCGCTGCTGACGCACGTGATGGACCACAGTCTCGACGAGGGCTATGCGGAGGCGTCGGCCCGGCGCGAGGCGGAGGGCACGGCGGGACTGCCGCGGACCCTCAAGGCCAAGCTGGCCCTGGCCGCCGGGCTGGTGCTCGCCGCGATGGTCGTCACGCTCGGGGCGGCGCAGACACGGGTGGCGGCGCCCGTGCTGGCCAAGGAGCGCCAGGAGCTGATCGACCGGGTGGAGCGGGCCGACGGGCGCGCGGACGGCCTGGAGCGGGACATCGAGCGGCTGCGGGCGGACGTGGCGGGCCGGCAGCGGGCGGCGCTGAAGCAGCAAGGCGGTGACCAGGGGCAGCGGGTGGCGCTGCTGTCGGGGGCCACGGAGGTGCGCGGTCCGGGGCTGAAGCTGGTGGTGGACGACGCCAAGGGCTCGTCCTCGGGCGGCGGCGGCAAGCCGCGGGAGAACACGGGGTTCTCGGACACCGGCCGGCTGCGGGACCGGGACATGCAGAGGATCGTCAACGGGCTGTGGGAGTCCGGTGCCGAGGCGATGTCCATCAACGGGCAGCGGCTGACGGCACTGTCGGCGATCAGGGCCGCGGGTGACGCGATACTGGTCGACAACAGGCCGCTGGTACCGCCGTACGAGGTGCTGGCGGTGGGGGACAGGAAGCGGCTGCCGACCGCGTTCCAGGACTCGGTGGACGGCCAGTACCTGCACGTGCTGCAGGAGAGCTACGGGATCCGCTACACCCTCTCCCCGGCCGATGAGGTGCGGTTGCCGGCCGCGTCGAGCCTGACCGTGCGTACAGCTACAGCAGAAGAGCCGAAGAAGGGTGCATCGTGATCGCGGTACTGGGCCTCGTGGCCGGAGTGGTGGTCGGACTTCTGGTCCGGCCCGAAGTGCCGGCCGTGGTGGAGCCTTATCTGCCGATCGCCGTGGTGGCGGCGCTGGACGCGGTGTTCGGCGGTCTGCGCGCGATGCTGGACGGCATCTTCGTCGACAAGGTGTTCGTGGTGTCGTTCCTGTCGAACGTGGTGGTGGCCGCGCTGATCGTGTTCCTCGGCGACAAGCTGGGCGTGGGCTCGCAGCTGTCCACGGGTGTCGTGGTCGTCCTGGGCATCCGCATCTTCTCCAATGCCGCGGCCATCCGCCGGCACGTGTTCCGGGCGTGAGGCACCGATGAGTACGAACGACACCCCGCCCGAGGAGCCGAAGGTCCCGGAGCAGTCGCCGCGGGACGAGCGGGCGCAGCAGAACGAAGAGGGCCGGGGCGCCTCGGCGCCGTCCGGCGCGGAGCCGGGCGGTTCCGGCGGGGAGCCGGCGGCGCAGGCCGCGCCGCGGCCCGGGCCGACCGGCCGGCAGCGGCTGGCGGCGGGTCTGTGGCCGCCGCGGCTGAGCCGGGCCCAACTGATCGTGGCGCTGCTGCTGTTCGTCCTGGGGCTGGGCCTGGCCATCCAGGTGCGGTCCAACAGTGATTCCAGTGCGCTGCGCGGGGCCCGTCAGGAGGACCTCGTGCGCATCCTGGACGAGCTGGACGGGCGGACCAAGCGCCTGGAGGACGAGAAGCAGCGGCTGGAGGACCAGCGCCGGGAGCTGGAGAGCAGCTCGAACCAGGCCGAGGAGGCGCGCAGGCAGACGGTGGAGAAGGAGCGTCAACTCGGGATCCTGGCCGGTACGGTGGCAGCCCAGGGGCCGGGCATCACGCTGCGGATCACCGATCCCCGGGGCCAGGTGCAGTCCGACCAGCTGCTGGACACCCTTCAGGAGCTGCGGGCGGCCGGGGCGGAGGCGATCCAGGTCAACGGGGTGAGGGTCGTGGCGGGCTCGTACTTCTCGGACGAAGGCGGCGGGATCGGCATCGATGGTAAGAAGATCACACAGCCCTACGAGTTCAGGGTGATCGGAAAGCCGCAGGACCTGGAGCCCGCGCTGAACATCCCGGGCGGTGTGGTGCAGACGCTGGAGAAGGAACAGGCCACCGTCGCCGTCACACGGTCGGCGAAGATCGTTGTGGATGCCTTGCGGGCTGCGAAGCAGCCTGACTACGCTCGGTCGTCATCGCAGTGATGCGGGACGGAGAGCGGACGGGCTCACGCGGGCTGGTGCCTGCGGGGGGTCGGCGCACCGAAGTCGTGGCGCGTGGTGGAAACTGTCTGGTGGTTTCGGACGTTGTGAAGATGTCCGGGTCGGCAGGTGTGTGCATTCGGAGTTCGTCCTGCCCCACGGGCGGGTCTGTTTCGTTCAAGGGGAATCGCCCGTGAAGTTGTTTGAGAAGTTGTTCGGAAAGAAGAGCCGCGAGGAAGGCGGCGCGCCGTCGCACCGCGCGGGTCAGGGGGAGCCGCAGGGTCAGGGGGATCGGCCGCTCTTCCGGGACGAGGTCGCGGGTGCGGGTGATGTTTCGGGTGCGCAGGGCGCGTCGGCTGTTGACCCTGCCGCTTCCGGCCGCATAGGTTTCGGTGAACCATCAACCTCCAGTACGGGTGGAGGGTTTGCTCCCGACCCGTATGCCACCCATGCCTCCGCGGGGCAGCCGCGGCGCGAGGAGCCGTCCATGTCGGCCGAGCAGGTTTGCAGCAGGTGCGGGCACCGCAGCGATGCGGCCAGCCGGTTCTGCTCCAACTGCGGGGCGCCGCTGCGGGCGGGTCTGACGCCGGAGCGTGCCTCGGAGACCACGTCCACCATCTCGATCTCGGGCCTGGAGGCCTACGAGGCCGAGGTGTCGGGGCAACACGTGTCGTCGTCGCTGTCCCCCGAGGCCCAGGCCGCGGTGGAGGCGCTGCCCCCCGGTTCCGCCCTGCTGATCGTGCGGCGCGGTCCCAACTCGGGCAGCCGCTTCCTGCTGGACGGTGAGCTGACCACGGCGGGCCGGCACCCGCAGAGCGACATCTTCCTGGACGACGTCACCGTCTCCCGGCGGCATGTCGAGTTCCGCAGGAGCCAGGACGGCGGGTTCACCGTCGCCGACGTCGGCAGCCTCAACGGCACGTACGTCAACCGCGAGCCGATCGACTCGGTGCCGCTGCACAACGGCGACGAGGTCCAGATCGGCAAGTACCGGCTGGTCTTCTACGCGAGCCTGCGGGGCGTCTGACCCTTCCCCCGGACGGTGTCCGGGGGAAACCCAGGGAAGGTCCCATGCTGCGCACTCCGACGGGCGGTGCCGGAAACGGCACCGCCGGCTCCGCCGGGCAGCTGGTGAGCATCGGCACGGTGCTCACCATGCTGCGCGACGAGTTCCCCGAAGTCACGATCTCGAAGATTCGCTTCCTGGAGGCGGAGGGGCTCGTCGAGCCCCGACGCACACCTTCGGGATATCGCAAGTTCAGCACCGAGGACGTGGAGCGGCTGGCCCGCATCCTGCGGTTGCAGCGCGACCACTACCTGCCCCTGAAGGTCATCCGGGAGCAGCTGGAGGCGCTGGACCGGGGGGAGCAGGTCCGCATCCCGGCCCCCACGGCGCACGGGGACGGCGCGGCCGATCCCGCGGGTCACGGCCCGCTCCAGGGCGGGGCGGGCCGGGAGCGGCCCTTCCCGGCCCGCGTGGGCCGCGCGGAGCTGATGGCCGCGGCCGAGGTGGACGAGGCCCAGCTGGCCGAGTGGGAGTCGTACGGGCTGCTCGCGGAGGCCCCGGGCGGCGGATTCGACGCGGACGCGGTGACGGTCGCCCGGCTGGTCGCGGACCTGGGCCGGTACGGGCTGGAGCCGCGGCACCTGCGGGCCGTGAAGGCCGCCGCGGACCGGGAGGCGGGCCTGGTGGAACAGGTCGTGGCACCGCTGCGCCGGCACCGCAACCCGCAGACCCGGGCCCACGCCGAGGCCACCGCGAAAGAGCTCGCCGGACTGTCCGTACGGCTACACGAGGCCCTCGTACAGGCGGCTCTGGGGGTCCGTCTGCACTGAGCCGCGGAGCCCCGACTACCCAAACCTGCCGGGCAGGTCCTAGGGTTGCTGTGTGAACGAGCTCGACGTTGTGGGTGTCCGGGTGGAAATGCCCTCGAACCAACCGATCGTGCTCCTGCGTGAAGTGGGAGGCGACCGGTACCTCCCCATCTGGATCGGACCCGGGGAGGCGACCGCCATCGCCTTCGCGCAGCAGGGCATGGCCCCTGCCCGTCCGCTGACCCACGACCTGTTCAAGGACGTGCTGGAGGCGATCGGTGAGGAGCTCACCGAGGTCCGGATCACGGATCTGCGGGAGGGCGTCTTCTACGCGGAGCTGGTCTTCGCGAGCGGTGTCGAGGTGAGCGCGCGGCCGTCCGACGCGATAGCGCTGGCCCTGCGCACGGGGACGCCGATCTACGGCAGCGACGGCGTGCTGGACGACGCCGGGATCGCCATTCCGGACGAGCAGGAGGACGAGGTGGAGAAGTTCCGCGAGTTCCTCGACCAGATTTCCCCGGAGGACTTCGGCACCGGGCCGCAGTGAGAGGCCGGTTCCGGAAAGCCGCGGGGACCGTCGGCCCATTCGGTTAGCCTTGCCCCGTCAAGGGGCACGGGAAACCACTCTCAGGGTGATTATCACTCGGCGTGCCGAGTGTGGCGATCGTTGACGCACCCCTGGTGACTGCCTACCTTCGAGGGGGCAGGTCAAGGACGGAGGGTCGGCGTGAGAGTCACGGGCGACGGTACGACCGGGGGCATCCCCGCACGGAGTGACGGTGGGCCGTACCCGCTCCACGGCAGTGCGGCGGGCTCCGCGCGCCGTCAGCCGGAGACCGCACCAACCGCATCGGCGGTCGGCGCCACGGGCGGCGGCGAGCAGGTGGGCTACCGCGGGCCGACGGCGTGCGCCGCGGCCGGCATCACGTACCGCCAGCTCGACTACTGGGCGCGGACGGGGCTGGTGGAGCCCACGGTCCGGCCCGCGTACGGCTCCGGCACCCAGCGCCTGTACAGCTTCCGCGACGTCGTCGTCCTGAAGATCGTCAAGCGTTTCCTGGACACGGGCGTGGCGCTGCAGAACATCCGCACCGCCGTCCAGCACCTGCGGGACCGCGGCTTCTCGGACCTGGAGCGCATGACGCTGATGAGCGACGGCGCGACCGTGTACGAGTGCACCTCGCCCGACCAGGTGGTGAGCCTGCTCCAGGGCGGCCAGGGCATCTTCGGCATCGCGGTGGGCGTGGTCTGGCGCGACGTCGAGAACGCCCTGTCGCAGCTGCACGGGGAGCGGGTCGACACCGGCGAGACGGTGGTCGGGCACAACCCGGCGGACGAGCTGGCGGCCCGCCGCAACCGGGCCGGCTGACCCCCGGGGCAGCCGGCCGCCCGTACCGGGCCACCGCATTGTCAGTGGCGTAAGGCAGCATCAGGGCCGTGAGAGCCGCGCCGACCATCCTCCACCTGGACATGGACGCCTTCTACGCCTCCGTGGAGCAGGCGTCGAAGCCGAGCCTGCGCGGAAAGGCCGTGATCGTCGGCGGGCTCGGGCCGCGCGGGGTGGTCGCAACCGCCTCGTACGAGGCCCGGCGCTTCGGGGTGCATTCGGCGATGCCGATGGCGCAGGCCAGGCGGCTCTGCCCGAACGGCGCCTACCTGGTTCCCCGCTTCACCTTGTACCGGTCGGTCAGCGACGTGGTCATGGGCCTGCTGCGGGAGCTGTCCCCGCTGGTGGAGCCGCTCAGCCTGGACGAGGCCTTCGTGGACCTGGAGGCCGGCGGGGTGGCCCGGGACGCGGAGTCGGCGCTGGCCACCGGGCAGCGGCTGCGGGCGGACATCCTGGCGGCGACGGGCCTGAGCGGCTCGGTGGGCCTGGCGGGGTCGAAGATGCTGGCGAAGGTGGCCTCCGAGGAGGCCAAGCCGAACGGGCTGCTGCTGATCGAGCCGGGGACCGAGCGGGAGCTCCTCGCCCCCATGTCCGTGCGCACCCTGCCGGGCGTCGGGCCGGCCACCGGGGAGCACCTGCGCCGGGCCGGGATCACCACGGTCGGGGAGCTGGCCGAGGCCGGCGAGGACGAGCTGGTGCGGATGGTCGGGCGGGCGCACGGCGTCGGGCTGTACCGGATGGCCCTCGGGCTGGACGACCGGCCGGTGGTCGCCGAGCGGGACGCGAAGTCGGTGTCGGTCGAGGACACCTTCGACGTGGACCTGCACGACCGGGTGCGGATCCGGGGCGAGGTGCAGCGGCTCGCCGACCGGTGCGTGCAGCGGCTGCGGGGCTCCGGGCACTCCGGGCGGACGATCGTGCTGAAGGTCAGGCGGTACGACTTCTCGACGCTGACCCGCTCCGAGACGCTGCGGGGCCCGACCGACGACCCGGCGGTGGTGCGGGAGGCCGCGGGGCGGCTGTTGGAGGCCGTGGACACCACCGGCGGCGTGCGCCTGCTGGGGGTCGGGGTGACCGGGCTGGCGGACTACACCCAGGAGGACCTGTTCGCGCAGTCCCTGGCCGCCGCCGGGGAGTGGGCGGCAGAAGGGGAGCCCGGGGGGTCCACAGGGGCTCAGGAGGCCGAGGAGACCCCTGGGGCGCCTGGGGCGTCCGGGGGGCCGGAGCCGGCCCGTGAGCGGCACTGGGCGGCCGGCAGCGACGTACGGCACGCGGTGTACGGGCCGGGGTGGGTGCAGGGCAGCGGGGTCGGGCGGGTGACCGTGCGGTTCGAGCAGCCCGGATCGCAGCCCGGCCGCGTCCGGACCTTCCTGGTGGACGACCCCGAGCTGGAGCCGTCCGATCCGCTGCCGCTGGTGGGGGAGCCGGCGCCGTCGAGGCCGGCCTAGTCCTCTTCGCGGTCGGCGTTGGCGACGTGGCCGAAATCACTGTGGAAGTCGGACGGGAGGGAGACGTCCAGTCCGTAGTGGTGGTAGAGCTGCAGCTCCTGCTCGGGGGAGAGGTGGCGGCCGACGCCGAAATCGGGGGCGTCCCGGATCAGGGAGCGCTCGAACGGGACCCGCAGACTGTCGCCGACCACCTCGCTCGGTTCCAGGGGAACGAAGGCGTCCCGGCTGAACAGGCCGGTCCGTACCGCGGCCCATTCCGGCATGCCCGTGGCATCGTCGAGGTAGACCTCGTCGACGGTCCCGATCTTGGTGCCGTTGCGGTCGAACGCCTTGCGGCCGATCAGGCTGCGCGGATCGATGTCGGTCTGCACGGTCCCTCCACGTGGTCGCAGCTCCTGCGTAATGACTACAAAAGGGCATATCCGGGGAGGGGGCCACTCGAGGGAGGTCCCGGAACCTCGCTGGTAGGCTGGGTGATGGCTGCTGACCCTGTGCGGGAGAGTCCTCCAACCAGCTCGACGGAGGCGCCGAAGGAGCAAATCCTCCCCGGAATCTCTCAGGCATACGTACCGCACGGACGAGGCCACTCTGGAAAGCAGGTGCGGGTACCGGGCGCAGTGCCGGTTCTGCTCCTCACCGACGGTGAAAGCCGGATCCTTCGGGCACCCCCGCAGGACCCGGTGAAGCTCTCAGGTTGAGATGACAGAGGGGGAGGCCGTCCGGGCGCCCGCGCCGTGGTGCCCCTCGCAGGTCGTACGACCCAGGAGGCCTCCGTACATGACCGCCAACCGCATTCCGCTCTCCCAGCTGGAGCGAGGCATCCCCTTCGAGCAGCGCCACATCGGCCCGGACGCCGAGGCGCAGGCGAAGATGCTCGCCCACGTGGGCTACGGCTCGCTGGACGAACTGACCGCCGCCGCGGTGCCGGATGTGATCAAGAGCGCCGAGGCGCTGAAGCTGCCCGAGGCCCGGACCGAGGCCGAGGTGCTGGCCGAGCTGCGCAGCCTCGCCGGCCGCAACCAGGTCCTCACCCCGATGATCGGCCTCGGCTACTACGGGACCTTCACCCCGCCGGTGATCCTGCGCAACGTGATGGAGAACCCGGCCTGGTACACCGCGTACACGCCGTACCAGCCGGAGATCTCGCAGGGCCGCCTGGAGGCGCTGCTCAACTTCCAGACCGTCGTCGCCGACCTGACGGGCCTGCCGACCTCGGGCGCCTCCCTGCTCGACGAGGGCACCGCGGCCGCCGAGGCGATGACCCTCGCCCGCCGCGTGGGCAAGGCCAAGGGCAACGTCTTCCTCGTGGACGCCGACGCCCTGCCGCAGACGATCGCCGTGATCGAGACCCGCGCCGAGCCGATCGGCATCGAGGTCGTCGTCGCCGACCTGTCCGCCGGCATCCCCGCCGAGATCGCCGAGCGTGGCATCTACGGCGTCCTGATCCAGTACCCGGGTGCCTCCGGTGCCGTCCGGGACATCAAGCCCGTCATCGACCAGGCGCACGGGCTCGGAGCGATCGTCGCCGTCGCCGCCGACCTGCTGGCCCTGACGCTGCTCGCCTCCCCGGGCTCCCTCGGCGCGGACATCGCCGTCGGCACCACGCAGCGCTTCGGCGTCCCGATGGGCTTCGGCGGTCCGCACGCCGGCTACATGGCCGTCCAGGACAAGCACGCCCGCTCGCTGCCGGGCCGCCTCGTCGGCGTCTCCGTGGACGCGGACGGCAACAAGGCGTACCGCCTCGCGCTGCAGACGCGCGAGCAGCACATCCGCCGCGAGAAGGCCACCAGCAACATCTGTACCGCGCAGGTGCTGCTCGCCGTCATGGCCGGCATGTACGCCGTCTACCACGGCCCGGACGGCCTGCGCTCGATCGCCCGCCGCACGCACCGCTACGCGGCGCTGCTCGCGGCCGGCCTGACCGCCGGCGGGGTCGAGCTCGTCCACGGCTCCTACTTCGACACCCTGACCGCCAAGGTGCCCGGCAAGGCCGCCGAGGTCGTCGCCGCGGCCCGCGCGGCCGGGGTCAACCTCTTCCAGGTCGACGCCGACCACGTCTCGGTCTCCTGCGACGAGACGACCCTGCGCGCGCACGTCGAGGCCGTCTGGGCCGCCTTCGGCGTGACCGCCGACATCGAGGCGCTCGACGAGACCGCCGCCGACGCGCTGCCGGAGAACCTGCTGCGCTCGGACGCGTACCTGTCGCACCCGGTCTTCCACCAGCACCGCTCCGAGACCGCGATGCTGCGCTACCTGCGCAAGCTCGCGGACAAGGACTACGCGCTGGACCGCGGCATGATCCCGCTGGGCTCCTGCACCATGAAGCTCAACGCGACCACCGAGATGGAGCCGGTGACCTGGCCCGAGTTCGGCCAGCTGCACCCGTTCGCCCCGGTCGAGCAGGCCGAGGGGTACCTCACGCTCATTTCCGAGCTGGAGGAACGTCTCTGCGAGGTCACCGGCTACGACAAGGTGTCCATCCAGCCGAACGCCGGCTCCCAGGGTGAGCTCGCCGGCCTGCTGGCCGTGCGCGCCTACCACCGCGCCAACGGCGACGAGCAGCGCACCGTCTGCCTGATCCCGTCCTCCGCGCACGGCACCAACGCCGCCTCCGCCGTGATGGCCGGCATGAAGGTCGTCGTCGTCAAGACCGCCGACGACGGCGAGGTGGACGCGGACGACCTGCGCGCCAAGATCGAGCAGTACCGCGACGAGCTCGCCGTGCTGATGATCACCTACCCGTCGACGCACGGCGTGTTCGAGGAGCACGTCGCCGACATCTGCGCCCAGGTGCACGAGGCCGGCGGCCAGGTGTACGTGGACGGCGCGAACCTCAACGCCCTGGTGGGCCTGGCCAAGCCGGGCCACTTCGGCGGCGACGTCTCGCACCTGAACCTGCACAAGACCTTCTGCATCCCGCACGGCGGCGGCGGCCCGGGCGTCGGCCCGGTCGGTGTCCGGGCGCACCTGGCCCCGTACCTGCCGAACCACCCGCTGCAGCCGACCGCCGGCCCGGAGACGGGCGTCGGCCCGATCTCGGCCGCGCCGTGGGGCTCGGCCGGCATCCTGCCGATCTCCTGGTCGTACGTGCGCCTCATGGGCGGCGAGGGCCTCAAGCGGGCGACCCAGGTCGCGGTGCTCGGCGCCAACTACATCGCCAAGCGCCTGGAGCCGCACTACCCGGTGCTCTACACCGGCCCGGGCAACCTGGTCGCGCACGAGTGCATCATCGACCTGCGCCCGCTGTCGAAGGCGACGGGCGTGAGCGTGGACGACATCGCCAAGCGCCTGATCGACTACGGCTTCCACGCTCCGACCATGTCCTTCCCCGTGGCCGGCACGCTGATGATCGAGCCGACGGAGTCCGAGGACCTGGTCGAGATCGACCGGTTCTGCGACGCGATGATCGCCATCCGCGCGGAGATCGAGCGGGTCGCGGGCGGCGAGTGGCCGGCGCAGGACAACCCGCTGGCGAACGCCCCGCACACCGCGGCCGCGCTGGGCGGCGAGTGGAACCACCCGTACACCCGCGAGGAGGCCGTCTTCCCCGGCGGCGTCGTGGCCGCGGAGAAGTACTGGCCGCCGGTGCGCCGCATCGACGGTGCCTTCGGCGACCGGAACCTGGTCTGCTCCTGCCCGCCGCTGGACGAGTACGACAACTGACACACTCCGGTGTGACCTGACACGGAAGCCGGGCCCGGGGGGGCGCGGCCCGGCCCGGGGGGGTACGGTGGTGCGCGGGGGCCGGGTGGGGGGGAGGTGGGAAGA
>NZ_JBEYXN010000055.1:0-12248 GCF_040704625.1 Streptomyces sp. NPDC046866
CGCCCCAGACCCCGCGCCTCAAACGCCGGCGAGGCTGGATTTGCCGGGCCCTCGTGTCAGGCGTCGGTGGGGCGAGGTGACCTCCCTTGCTGCGCTGCGTTAGACCCCGTAGCGCATCACCACCGAGCGAGGGAGAGAACGCATGCACGCCGCACCGGCACCGGCATCCGCATCCGCATCCGCCTGCGCACCACCCACCCGCCGCGCGGTCCTGCGGACGGCCTTCACCGCGGCGGTGCTCGCCGGCACCGCCGCGGCCCTGGCACCCGTACTGCGCGCCCGCCGCCCCCGCCAGACCCTCACCCCTGCCCCCCTCGCCGAGGAGACCTACCGCGGCCGGCACATCTCGGTCAGCGCGGCGGACGTCCGCATCGACGGCCGCCCGCTGCACGTGATGCAGCGCGCCGACGGCAGCTACCTGAGCGGCATCAACCACTTCCAGTCCTTCTCCACCCCACTCGAGGCCGCCCGCGCGGCCGTCGACGAACTGGGCACCACCCAGCTGGCACTCGCCGCCCCGCACCACCGCTGACGCACCGAAACGGGAGGACCCCCGCGTTGTACACCCGCCAGAACCAGCGGAACCTGACCAGCGCCCAGAAGAGGCGGTTCACGGCGGCGGTGCTGGAGCTCAAGCGCACCGGCGCGTACGACGACCTGGTGCGCACGCACGACAAGTACTTCGTGCCCGACAAGGACACCAAGCTCCGCGTCGGGCACATGTCGCCGTCCTTCTTCCCCTGGCACCGCCGCTACCTGCTGGAGTTCGAACGGCTGCTCCAGGGCGTGGCCCCGGGCGTGAGCGTGCCCTACTGGGACTGGACCACGGACAACAGCCCGGCCTCCTCCCTGTGGGCGGAGGACTTCCTCGGCGGCACCGGCCGCGCGGGCGACCGCCAGGTGATGACCGGCCCCTTCGCCCACAGCCGGGGCAACTGGGAGATCACCGTGGGCTTCTCGGAGGCCCGCTTCCTCACCCGCAACCTCGGCCGGCCGCAGAGCCCGATCGCGCTGCCCACCGCGGCCGAGCTCCAGTGGGCCCTGGACGACCCGACGTACGACACCGAGCCGTGGAACTCCACCGCCCGCGAGGGCGGCTTCCGCAACAAGCTGGAGGGCTGGGCCGCGCCGAAGAGCGAGCGCTGGCGCAACCACAACAAGGTCCACCAGTGGATCGGCGGCCACATGACGGGCGGGGCCGCGCCCAACGATCCCGCCTTCTGGCTGCACCACGCGTTCGTGGACCTGCTGTGGGACCGCTGGCAGCGCCAGCACCCCGGCTCCGGCTACCTGCCCGCCGCCCCGCTGCCGCTGGGCGACCTCCAGCACGGCCGGGTGGTCTCCCTGGACGAGCCGATGCCGCCGTGGGGGATCACCCCGCGCGAGATGCTCGGCCACCAGGGCCTGTACCGCTACGAATGACCTGCGCGGGCCGGGCGCCGGGCGCGCGAAGGGCCCCCGCCGCACGGCGGGGGCCCTCGCTTCAGCCCGTCATCGGGCCGGCAGCCGGTTCCTCAGGCGGACGTGATCACTCGCCGTAGCCCTCGGTGTGGTGCTTCTCGCCGCCACCCGACGCGTTGATGCAGGTGTTGCCGAACGCGGGGTTCAGCAGCGCGATGATGTTCACGGTGTTCCCGCACACGTTGACCGGGATGTGCACCGGAACCTGGACCACGTTGCCCGACACGACACCGGGCGAGCCGACGGCCGCACCGTTCGCGCTGGCATCGGCGACGGCGAGACCCGCACCGGCGGCCAGGACGCTACCGGCGGCAGCGGTGATGGCGACTGCCTTCGCGATACGCGACATCAAGATCTCCTCATGAGATGTGGGACGCCGCAAGATCTGCGGCATTGACATGGCATACAACGCCGGGGGAGGCCAGGGGTCACGGCCGCTGGGCCGTCGTGGTGAAGTCGAATCGGACGGACGCGAACCGCGGCGTGATCTGGCCCCCTCCGCCGGGCGGCAGGACCGCGAGCGGGCTCCCCGTGCAGCCCGGCCGCGGGTACAGCGTCGCCGTGCCGGTGGTCCGGTTGGCCACGCCCCGGGCGCCGCCGCCACCGGCCTCCACGCAGCCCCGCGGGGACTGCAGGACCTGGACCTTGTCGCGCTGGTTGACGTACTGGAAGTCGTCCCCGGAGCCGGTCCCGGAGGCGGCCCGGGCCGTGGCCGCCGCCCCCGCCGTGCCCGCGGCTGCGGCGAGCAGGAGGAGGGGGAGCGACAGCAGGGGGCGGGCCGGCCGGAGGGAGCGGGCCCGGCGGGGGAGGGAGGGGGGAGTGGGAGGTCGCATGCCGGTCCAACCCGGACCCGCCCGGACCGGGTCACGCCTTGTCACCCGTCGCAGGGCTGTGCGACCGTGCGCGGGGAAGGCAGAGGCGAAGACACAGCCGACATGGCAGACACTGCAGACACGGCGGACAGGCACACACGGGCGGTACGACGCGGCGCACGCGCCCGCGGCCGCACCGGCGACGGCGGGAGCACGACACCATGAGCACAGCGGGCGGCGGCAGCGGCCGGCCCCGGGTCAGGACCGGACACGGCGTGGTCGAGGGCCGCACCGGCCCGGGCGGGACCGCCGTCTTCCGGGGCGTCCCGTACGCCGCCGCGCCCGTCGGCGCGCTGCGCTTCGCCGCCCCGCAGCCCCCGGCCGCCTGGGACGGCGTACGCGACGCCGGTGCGTACGGTCCCACCGCGCCCAAGGTGCCCTATCCGCCCACCTTCGCGGCGCTGCTGCCCGACCCGGAGGTCCCCGGCGAGGACTGCCTCAACCTCAACGTGTGGACCCCGGCCCCCGACCCGGGCGCCCGGCTGCCCGTCATGGTGTGGCTGCACGGCGGCGCCCTCACCCGCGGCTCCTCGGCCGTCCCGGTCTACGACGGCTCCGCCTTCGCCCGTGACGGCGTCGTGCTCGTCTCGGCCAACTACCGCCTCGGGGTCCTCGGCTACGGTCTCTTCCCCGACGCCCCCGCCAACCGGGGCCTCCTCGACCAGATCGCGGCTCTGACCTGGGTCCGGGAGAACATCGAGGCCTTCGGCGGGGACCCGGCCCGCGTCACGGTCTTCGGCGAGTCCGCCGGCGCGATCAGCACCGGCGCCCTGCTGGCCGCCCCCCGCGCCGCCGGCCTGTTCGCGCAGGCCGCCCTGCAGAGCGGCGCCCCCGAGGTGCTGCCGCGGGACCGGGTGCGCGCCGTGGTCCGGCGGATGGCCTCGCTGCTGAAGGTGCCCGCGACCGCCGGCGCCTTCGCGGACGTGCCCCTGCCCGATCTGCTCGCCGCGCAGGGCGCCGCGCTGCGCCGCTCGAGCCCGCTGGCCGCCGGGCCCGCCCTCGGCCTGGTCGCCGACCCGGACACGCTGCCCGCCGATCCGCTGGTGGCGGCGGCCGCCCGGGACGACGTACCGCTGCTGCTGGGCTGGACCAGCGAGGAGTACCGTCTCTGGCTGGCCCCCACCGGCGCGCTGCGGCTGCTGGACCGGCTCGGTCCGCTCGCCGTGGCGCTCGGGCGCGTCCGCAGCGGCAAGGACCGCGCGGCGGTACGGGCGCTGCGCGCCGCACTGCCCGGCGCGGGCCCGGCCGAGCTCGCGGGCCAGCTGCTGACCGACCGGCTGCTGCGCGACCCGCTGCGCCGGCTCGCCGGGGCCCCCCGCTCGGCGCCGAGCTTCCTCTACGAGTTCGCCTGGCCCTCCGGGGTGCCGGGTCTGGGCGCCTGTCACGCCCTGGAGCTGGGCTTCGTGTTCGACACGCTCTCCGTGCCGGAGTCGGCGTGGCTGGCGGGCCCGGACGCCCCGCAGGAGCTCGCCGACCGGATGCACGCGGCCTGGGTGCGCTTCGCCGTGGCCGGCGACCCGGGCTGGCCCGCCTGGAACGGCGACGGCCCGCCGATGGTGTTCGGCGGGCCGCTGCGTGCTCGTGCTCAGGCGTCCGAGGGCTTCGAGGCGTCCGGGGCGTCGGAGGCGGTGGTCACTCCACCGGCCCTTCCATGACCTTGCTGATGAACTGGATCGGACCCTCGCCCATGTTGGGCACGTAGGTCTTGGCGTTGTGCTGGCCGCCCGGGATGACCCTCATGCTGGTGTGCACCGGGCCCTTGCCGTAGGTGGCGATCCACTTCTGCACGTCGGGGAGGGTCTTCTTGTTGTTCTCGTTGTCGCCGACCTGGAAGGCGAGGTAGACGTCCGGGCCCTTCTTGTCGATGAGGGCCTTGGCCAGCACCTCCGGGTTGTTCTCGGCCTTCTCCTTGTCGAAGCCCTTCCACAGCGAGGAGTCGGGCACGACGTCCGGGCCGGAGCAGATGGCGGCCTTGAACTTGTCCGGGTGCTTCAGGACGGCCTTCAGGCTCGCGAAGCCGCCGGTGGAGGAGCCCATGTAGGCCCAGCCGTCACGGGACTTGATGGTGCGGAAGTTCGCCTTCATCAGGTCCGGGACGTCCTCCGTCAGCCAGGTCCCCATCTTGGGCTGGTTGGGGATGTCGGAGCCGTCCCAGTAGATGCCCTTCTCGTCACCGGAGGGGTTGAGCACCGGCATCGCCAGGAGGAAGGGCTTGCTCTTGCCCTCCGCGTACCACTTGCTGATGCTGGTCTGCAGGCCCAGGTCGGTGCCCATCCAGTAGTTGGTGGGGTAGCCCGCGCCGCCCGGCAGGGCGATCATGACCGGGAATCCGCTCTTGGCGAACTTGGGGTCGTTGTACTCCTTGGGCGCCCAGACCCAGACCTTGCCCTTGAAGCCGGACTTCTTGCCGTCCAGCGTGGTGACGGCCACGTGCGTGCCGTCGCCCAGGGTCATCGTGTTCTTGAACTCGGCCGCGGGGCCCGTCGGCATCAGCGCCTTGGAGTTCGGGTTCTGCTTGGGGGCCTCGGCCGCCTTCCCGCCGGCGGGCTTGCCGAAGGAGACGTCCTTGCCCTTGTCGGTGAAGGGGGGTATCTCGAAGTGCCACATCACGCCGGCGGCTATGCCGAGGAGGGCCAGCACGGAGACGATCGCTATCAGCCAGCGCCGGCCCTTGCGGGGGCGGCGCGGCTCGTCCTCGGGCTCGAATCCTTCGTACCGGGGCTGCGGTGGCCCGTACGGGGGCTCGTACTGCTGCTGGGGTTCGTACGGCGGCTGCGCGTACGAGGTGCCGTAGGGCTGCTGCTGGTACTGCCCTTCCGACCGGTACGGCTGGTGCTGTCCGTCGGGTGAGTACGACATGTGCGGTTGCTCTCCGGCTGGTGCTGCCCCGTCGGGGGGTGGTCTCTTTCCGATTGAAGGATGAGCTTATGCCGTCCGCGGTTCCCTCTTTTCCACCTCTTGGCCAGCTCTGGGGTCGGCCGTTGCCCGACACCGGCAGGCCGGCCGGAGTTCTCGAGGTGTTGGCCCGCCGTCCCTGGCCCATGCACACGGCCCGGCGTATGGTGCGTGCGCGCCGCCGCCCAGACCCCGTTCCCCCTGCCCGGAGGTACCCCCGTGTTTGGCATGACCTCTTCATGGTCCCGCCGCAAGACCGCCCTAGCCACCGCCTTCGGCCTCACTGCCGCCGGCACCACCCTGTGGGCCGGCCTCGGCAGTGCCCAGCCCGCACACGCGGCCGGACTCCCCGCCCCCGACCACGTCGTCGTCGTGGTCTTCGAGAACCACGCCTACAGCCAGGTCATCGGCAGTTCCAGCGCCCCGTACATCAACTCGCTGAAGGCGGGTGGCGCCAACCTCACCCAGTCCTACGGCGTGACCCACCCCAGCCAGCCGAACTACCTGCAGCTCTTCTCGGGCTCCAACCAGGGCGTCACCGACGACAGCTGTTACACCCCCGGCTCCAAGTCCGCCCCCAACCTCGCCTCCGAGCTCATCGCCGCGGGCAAGAGCTGGGGCAGCTACAACGAGGGCCTGCCCAGCCAGGGCTCCACCACCTGCAGCAGCGGCAGGTACGCCCGCAAGCACAACCCCTGGTTCGCGTTCTCCAACGTGCCGACGAGCTCGGCCAAGACCATGAGCCAGTTCCCGACGGACTTCACCACCCTGCCCAAGGTGTCCTTCGTCGTCCCGGACCTGTGCAACGACATGCACGACTGCTCCGTCGGCACCGGCGACACCTGGCTCAAGAACAACCTCAAGGCCTACGCGGACTGGGCCAAGACCCACAACAGCCTCCTCGTCGTCACCTTCGACGAGGACAACCGCCTCTCCGGAAACAAGATCCCGACCGTCCTGTACGGGCAGCCCGTCACCCCCGGCAGCACGTCGGCCACCACCTACAACCACTACGACATGCTCCGCACCCTGGAGGGCCTGGCCGGGCTGACCACCCACGCCGGGAACGCCGCCACCGCCAAGGACATCACGGGGATCTGGGCCTCCTGACCATGTACGTCGCGGACAGTCGCGGTACCCCCGCGCCCGCCGTGGCCCCCGAGACGCCGGCCGTCGCCCCGGGCACCAGCCCGGGGCGGCGCGCCGCGCTCGCGCCCACGGTGCTCGCCCTCGGCACGGTCAGCCTCGTCACCGACGTCTCCTCCGAGATGGTCACGGCCGTGCTCCCGCTCTACCTCGTCGCCGGCCTCGGCCTGTCGCCGCTGGGCTTCGGCCTGCTCGACGGGGTCTACAACGGCGTCAGCGCCCTCGTCCGGCTCACCGGCGGCCACCTCGGCGACCGGCTCGGCCGGCACAAGGCCCTCGCCGGCATCGGCTACGGCCTCTCCGCCCTGTGCAAGCCGCTGCTGCTGCTCGCGCACACCCTGCCCGCCATCGGCGCCGTCCTGGCCCTCGACCGCACGGGCAAGGGCCTGCGCACCGCCCCGCGCGACGCACTGATCTCGCTGGCCACTCCGGCCGCGGAGCGCGGCCGGGCCTTCGGGGTGCACCGCGCCATGGACACCGCCGGTGCGCTGATCGGGCCGCTCCTGGCCTTCCTGATCCTGCGCCGCGCCGCCGACGGCTACGACGCCGTGTTCACCGTCAGCGCCTGCGTGGCCGCCCTGGGCGTGCTGGTGCTCGTGCTCTTCGTACCGGGCCGGCGCACCGCGCCCGCCGGCGCCGCCGCTCCCGTCTCGCTGCGGGCCTCCCTGGGCCTGCTGCGCCGCCGTGACCTGCGCCGCACCGCCCTGTGCGCCCTGCTGCTCGGCCTGTGCACCGTGAGCGACGCCTTCGTCTTCCTGCTGCTGCAGCGCGCCACCGGGATCGCCGACCGCTGGTTCGCCCTGCTCCCGCTCGGCACGGCCGCCGCCTTCTTCCTGCTCGCCCTGCCGCTCGGCCGGCTCGCCGACCGGATCGGCCGCCGGCGGGTCTTCCTCGGCGGCCACCTCGCGCTGCTCGCCGCGTACGGACTCCTCCTGGCCGGCGGCCACCACCCGGCGCTGCCGTACGCGGTCCTGCTGCTGCACGGCGGGTTCTACGCCGCCACCGACGGCGTCCTGATGGCGGCGGCCGCCGGGGCCGTGCCCGAGCGGCACCGCGGCGGCGGCCTCGCCCTCGTCCAGACAGGCCAGGCCCTCGCCCGCTTCGCCGCCTCCCTCGGCTTCGGCGCCGCCTGGACGGCCTGGGGCGCCCGCCCCGCGCTCGCCGCCGCAGCCGTGCTGCTGGCCGCGGCCGTCGCCGCCTGCCTCCTCCTGCTGCGCCCGGCGGACGAGGAGGCCCGCGATGACGAGTCCCGCGACGAGGTCGCCCTGGCCGGCCAGGCCCGCGACGGCGCTGGCGCCGACGGCGCCTGAGACGCCGGGCGCCGAGCCGCACGCCGCCCGGGCACTCGAAGCACCCCCTCCCACGAAAGGCCCCCATGACCCTCCAGCGCCGGATCCTGATCCTCGTCTGCGCCGCCGTCCTGCTCGCCGCCGTGGGAGTGCTCGCCGTCGTGCGGGCCTCCTCCCGGGCCGACGAGAAGAACCACCCCCGGGCCGGCGGCCCGCAGATCCGCCGCGGCGCGGTCTCCCTCGCCCCGGCCGAGGGCGGACGGCGCATCGTCTTCCGCAACATGGCCTGGGGCCCGCACCGCGACGAGCTCGCCACCGTTGCCGCGGACGCGCCGGACGGACCCCGGACCGCCTCCGGCGTGAGCTGCCTGCGCTTCCACTCCGCGGCCGGCACCGGGATCTGCCTCCAGGCCGACAAGGGCGGGGTCCAGGAGGGCTACCGGGCGGTCGTCCTCGACGCCGGGCTGAAGGAGACCGCCGTCCACCCGCTGGCCGGCATCCCGACCCGCGCCCGGGTCTCGCCCGGCGGGCACCTCGCCGCCTGGACCGTCTTCGTCGGCGGGGACAGCTACGCGGGGACGAACTTCTCCACCCGGACCTCGCTGCTCGACCTGCGCACCGGCCGGCTCGAGGCCTCGCTGGAGGACTTCACGATCCACAAGGACGGCAAGGCCTACCGCAGCGCCGACGTGAACTTCTGGGGTGTGACCTTCGCCGCGGACGAGCGGACCTTCTACGCGACGCTGGCCACCGGCGGCCGCACCCACCTGGTCCGCGGCGACCTGGCCGAGCGGACGGTGACCACCCTGCGCGAGAACCTCGAATGCCCCTCCCTGTCGCCGGACGGCACCCGGCTGGTGTTCAAGAAGCGGGTGCAGGGCCTGCCCGACGACGCCCCCTGGCGGCTGTACGCCCTCGACCTGGCCTCCCTGCAGGAGACCCCGCTCGCCGAGGAGCGCAGCGTGGACGACCAGGTGGTGTGGACGGACGACCGGAACGTCGTCTACTCCCTGCCCGGGGACTTCGGCGCCGACCTGTACACCGTCCCGGCCGACGGCAGCGGAGCGCCGGCACGGCTGATGACGTCGGCCCTCGCCCCGGCCTTCCTCGGCTGACGCCGTGAGGGGCCGGCCCGAGGGCCGTGGCGGCCTGCGCAGGACCGTTCCGCCGGACCTGCGCAGGACCGTTACGCCGGGATGAGGGTCTTGCGCCGGCGCTTGCGCGGCGCCCGCGCCGAGAGCCGCAGCTCGATGATCGACCGCACGGCCGGCCACTCCTCGTCGAGGATCGAGTAGAAGGCGGTACTGCGCACGGCCCCGTCCAGCCCCCGCGAGTGGGCCCGGCGGACCCCCTCGGGAGTGAACCCGAGCCGCTCCATCGCGGCGCGCGAGCGCACGTTGCGGGCGTCGGCGCGCAGCGAGATCCGCCGCACGCCCCAGGTCTCGAAGGCATGGCGCAGCATGAGCAGCTTCGCCTCGGTGTTGATGCCGGTGCCCTGGGCGCCCGGGGACAGCCAGGTGTTTCCGATCTCGGCGGCATCGGGGATCGCCGTCGCCGGATCACCGAAGGGGACGCCCGGCACGGCGGGCCAGACCAGCGGCCCCTGCCAGTAGTCCAGCTCCAGGAACCGGGTCGAACCGACAACCAGACCGTCCGCGGCTCTGACCACCGCGAACGGAAGCGATCGGCCCGCCGCCTGGTCGGCGAGGGCGCGGTCGATGTACTCGTGGGACGCCTGCACCCCATGGGGTACGGGGGTGAAGGCGTAAGTCGTACGATCCTCGGCCCCGGCCGTGGCCAAGGCCTCGACGTGGTGGGGGGCGAGGGGCTCGAGCCGCACGGAGCGGCCGGCGAGGAGTACGGGTACGGGCACGGAGCCTTCGGTCCTTCTGGGCGGTGGGGTGGTTGCACAGTCTGCGCTTCCGAGGTCACCCCCCGCGCAAAACGCGGGTGAAAGGCAACGGGCTGTCAGGTGAAGCGCGAGTGCCTCAATGTAGCCCCTTAATGTCCTCTCTTGAACCCCCTGAATGGCAACGCCGCGGCGATGTTTTTCACCGACGCCCCGGACGGCGGTCCCGACGGTTTCCGTTCACCTTGCGATCACCTCTGACCTGCGGCAATGCAGCCCGGCCTGTGCATGCCCGCACGGGGCCCCACCGGCCGGCTCCGCGGGTGGTCCGCCGGTCCGACTCGGGAGCCTTAAGCATCGAACACGCGTCGTCGGACGGGCTCCGCCGGCGGGCCGGCCGCAGGAGGGCGCAGCGGCGGCGCCCGGGCCGCTCCGGGCGGTGGATTGGCCCAGGTCGGAAGGTGGGGATTGGCCCTTCGGAACGGGCCATTCAGTTGATCTGATGAGCGTGTGACCAGCCGCATCCTGCCCCCGCCCGGAGCCCCCCGCCGCCTGGCCGCGGCCCAGCTCGCCAACGCCGTGGGAGACGGCGCCTACTACGTGTGCTCGGCCCTGTACTTCACCCGCGTGGTGGGGCTCTCGCCCGCCCGGATCGGCATCGGGCTGACCCTCGCCTGGGCCGTCGGCTCCGTCGCGGGCGTGCCGCTCGGGGCGCTCGCCGACCGGCGCGGCCCCCGCGGCACCTCCGTGCTGCTGGCGCTCGCCACCGCCGCGTCGGTCGCCTCCTTCCTGGTGATCCGCTCCTACGGGGCCTTCGTGCTCGCGGTGGTCGCCTACGCCACCGCCCAGTGCGGCCTGGCCGCCGCGCGGCAGGCCCTGCTCGCCGGCCTCGTCGGCCCCGGGCAGCGCACCGGCGTCCTCGCCCACCTCCAGTCGGTGCTGAACGCCGGCCTCGCCCTCGGCGCGGCGCTCGGCGGGATCGCCCTGGGTGCCGGCACCGGGCCGGCCTACCGGGCGGCCCTCGCCCTGGACGCGGTGGGCTTCCTGGTCTGCGCCGGCGTCCTGCTCTCGCTGCCCGCGGTCGCCCCCGTACCGCAGAGGTCGGCCGGGCAGCCCCGCGCGGCGGTGCTGCGGGACCGGCCGTACGTGCTCGTCACCCTGTTGAACGCGGTCCTGCTGCTGCGCATGCCGCTGCTGAGCCTGGCGATCCCGCTGTGGATCGCGGAGCGGACCAGCGCCCCCGGCTGGCTGGTCTCGGCGCTGTTCGTCCTCAACACCGGGGCCGTGATGCTCTTCCAGGTGCGCACGGCCGGGCCGGTGACCGACCTGGACCGGGCGCGGCGGGCCCTGCGGATCTCCGGGCGGGCCATGGCCGCCTCGTGCGTCGTGTTCGCCCTCTCCGCGCTGCCGACCGCCGGCTGGGCGGCCGCGGCCCTGCTGGTGGCGGGCGCGCTGCTCCAGGTGGACGGGGAGATGCGGCAGTCCGCCGGGTCCTGGCAGATCGGCTTCGCGCTCGCGCCCGCCGAGCACATCGGCCAGTACCAGGGCTTCTTCGGCGCCGGGGTGCCGGTCGCCCGGACGCTGGGGCCGACGGTGCTGACCTCGCTGCTGCTGGTGTGGGGGATCCCCGGCTGGCTGCTGTTGGGGGCGGTGCTGCTGGCCGCCTCGTACGCGATGGGGCCGGCGGTCCGGTGGGCGCAGGCGGGCCGGGGGGACGCCCGGCCAGCGGGGGCGGGCGTACGGGCCGGGGAGGCCGGCGCACGGGCCGGGCAGGAGGCGGGGCCGGTCGGAGGGCCGTCCTCCGCCTGAGATCATCCTCGGCATGGACATGGACGACGTACTGCTCCGGCTGGCCCGGGTGGGGCCGTTCTTCAGCGTGCCGTACGGCAAGGAGCCGCCCGGGGAGGGCTTCCGCCCGCTCCAGGAGCTGTACGGGCCGCTGCTCGGGCCGTACGTCGCCGAGATCGGGCGGCGCATCGGCAGCGGTCCCGGCCGGGTCGCCGCGTCGACCGCGCAGTTCGGGATCGCCTCGCGGCTGTGGTCACTGGGGTTGGGCTGCGCCGCCCTGGCCGGCCGGGTGCCGGACCTGTCGGCGCAGCGCGTGTGGTGGCGGCTGCCCGCCGCGGGCTCGCTGGAGCTGTGGCTGCCGGATCCCGGCGAAGGGTCCCTGCCGGCGGCGGAGCTCGGCGGATCCGTCCTCGCCCACCTCGACGGCCTGGGCGCGGCCCTGCGCGAGCGCCACGGGGTCTCACCGAAGGTGCTGCGCGGGAACGCGGCCTCCGCGCTGGTCGGGGCGCTGCGGGTGCTGCTCGACCGGGTGCCCGGCGCAGCGGCGGTGGAGTTGGCGGCCGGGCTGCTGGGCGAGGGCGGGGCGCTCGGCGGGACGGGCCGGTTCGTCCACGAGGAGGGGCTCGGGGTGGCCTTCGTGCGGCGCAGCTGCTGCCTGTACTACAAGGTGCCGGGGGGCGGGCTGTGCGGGGACTGCGTGCTGCGCACGCGGTAGCGGACGGCGCAGGCCGCCGGGGTGCGGAGGGATCCGCTCCCCGACGGCCTGCGCGTCGTGCGTGCCGCGGCCCGGACCGGCTTTCCGTCCGGCTGTGCGGGCCTCGGCTCAGAAGGTGAGGTTCCAGGCGTCGATCTTGCCGGTGTCGCCGCCGGCGTTGTCGTTGACCCGGAGCTTCCAGGTGCCGTTGGCGACCTCGGAGGAGGCGTTCACGGTGTAGGTCTGCAGGATGT
>NZ_JBEYXN010000056.1:0-10486 GCF_040704625.1 Streptomyces sp. NPDC046866
CCGAAATGCCAAAGAGCTGCCGGGAAGCCCCCGAAGGATGGCCAGGGGGTCATGTCCAGCCTTCTCCCTCGTCAGAGACCTCCCTCTCCCGCCCCATGTGCGGAATCCTTCCTTCCCGGATTCCCATCCCTCCCCGGCACCGGGCATACGGGTAGCCGAGCCCCCAGACCCGCAAAAGGGGCCATCGCCGGAGCCGAGGGGGGCTCCAACCCGCACCAGACGTCAATGAGATGACCATCGGGGGCGGGGAACGCCCCAAATCGCTACGCGCTCCTCATTTCTCGGCGACTGCCGACCGTCCGTGGCGGGTAGCGCACCAGATCGCTACGTGGCCCGGCACGTCTCAGCGTCAGACGACCGTCCGTGGCTGATAGCGCTGGCGTTGTCGAAATCACCGAGGACGACCGCCAGTCGTCGATCCGGCGGCAGCGTGTAGCGATCTCGGGCGCCCATCGGCCGAAGACGGGCGGCGGCCGCCAAGACGTACCGGGCCACGTAGCGATCTGGTGCGCTACCAGCCCCAGACGGCCGGCAGTCGCCGAGAAATGAGGAGCACGTAGCGATCTGACGCGTCTGTCGGCTCCTGGCAGCCATCTCACTGAAGTCTGGTGCGGGTTGGAGCGCGTCGGTTCCGGAGATGGCTTTCTCGTGGGCCTTGGGGCTCGGCTTCCCGGATGCCCGGTGCCGGGGAGGTAAGGGGATCCGGGAAGGAAGGATTCCGCACATGGGGCGGGGGAGTGGGCTCTCTGACGATGGCCGTTGTCGGATTGTTCCTCCCGGCCATCCTTCGGGGGCTTCCCGGCAGCTCTTTGGCATTTCGGTTCGTGTCGGTCTGTCAAGGGTGGAGCGTAGCGACATCGCGAAGCGACGCGACGAAGGAGCGCCCTTGACGGGCCGGCGCGAACCGAAAGGACAATGGGCTGACGGGACGCCCCCGGACACTCCCCGACCCCGGCTGACCGTGACCCCGTCCGTTAGACCGGCAGTTCCATCACGAAGCCGGCCATCGTCGTCACCGCCACGGCTGCCGCCGTCACTGTCAGGGCCCTGGCCCATAGGGTCTTCGCCGGCACCGGGACCGCCCGGGCGCGCAAAGCCGCCCCGGCGGCGAGCGGGAGTACCGCGCACGCCGCCGTGCCGGCCCACACTGCCCCGAAGGAAGGGGTCGCCGCCACGGTTTGGCGGAGCCACCACCGGACCGCAGCCGCCGGCGGTGCCGAGAGCGGCACCATCAGCACCAGTACCGCAACCGACTGCGGCCACGCCGTCAGGCGGGCCGTCAGTCGACCGAGCAGCGCCAAGGGCTTGACGAGCAGCGCTCCGTGCAAGAAGCCCACCGCCACGGCGACCACCGACCCGACGCCGAACATCGTCAGGGATCTGCCCGGGGCCGCCTGTTGCGTCGCGACGACGAGCGTCCACGCAGCAAGCAACTGGCACGCACCCACGACTTCCGCTCCTGGCGCCATGTCCCAGTGGCGCGGGCCCTGTAACGCCCGCAGCCGAGGAACCAACGGTCGCGCAGGCCTCGCCGGGCTCGCCAAGACCATTACAAACCCCCTGATCGAACCGCTCCGACGGCAGCGCGGCCGGTACACCGCGCACGGTCAGGGTCCCGTATGCCCCTATAGCGGAGCTACATCCTTCCCGGAGCCGGAGAAACCGGACGGAGAGGAGGGAGGGGAAGGAGATGTGGAAGAGGTAGAGGTAGAGGAAGAGGAAGAGGTAGAGGAAGGGGTAGAGGAAGAGGCAGCACCCGCACCTCCCCGAGTCCCCACAACTCGGCCCTCACCCCCACCCCCACCGCAATCCCCCCGCACCACAACCCCCTCCTCCACCAGCCCCCCGTCCTCGTCCTCCACCACCACCGCGTCCCCCGCCCACCGCACCGTGTACCGCTCGACCTCGCCCTGGTCGAAGCCCAGCCCCGGATCCCGGATCACCACTCCACCCCCGGTCCGCCCCCGCGCCGGAGCCCACACCTCCAGATCCAGGCCGGCCCCCGAATCCCCCGAAGCCCCCGAATCCCCCGAATCCCCCGAAGCCCCCGAATCCGCCGAAGCCCCCGTACCCCCCGTACCCCCCGCCCCCCGAACCCCCAGCACCGCCCCCGCCCTGGCCAGCACCGGGACCCTGCCCAGCGGCGCATCCAGCAGCACCGTGCCCGGCCCCTCGTACGCCGTCCCCGTCGCCGTGTCGTACCACCGCCCGCGCGGCAGTCGGACCGCCCGCCGGTCCGCGCCGGGCTCGAGCACCGGTGCCACCAGCAGCGCGTCGCCGAGCAGGAAGGCGTCCTCGCAGTCCCGCAGCCCGCGGTCCTCCGGCGCGCCCCACCACAGCGGCCGCACGTACGGCGCCCCCGTCCGCCGGGCCAGCTGGGCCAGCGTCATGAAGTACGGCCGCAGCCGCTCCCGCTCCGCCAGGACGGCGGCCGCGTGCCGCTCCACCTCCGGCCCGAACTCCCACGGTTCCCGCCGCCCCGCCCAGATCGCCGAGTGCGTTCGGAACAGCGGCATGTACGCGCCCAGCTGCAGCCACCGCAGATACAGCTCCGGCGTCGGCGTCCCCCCGAACCCGCCGACGTCCGGGCCCGAGTACGGCACCCCGCACAGCCCGAGCCCCAGCACCAGGGCGAGCGAGGCCCGCAGCCCCTCCCAGCCGGTCTCCACGTCCCCGGACCACGTGCCCCCGTACCGCTGCATGCCCGCCCACCCCGACCGGGAGAACAGGAACGGCCGCTCCGCGGGCCGCAGCCGTACCAGCCCCTCCCACCCGGCCCGTGCCATCCCCAGCGCGTACACGTTGTGCGCGGACCGGTGGTCCCCGCCCGCCCCGTCCATGGCGTGCCGCGCGGACCGGGGCAGGGTCATGTCCCCGAAGGGCGCGAAGGACACCGGCTCGTTCATGTCGTGCCACACCCCGGAGAAGCCCTGCGCCAGCCGCTCCGCGTACAGCCCGCCCCACCAGTGCCGCACCGCCGGGTCCGTGAAGTCGGGGTACGCGCACTCGCCGGGCCAGACCTCGCCCCGCACCTCGCGGCCCTGCGCATCGCGTACGAAGGCGCCGTCCGGGCCGACCGCGAGGCCGGACCGGTGGACCGCGTCGCCCGTCTTCACCGCCGGGTCGACGATCGACACCAGCCGCACCCCCTGCTCCCGCAGCTCGCCGGCCAGGCTGGGCAGGTCGGGGAACCGCTGCTCGTCGACCGTGAAGACGCGGTGGTCGTCGTAGTGGTCGATGTCCAGGTGGACGGCGGACAGCGGCAGCCCGCGCTCCCGGTAGCCGGCCACCACGCGCCGCACCTCCGCCGCGCTCCCGAACCCCCACCGCGCGTGCTGGTAGCCCAGCGCCCAGTCGGGCGGTACGGCGGCCGCGCCGGTCAGGCCCGACCAGCCCTGCAGGATCCGGGCCGGCGTCCCGACCAGCACCCAGCACCGCAAGGGTCCGCCGTCCATGCGCAGTTCGCTGATCCCGGGCCGGTCGGGCCCCGAGCCCGCGCCCTCCTCGCCCTCGCGCAGCGTCACCCGGCCGTCCCACGAGTTGTCGTGGAACACCAGGTGCGTCCCGGCGTCGGCGACGACGAGCTGCACCGGCATCGTGATGTAGAGGGGGTCGTCGCCCGGGCCGAAGCCGCCCTTCGGGTCGGTGTTCCACAGTCGGTACACCCCGTCGCGCAGCCGCGGTCCCGCCGCCCGCCCGCCCAGCCCGAAGAACCGCGCGTCCGCGGGCACCTCGGCCCGCACGCCCCAGCGCGGCTCCGCCACGGCCCGGACCGCCGCGGCAGCCGCCGAGCCGCCCGCCGCGTCGGCGCCCAGGCCCCCCGCCGAGCCGCCCACCCCGCCGCCGGCCGGTCCGCCCCCCGCCGGCTCCCACCACCGCGGCGGCAGCTCGCGGCGCAGCACCACGCCGCCCGGTGTGCGGACCTCCACCGCCCCGTGCCGGGACACCGCGACCGTCACCCGCTCCGACACCACCCGCCAGCCGCCGCCCGTGTCCGGCTCCAGCACCGCCCGCGGGTCGGGCTCCGGCCCGCTGCCCACCACCGCGTACGAGGGGATCGGCCCGGCCCCGTCCCAGCCCCAGAACACCGCACCGCCCACCGTGACCCGTACCAGCAGCTCCGAGCGGGCGAACCGCAGCACCCCGCCGCCCGGGCGCGGCTCCGCACCGGTCAGCAGCCCCGGCACCCGCGCCCGCTCCGCGCCCCGGCGCGGCAGCCCCACCGCGTCCGCCCGCCGGTGGCGCAGCGCCGAGCGCCACGCCCGCCGCCCCCGCTCCGTCCCGATGTCCTTCACCGCACGCACCAGTTCGCGACCGTTCATGCTGCTCACCCTGCCATCGGCCGTCGGCCGAGCGAGCGGCGTTCACCTCCCGTTCACCCGCCCATGAGGCGCCTGCGCCTCGCGGAGGCCTCTGGTGCGGATGTAGATCGCATGGCATCGTCCCTGTGTGCCGCCGCACGCACACCCACCGCGCGATGGCACCGTACGCAACGCACACCACGCGCGAGCCGCACACTTGACCGGGAGCCGACCCATGACCTCGTCCACCCAGCCGGAACCCCTCTGGTCCCCGGGGCCCGACCGGATCGCCGCGGCCCGCATCACGGCCTTCCAGGCCTGGGCCGCCGAGCGCCACGGGGCCCCCGCGGAGGGCGGCTACCCCGCGCTGCACCGCTGGTCCGTGGACGAGCTCGACACCTTCTGGCAGGCCGTCGCCGAGTGGTTCGACGTCCGCTTCACCACCCCGTACGAGACGGTCCTCGCCGACCGCTCCATGCCCGGAGCCCGCTGGTTCCCGGGCGCCACCCTCAACTACGCCGAGCACGCCCTGCGCGCCGGCGAGGACCCGGCGCGCGCCGACGCCGCCGCCCTGCTGTACGTGGACGAGACCCACGAGGCCGTGCCCGTCACCTGGTCCGAGCTCCGCGGCCGGGTCGGGGCGCTGGCCAACGAGCTGCGCGCCCTCGGCGTACGCCCCGGCGACCGGGTCAGCGGCTACCTCCCCAACATCCCCGAGGCCGTCGTCGCACTCCTCGCGACCGCCGCCGTGGGCGGCGTGTGGACCTCCTGCGCCCCCGACTTCGGCGCCCGCAGCGTCCTCGACCGCTTCCAGCAGGTCGAACCCGTCGTCCTGTTCACCGTGGACGGCTACCGCTACGGCGGCAAGCAGCACGACCGCCGCGACACCGTCGCCGAACTCCGTGCCGAACTGCCCTCGCTGCGCGCCGTCGTGCACATCCCGCTGCTCGGCACGCCGACCCCCGACGGCGCCCTGGCCTGGTCGGACCTGACCTCGGCCGCCGCCGAGCCGGTCTTCGAGCCGGTGCCCTTCGACCACCCGCTGTGGGTGCTGTACTCCTCCGGCACGACCGGCCTGCCCAAGGCGATCGTCCAGTCGCAGGGCGGCATCCTCCTGGAGCACCTCAAGCAGCTCGGCCTGCACTGCGACCTCGGCCCCGAGGACCGCTTCTTCTGGTACACCTCCACCGGCTGGATGATGTGGAACTTCCTCGTCTCCGGCCTCCTCACCGGCACGACGGTCGTCCTGTACGACGGCAGCCCCGGCTACCCCGACACCGGTGCCCAGTGGCGCATCGCCGAGCGCACCCGCGCCACCCTGTACGGGACCTCCGCGGCCTACGTGATGGCCTGCCGCAAGGCCGGGGTCCACCCCTCGCGCGACTTCGACCTGTCCGCGGTGAAGTGCGTGGCGACCACGGGCTCCCCGCTGCCGCCCGACGGCTTCCGGTGGCTGCACGACGAGGTGGCCGAGGACCTGTGGATCGCCTCGGTCAGCGGCGGCACGGACGTGTGCAGCTGCTTCGCCGGCGCCGTCCCCACCCTCCCCGTCCACATCGGCGAGCTCCAGGCCGCCTGCCTGGGAACGGACCTGCAGTCCTGGGACCCGTCGGGCAAGCCGCTCACCGGGGAGGTCGGCGAGCTGGTCGTCACCAACCCGATGCCCTCGATGCCGATCCGCTTCTGGAACGACCCCGACGGCAGCCGCTACCGCGACAGCTACTTCGAGATGTTCCCCGGCGTCTGGCGGCACGGTGACTGGATCACGCTCACCGACCACGGCTCGGTCGTCATCCACGGCCGCTCGGACTCCACCCTGAACCGGCAGGGCGTCCGGATGGGCTCGGCCGACATCTACGAGGCCGTCGAGCGCCTCCCCGAGATCAAGGAATCGCTGGTCATCGGCCTGGAGGAGCCGAACGGCGGCTACTGGATGCCGCTGTTCGTCCACCTCGCGCCGGGCGCCACCCTCGACGAGGACCTGCGCGGCCGGATCAAGGCCGTCATCCGGGAGCAGCTCTCCCCGCGGCACGTGCCCGACGAGATCATCGAGGTGCCGGGCATCCCGCACACCCTCACCGGCAAGCGCATCGAGGTCCCGGTCAAGCGCCTCCTGCAGGGCACGCCGATGGACAAGGCGGTCAACCCGGGCTCCGTCGACAACCTCGACCTGCTGCGCTTCTACGAGGAGCTGGCCCGCACCCGCTCCTGACGCCGGGGGGCCGGTGGGCCGGTGGCCGCGGGCCGTGGACCACGGTGCCGCGGCCACTGTCAGTGGCGCTGATTACTCTGAGTGAGCAGTTGATCGCCGAACGGCCACTCAGGGGGAAGCCATGTCAGGAACGCACCACACCACGGGACACACCACCGGCCAAACCGCCCACGAGGGCGCGGAAGCCTCGCGGCGCCGCACGCTGCGCCGCGAGGTCCCCGGAACCGTCGGCCTCCTCGCCGACGCCGGAGACTTCGCGGCCATGCGCCGCTACCGCAGCTTCGCCTTCGAGGACCACCAGGACTACCTCCGCGCCGTGGACGCCCTGCTGCGGTCCCTCGCGGACGAGGGCATCCACACGACCGTGGCCCTCTTCGACCCACAGGCGTACGCCGAGTTCTGCGACGACAACGGCCTAGACCCCGACAGCGCGGCATCGCGGACCCGGTTCACCGCAGAACTCGCGGGGAGCGGCCCGGCCCTGCCGTACACCGGCCGCCCCGTCGACGAGATGGTCCCGCTCCTGATCGACGAGGCCGTGCGGCAGTCCACCTGGGAGTACGCCACCGCCCTCCTCGCCGGGGTCGGGGCCTGCGCCGACTGCGGGGAGGACATCGGCCGCGCCGCGTTCGAGCGGGCCACCGCGGCCCTGACCCGCCTCGTGGAGCAGGCGGGCCCCGGCCACCACCACCTGGTGTGCAGCGTCCCGACGGAGGAGGAGCAGCTCGTCGCGGTCCTCCACGCCGAAGCCCCCGACGACCCGGACGGCCCGCCGTCCGTCGCCGACCGGGAAGGCCTGGGCTTCGTGGCCGTCCTCGCCGCCGGCCTCGCCCTCGGCGGCACCGGGGGCCTGGTGCTGCGCAGCACCACCCCGGGGTTCGCCGACCGGGTCCACGGCTGGCGCCTGGACCGCGGCCGCCTCGTCCCGCTCTCCGCGGCGGCGGTGTTCAACGCCTACTGCACCGACGCCGACACCGGAGAGCCCGTCGCCCCGGAGCCGGGCGTCGAATACTGCCCCGGCTACGAGGTGGACGGCCCCGACCCCCACTCCTAGCCGCCCGCTCCGAACGGCCGAGGGGCCCCCGCCACCGGCGAAGGCCCCTCGATCGTCGAGTCACCGGCAGCACGCCGGCGCACACCGCCGGCTCACTCGCCGGACAGCACCGCCTGCGCGGCCACCCGTGCCTCCTCGGCACTGTCGGCCGCTCGCGCGGCCGCCGCGGCCCGCTCGCACTGCGCCAGCGTGTGCTTGGCCAGCGTCGCCCGCACGTAGGGGATGGAAGCGGCACCCATGGAGAGGGAGGTGACACCCAGGCCCGTCAGCACACACGCCAGCAGCGGGTCGGAAGCGGCCTCGCCGCAGACCCCGCAGCTCTTGCCCTCCGCCTTGGCGGCCTCGGCCGCCAAGGCGATCAGGTCGAGCAGCGCCGGCTGCCACGGGTCCTGCAGCCGGGACACCGCACCGACCTGCCGGTCGGCGGCGAAGGTGTACTGCGCCAGGTCGTTCGTGCCCAGCGACAGGAACTCGACCTCCTGCAGGATCGATCGCGCCCGCAGCGCGGCGGAGGGGATCTCCACCATCGCGCCGAACTTCGCCCGCAGCCCGGCCGCGCGACAGGCGTCCGCGAACGCCTGCGCGTCGGCCCGGTCGGCCACCATGGGGGCCATGACCTCCAGGTAGACCGGCAGGCCCTCGGCCGCCTTCGCCAGCGCGGTCAGCTGGGTCCGCAGCACCTCCGGGTGGTCCAGCAGCGTCCGCAGGCCGCGCACGCCCAGCGCCGGGTTCGGCTCGTCGGACGGCGTCAGGAAGTCGAGCGGCTTGTCCGCGCCGGCGTCCAGCACGCGCACGACGACCCGCCCCTCGGGGAAGGCCTCCAGCACCTTGCGGTACGACTCGACCTGCTTCTCCTCCGACGGCGCCTTCTTGCTGTCGTCCAGGAACAGGAACTCGGTACGGAACAGGCCCACACCCTCGGCCCCCGCCTCCACGGCAGCCGGGACGTCCGCCGGGCCGCCGACGTTCGCGAGCAGCGGCACCTTGTGGCCGTCCGAGGTCGCGCCGGGACCGGAGGAAGCGGCCAGCGCCGCCTTCCGCTCGGCCGCCGCGGCCTCCAGCTCGGCCCGCTTCTCCGCCGACGGATCGACGAACAGGTCGCCCGTGCTGCCGTCCACGGCGATCAGGGTCCCCTCGGCGATCTCGCAGGCACCCGGCAGTGCCACGATCGCCGGCACGCCCAGCGCCCGCGCGAGGATCGCGCTGTGGCTGGTGGGACCCCCCTCCTCGGTCACGAAGCCGAGGACGAGCGCCGGGTCGAGCAGCGCCGTGTCGGCGGGCGCCAGGTCCCGCGCGATCAGCACGTACGGCTCGTTGCTGTCCGGCACGCCCGGCATCGGCACGCCGAGCAGCCGCGCCACGATGCGGTTGCGGACGTCGTCCAGGTCGGCCACGCGGCCGGCCATGTACTCTCCGGCCCCCGCGAGCAGGTCGCGGTAGGCCGCGAACGCGTCGTACACGCCGCGCTCGGCGGTGCTGCCGACGGCGATGCGCCGGTCCACGTCCGCCATGAGCTCGGGGTCCTCGGCGATCATGGCCTGCGCCTCCAGCACGTGCTGGGCCTCGCCACCGGCCAGCTGGCCGCGCGCGATCAGGTCGGCCGCAACCGCCCGCACCGCCTGACGGGCGCGCCCCTGTTCGCGCTCCGCCTCATCCGCAGTGATCTGCCGGGCCGGCGGCTCCAGGACCGCCGTGCCCATGTGCCGCACCTCGCCGATCGCCACCCCGTGGCTCACGCCGACGCCTCGCAGCGTTGTCTCCATTTCACCGTCTCCGATTGAGCGGCGGGCCCGGCCGCCGCGGTGGATGTCCGAGCCGCCCGCCGTGCGGGCGGACACGTCACTGCCAGCTGAAGAGGACGTCCCCGGCCTTGACGTCGCCGCTCTCGTTGACGGCGGCGAGGGACTCGGCCGTTGCCTCGAGGGCGACGACGGGGCAGATCGGCGACTTGCCGGCGTCCTCGACGGCCTGCGGGTTCCAGCGGATGACGGCCTGGCCGCGGGTCACGGTGTCGCCCTTGTTGACGAGCAGCTCGAAGCCCTCGCCGTTGAGCTGGACGGTGTCGATGCCGAGGTGTGTGAGGACACCGTGCCCGTTGCCGTCGACGACGACGTACGCGTGCGGGTGCAGGGAGACGACCACGCCGTCGACGGGGGACACCGCCTCCGAGGGCTCGCGCACGGGATCAATAGCGGTACCCGGACCCACCATCGCGCCGGAGAACACCGGATCGGGCACAGCCGCGAGTCCGATGGCACGCCCGGCAAGAGGGGACGTCACGGTGGTCATGGGGGCCTCCCAGGGGTGGGGCTTCGACGCTCCGCCGTCACTGCGTGTCCTCGGCGGCGTACGTTGAGAAGGGTATGTCATGAGATGTCCCGGTTCGCGCGAATGAACCTCCTGGCAGGAGGCCGCGACGCGGTCTCGCGACACCGTAGTGGACTAGACCATACGCCTGAATCGATTTGCCTGTGAACCGGCGGCGTTGTACTGTCGTGAGTCCCGCCAGGGCGTGCCGCGTGAACTTCTCGCGAACAGCCGATGGACGGGACCCCACCCCACAGGTAGCTGATCTTCGTCTCAGCTCTCGGCCTGTGCCGTTGCGTTGCGCCCAGTGCGTTTCGCGTCGGCGAATCGGCCGAGTTGCGAAAGGCGCAGAAAGCACTGGTAAGGTCGGGGAGCCGGAAAGGGAAACCGCGAAAGCGGAGGACCTGGAAAGCGGGCGAGAAAGACTCTGATAGAGTCTGGAACGCAGAAAGAAAAGCGAAGAACGAAAGCCCAGAGGAAAGCCCCAGTAAGTGTTACTGCGGGTGAGTACGAAGGGAGCGTCCGTTCCTTGAGAACTCAACAGCGTGCCAAAAATCAACGCCAGAAGTTGATACCCCGTCCACTTCGGTGGATGAGGTTCCTTTGAAAAGA
>NZ_JBEYXN010000057.1:0-10380 GCF_040704625.1 Streptomyces sp. NPDC046866
GATCACCGGCAACGCCACGTTCAGGATCGAGAAGTCCACCGCCAGCATGAACTGCGCCACCAGCAGCACCACCAGCACCAACTTCAAACGCCCGTGCAAACGAACCGGGCCCTCCCCCACACCCTCCGCAACCCGAGCACCCTCGACAACCGACATCGTCCTCACACATCCCTTCCGACCGACACGGCACGAGGAGGCCGTGTTCCGGAATCGACTGTGGACGGGCCGGCGGGGGTTACCCAGCCCCCTGGTTCTGCTGGCGCCGCGCAAGCTAGCACTCGCAGGGCCACCCTTGCGGGCAGCGCCCCGCGCGCTGCCCGGGCAGACTGGAGGGCATGGACACACCTACCGCCCTGGGCGAGTTCCTGCGTACGCGCCGGGCCCAGCTCCAGCCGGAAGACGTCGGCCTCCCCTCGCACGGCACCCGCCGCCGGGTGCCCGGGCTGCGGCGCGAGGAGCTGGCCCTGCTCGCCGGTGTGAGCATCACGTACTACACGCACCTGGAACAGGGGCAGAGCACCAACGCCTCGGACAGCGTCCTCGACGCCCTGGCGCGCGCCCTGAACCTGACGCCGGACGAGCACGCGCACCTGCTGAACCTGGCCCGCCCGCCGCGGGCCAAGCGGAGCCCGTCGCCCCGGCCCGAGTACGCCCGGGAGGCCACGAAGCGGCTGATCGGCGCGATGCCGCAGGTCCCGGCCGTGGTGCTGGACGGCCGCAACAACGTACTGGCCTGGAACCCGCTGGGCCACGCCCTGCTGGCCGGCCATCTCGATGCGGCGAGCCCCGGCGACCCGGCCGTGCGCCCCAATCTGACGCGGATGCTCTTCCTCGACCCGCACACCCGGGAGCTGTACACGGACTGGAGGAACGAGGCGCGCGTGGCGCTCGCGGCGCTGCGCCTGGTCGCCGGCCGCAACCCCGAGGACCGGGCGCTCGCCGAGCTCATCGGCTCGCTCATGCTGCAGAGCCCCGACTTCGCCACGCTGTGGTCCAAGCACCCCGTACGCGACTGCACGGTCGGGACGAAGGAGCTGCACCACCCGGTGGTCGGGCCGCTGACCCTGGACTTCGAGAACCTGCACCTCACCGACGGCACCAACCACCGGATGCTGCTGTACACGGCCCCGGCCGGATCGCCCTCCGATGCGGCGCTGCGGATGCTGTCGAGCCTGGCGGCCGGTGTGCAGGGGCCGGCGCCGGACGGCCCGAAGCCCGCCTCCGCGGATGCGGACGCGGGCGGCGGGCGGGAGCGCTGAGGAGAGCGGGGGCCGGAGCGGGGGTGGGACCCGGGCCGGGTCCTCAACCGGCCCCCGCCGGTCACAGGGTGCGGCCTGCGGCGGCCGGTACGTGCGCTTCGGCGCCGGCGGGGACGCCGGCCGCAGCGCCTTCCGCCGGGGCCGGGGCCTCGGCGGGGGTCCGGGCCGGGACCGCGGCCGTACGGGAGGCCTTGCTGCGGCCGAAGCGCCGCATCATCGGCATCTCGACGAAGCGGAAGAGCAGCCAGCCGCCCAGCAGCGAGGCGCAGAAGAAGCCGGCGACGACCAGCAGGGCCATCGGGACGCTAAAGGTGTGCTCACCGAACAGCGAGCGGAGGTAGAAGATCGTGACGCCCTGCACGAGGTAGAAGCCGAAGGACACCTCGCCGAGCCAGACCATGACGCGGCTGCGCAGGAAGGTGTGCCGGCCCTCCACGTCGGCGGAGGCGGTGGCGCCGATGAGCGCGCCGACGGGGACGATCGTGGCGACGACGAAGCCGTACTGGAACGGGGCGACCAGCGCGGCGGCGTAGCCGAGGACGGTCAGGGCCGCGGAGACGCCGAAGCCGACGCGGCGCGGCCAGAAGCCGGCCAGGACGATCCGGGCGAGCAGGATGCCGAGGGTGAACTCGAAGAGGCGGCCGGCCGGCAGCAGGTAGCCGAACCAGAACTGCATGCCGGAGATCGGGGTGATGGTGGACTTCGGGGTGTCGGGGACGAGGTAGGTCGAGATCAGCTGGACGGCGACCATTGCGGCGATCATCGCGGCGCTCCAGCCCCACAGGGCGCCCGCGCGGCGGAGCTTGCGGATCGGGACGATCAGCAGCGGGAAGAGCACGTAGAAGAGGAGCTCGCTGCCGAGGGACCAGCTGGGCGGGTTCACGCTGAGGTTGACGGTGGGCTGCGGCCACCAGGTGTGGATGAGGAGCAGGTTCGGCAGCCAGTCGGCCACGCCGGTGACGGCCGCGCCCGCGAAGAGGACCATCGCGGCGGTGAAGACGACGACGTGGTTGGGGAAGATCTTCAGCAGTCGGCGGCGGAGGAAGGCGGTGGCGCGCTCCCCCGGCTTGGCGGCCCAGGCGAGGACGAAGCCGGACAGGACGAAGAAGAAGGAGACGCCCAGGTAGCCGGCCTTGCCGAAGGCGGTGGAGAACCAGTGGGAGACCTCCGCGTCGGCGAAGGGGTTGATCGGGGCGTTGGGCGGGATCGGGGAGTCCGTCAGGGACGAGTGGAAGAAGAAGACGGAGAGTGCGGCGAAGAACCGCAGGCCGGTCAGTGAGGGCAGCTTCGCCCGCTTCGCGGCGTCGGAGGACGTCGTGGAGGCCACAGGGATCGCTCTTTCGTCAAAGAGGTCGGAAGAGGTTTCGTGAGGGTCGGCCGCCGGGGCCGTGTCCGCCGTGCGGCGGGACACGGCCCCGGCGGCGCGAAGGGGCGTCGCGTCGCGGGACTGCCCGTTGAGGGTTCGGGCCCGGCCTACTGCTCGCTCTGCCCGGCCGGCTCGGCCGACTCGGCCTGCCCGATGGGCTCGGACTGGCCGACCTGCTCGATCTCGTTGCGGTAGAGCATGAGCTTCGCGTCCTTGGCCACGTAGTAGTTCTGGACGGAGTAGGCGATGGTCGCGAAGTCCAGCCGGCCGTCGCCGTTGAAGTCGGCGGTGGCGATGCGGGCGACGGACTCCTCGGAGACGCGCCACTTGGCCCAGATGCCGTTGGCGGCGTCGATCGCCTTGTAGTACATGACCCCCTGCCACGGCCACGGCCCGCGCAGGGCGACGAGGAACTCGTCGTCGCCGTCGCCGTCGAAGTCGGCGCAGACGATCTGGTGGCCGGGGCCCTCGCCGTTCTCGTTGGGGTCGCCGTACACGTCCAGCAGGACGCGGTTCCAGCCCCGGCCGCCGCCGTCGCCGTTCTTGGTGTAGACGGCCACCGTGTTGCCGTGGAAGGGCTCGATGGCGGCGACGTACGCCATCGGGTCGTCGCCGAGGCGTCCCGCGTTCAGGTCGCCGCTGCCGCGGAAGCCGGTCTGCTCGAACTGGGTGAGCTCGCCGGTGCCGATCAGCTCGCGGATCCACTCCTGGCGGGCCTCGTCGTAGTACAGCCAGGTCACGCCCTCGTCGGAGGCCAGCAGGATCGACTCGAGGTCGGAGCCGGGGATGAGGCCCTTTTTCTTCTCCGCGCCGTGGATCATCCGGAAGTGGCTGTCGTCGATGACCGTCATCGGCCATTCCTCGGCGGTGTGCACGTCGTCGGGCTGCGTGAAGAGCACGACGGGCAGGACGGCGTGCACGTCCTCCTTGGCGACGATGGGCAGGCCGATGATCTGGAGCCGGTCGGTGCGGGTGAAATGGCCGGCGCGCAGGCGGTGCATCCCGGTGGCGCGTCCGACGTAGTGGCGCTTCCAGCGCGATTCGTCCTTGTCGGGGGTGCCGGGGTTCTCCAGCCAGTCGATCTTCCCGCCCTCGGTGTTGGCGTCGTGGATCGTGCCGATCGGCCCGTAGAGGTCGTAGCAGACGATGACGTCGGGGTGGCCGTTGCCGCTGACGTCGGCGAAGTCGGCGCCCACGGGCATCTTGATGCGGTCTGCTATGAGGCGGCGGGTCCAGTCGCCGTCGTTGGCGTACCAGTAGATCTCGCCGAGGCGCAGGCCGTAGCCGAACAGGTCGGGCCTGCCGTCGCCGTCGATGTCCGGGGCCTCCAGCCAGTAGCCGTCGCGCAGCTGGTCGGCGACGAGCTCGGCGGTGAACTTCGGGGCGCGCAGGGTGTTGTCGGTGTTCTTGCCGGCGGCGGTCATGAGCGGGTCTCCAGGAGGGCGGCGGGGCGGGCTGCGGGAAGGGTGGTGGTGGGGAGCGTGCGCAGGGCGCGGGGTACGGGGTGGTACTCGATGGCGAGCCAGATGCAGTCGGTGTCGGCCCGGTACTGGTGCATCGGGTAGTGGTAGGTGCACTGGGGGCCGGTGGCGCAGAAGGGGTCCGGGGTGGTGTAGCCGGGGCTCATCAGGACGTCCTGGTAGAGGGAGGCCTGGTCCTGGTTGCGGAACCGCTGCATGCGGCCCAGGCCGTGCACCTGGGTGTGCA
Source organism: Streptomyces sp. NPDC046866 (assembly GCF_040704625.1). Taxonomy (NCBI): domain Bacteria; kingdom Bacillati; phylum Actinomycetota; class Actinomycetes; order Kitasatosporales; family Streptomycetaceae; genus Streptomyces; species Streptomyces sp. NPDC046866. The sequence continues at coordinate 4,333 of NZ_JBEYXN010000057.1, forward strand.
CCTCGATGAAGTCGTGCTTGTTGTGGATGAAGCAGTCGGTGCCGGCCGGCGCGAACCACAGGTTGGCGCGGACGTTGAACTCCCGCAGGTACCCCTCCGTCTCGCTTTCGCCGAGCACGTAGGAGGGGTCGAACAGCACGGTGTTGATGTCGTCCTGGGAGCTGCGGTAGAGCGGGGTCTCCCGGGGGAAGTCCCCGTGGTCGGAGGTGTCGGCCAGGTGCGACCAGCCGGGCTGGTCGACGATGCCGGCCACGTCGGCGCCTTCGCCGGCGCTGCGCAGCAGGATCAGCGCGTCGGCCTGCTCGATACGGGTGTCGGCGAGCACCGTCGAGGACAGCGGGGGGATGGTCTTGCGGGGCTCCTCCGCAATGGTCACCGGCTTCACGCCGGGGTTGACGACGATGGTGCGGCCTTCGACGGGGTGGTCCACGGCGTCTCGGACGAGCGCGGCCCTCAGGTACGGGGTGCTGAAGTTCAGCGGGCGTTCGGTGGCGGACGGTGTGGCACGCATGCGGGCGCTTCCTCTCGGTGGCTTCAGGTGCGGGCGAAGTCGGCCGTGCGGGCGAGCTCGACGCTGAGCTCGTCGACGGCGGTCTCGGGGACGAACGGCTCGGGGGCGGGCCCCATGCCGAAGAAGTGGGCGAGGGCGGCGACGGTGCGCTCGGTGGCGCAGCCGTCCCCGTACGGGTTGGCGGCATTCGCCATGCGGTCGTACGCCTGCCGGTCGCGCAGGATCGCCAGGGTGTCGGCGACGATGCCCTCGGTCTCGGTGCCGACGAGGCAGGCGGTGCCGGCGACGATGGCCTCGGAGCGCTCGGTGACGTTGCCGAGGACGAGGGTGGGCTTGCCGAGGGCGGGCCCCTCCTCCTGGCTGCCGCTGCTGTCCGAGACGATGACGTCGGCGCGGCCCATGAGCTTGCAGAAGCTGAGGTAGGGCAGCGGGTCGACGACGGTGATGGCCGGATGGGCGCCGATGTACGGCAGCAGCGCCTCGCGGACGACGGGGTTGCGGTGCAGGGGGACGACGACGCGGACGCCGGGCTCGTCGGCGATCCGGGCCAGGGCCTGCCCGATCTTCGGCAGGTGCGGCCAGGCCTCGCGGCGGTGCGCGGAGGCCAGGACGATCCGGCGGGGGTCCTCGTCGAGGTCGGCCAGGGCGGGGTCGCCGTAGTCGTCGGCGCGGCCGCTGGCCCAGCGCAGGGCGTCGATGACGGTGTTGCCGGTGACGGTGATGGTGTCGGCGGCGATGCCCTCGCGGAGCAGGTTGGCCATGTTGCCCGGGGTGGGGGCCAGGTGCAGGGCGGCGACCTGGGCGACGAGCCGGCGGTTGCCCTCCTCGGGGAAGGGCGAGCCGAGCCGGCCGCTGCGCAGGCCGGCCTCGACGTGGACGACGGGGATCCGCTGGTGGAAGCCGGCGAGGGCCCCGGTGAGGGTGGTGGCGGTGTCTCCGTGGACGAGTACGGCGTCGGCGGGGGCGGTGACGAAGTAGTCCTCCAGGCCGCGCAGCGAGCGGTAGGTGACCTGGGAGAGGGTCTGCTTGGGAGCCATCACGTCGAGGTCGACGTCGGCGGTGAGGCCGAAGGCGTCGAGGGTCTCGTCGAGCATCTGGCGGTGCTGCCCGGTGGAGATCACGACGGGTGCGAAGCGCGGGTCGTCCTGGAGGGCGCGGATGACCGGGGCGAACTTGATGGCTTCGGGCCGGGTGCCGAGGACTACGGCGACGGAACGCATGGTTTCCTCTACTTCCATTTCTTCCATGACGGATGGATTCGAGCCAGGGCGTGCAGGGATGACGGGAGCTCGGCATGGCGGTGCCGAGGGCTGTTCCGTGGGTGGTGGCCAGGGGATCGGGTCTCTCGCGAGAGGCGTTTTCGGCTGCTCTCTTCCGGCCAGGAACAAGCTTTCCCGGAGCGGGTCGGGGAGTCAACGAACCCCCGCGCGGCCACTCGAACAGCTGCGCGGGGGAACGACAGAAGCCCTGTGCACCGGGGACCGGGCACAGGGCTTCTGCGGAGGAGCGGGGAAAGGGGGAAGGGGGAGGGGAAGGGGAAGGGGGGAAGGGGCGTCAGCGGGCGGGCTTGACGGACATGGAGTGGCGGAAGAAGTCGGACGGGTCGTACCGCTTCTTCACCTGCTGGAGGCGCGGGTAGTTGTCCTTGTAGTACAGCGTGGTCCACGGCACGCCGGAGCGGTTGCGGTGCGGGTCGGTGATGTCGCGGTCGGGGTAGTTGATGTAGCAGCCGTCGGTGTTGTCGTCGATCAGCGGCACGCCGCCGGTCGCCGAGAAGAAGTCCTCGTACAGGTCGCGCAGCCAGCCCAGGTAGAAGCCGTCCTCCCTCTCGTCCTCCCAGAAGGTCTGGAAGCACATCTTGAAGATGGAGGAGCGCTGCGCGTTGGCGGTCGCGTCGGGCGCGGCGGCATTGACCTGGCCGCCGAAGGAGAACAGCACCAGCATGGTGTCCGGATTGGTGAAGTCCGGCCGGCTCATGTAGCGGTAGAGCGTCGCGATCTGGTGGTCGCTGAAGTTCCGCTTCATGTAGGCCGACTTGTGGCCGCCGCGGGACGTCGGATTGGTGATGGTCGGGTTGTTGGTGCCGACCAGCCGGGTCGCCTGGAGCCATGGCAGTGTCTTCGGCTCGGCGAACTGCGGCATCGCGGGCAGCTCGCCGGTGGGGCGGGTCAGGGCCTTGGGGGTGACTCCCGTGCCGGCGGTGATCGCCGCCAGGTAGTCGTCGAGCAGCTTGCGCGCGTTCGGTACGGTCGCGTCGACCTGGGTGAACATGCCCAGGCTGCCGTGGGCCTTGGAGCTGACGTTGAAGAGGCTGGAGAGGTGGCGGTACGGGGAGTCCGGGGCGCTGTTGGCCGCGTGCCAGGCCCCGAAGTTCTTCAGGAGCCGCGCGAACTTGGCTTCGGTAAGCTGCTCCCACGGGAAGTCGACGGCACTGACCAGGACGGTGGACGGCGGGGATATCAGCTGCCGGGAGGGTTCGGTGCCCTTCGCGTCCGGGGAGCGGAACCAGTACCGGGTGACGAGGCCGAAGTTGCCTCCGCCGCCGCCGGTGTGCGCCCACCACAGGTCCCGGTTCGGGTCGTTCTTCTCCCGGGTCGCCACGATCGTCCGTACGCCGCCCTTGCCGTCGGTCACCACCACCTCGACGGCGTAGAGGTGGTCGACGACCAGGCCGTGGGCGCGGGAGAGCAGGCCGTAGCCGCCGCCCGCGATGTGCCCGCCCGCGCCGACGCTGTAGCAGATGCCGCCGGGGACGGTGACGCCCCATCCCTTGTACAGGGCCTCGTACACGTTCATCAGCCGGGCGCCGGGTTCGACGACGAAGGCCCGGAAGGCCGGGTCGTAGCCGACGTGGGTCATCTCGGAGAAGTCGAGGATGACCTCGGTCTCCGGATGGGCGGCGAAGTCGGCGAAGCAGTGGCCGCCGCTGCGCAGGGAGACGCGCTTGCCGGCCCGGACCGCGTCGCGCAGGGCCTGTTCGGCGTCCGCGGTCGAGCGGACCATCTTGACGTAGTCGGGGCGGGCGACGAAGCGCTGGTTGTTGCCGGTGGTCAGCAGCGGGTAGCGGGGGTCTCCGGGCTTGACGACCGATCCGCCGCCGGCGGCCGCACCGGCCGCCGCGTTGGCCGGGCTCGGGGCGGGGGCCGCGGTGGCCGCGGCCTGGCTGCCGAGCGCGCCGGCCACTGCCGCGCCTCCGACGACGGCCGCACTGCGCGTGAGCATGGTCCGGCGATCGACACCGTTCATGGCTGTTCCTCAACTCCTGTTCGATGATGGGGTGGTGCCGTACCCGGCTCCGGCCGCATCCGCCGCGGCGGGTGAGTCACCGGGACCGGTGGGAAGGGGTTCCGCGGGCAGCGGGCGCGGCCCGCTCCTGCGGTCGAGCCGCCCCGAGAGGACCGCGGTGCCCAGGCCGGCCGCCGCCAGGCCGGCGCCGATCCAGGTCGGTGCGGTCCAGCCCAGGCCGTGGGCGACGGCGAGGCCGCCGAGCCAGGCCCCGAGGGCGTTGCCGAGGTTGAAGGCCGCGATGTTCGCCGCGGAGGCCAGGGCCGGGGCCCCTGCGGCCTGCTGCATCACGCGGGCCTGCAGCGGGGGGACCGTCGCGAAGCCCACCGCGCCGAAGGCGGCGAGGGTGATCGCGGCGGGCAGGGCGGCGTGCGAGGTGAAGGTGAACACCACCAGCACCAGGCTGAGGCCGCCGAGGATCACGTACAGGCTGCGCATGAGGGACCGGTCGGCGGCCCGTCCGCCCGCCACGTTGCCCACGCAGAGCCCGACGCCGAAGAGGACGAGGAGCCAGGCGACGGCGCCGTCGGAGAATCCGGCGAGCTCGGTCATCATCGGCGCGAGGTAGGTGAAGGAGGCGAAGACGCCGCCGAATCCAAGCACGGTCGTGGTCAGCGCCAGCCACACCTGCGGCTTGCGGAAGACGGCGAGTTCGCCGCGCAGCGCTCCGGCCTGCGGTTTCGGCTGCTTGGGTACGAGGCCGACGAGGCCGAGCATGCCGACGACTCCGACGGCGGTGACGGCCCAGAACGTCGAGCGCCAGCCGAACTGCTGGCCCAGCAGGGTGCCGAGCGGGACGCCCAGCACGTTGGCCAGGGTCAGGCCGGTGAACATCAGGGCGATGGCGCTGGCCCGCCGGTCGGGGGCGACCACGTCCGCGGCGACGACCGAGCCGATCCCGAAGAAGGCGCCGTGGGTGAGGGCGGCGATCAGCCGGCCGGCCATGAGGGCGGAGTAGTCGCCGGCCAGCGCGCACACCAGGTTGCCCGCGATGAAGATGCCCATGAGCACCACGAGCATGGTCTTGCGCGGCAGCCGGGCACCGGCGGCGGTCATCAGCGGGGCGCCGACGACCACGCCGAGCGCGTAGCCGGTGACCAGCATGCCGGCGGACGGGATGGACACGGACAGGTCGCCGGCGACGTCCGGGAGCAGGCCGACGATGACGAATTCGGTGGTCCCGATGCCGAAGGCGCCGATCGCGAGGGCGAGGAGGGGGAGGGGAAGTCGCATCGGCCCGGTCAGATCTGTCTCAGGGCGCCGCCGTCGACGCTCCATTCGGCGCCGGTGACCTGGCCCGCGAGCGGGGACAGCAGGTAGGCGACGATGCGGGCGACGTCCTCGGGGGTGCCGATGCGGCCGCTCGGGAGCCGGCGCTCCTCGCGGATGAAGTGGTCCACGGCCTCGTCGGCGGGGAGGCCGAAGCGCCGGCCGAGCTGTTCGGCGAAGCCGCCGGGCGCGTCGAAGAGGGCGGTACGGGTGGGGCCCGGCGAGACCACGTTGGAGCGCACGCCGCGGGGCCCGAACTCCGCGGCCAGGGACTTGGACAGGGAGAGCAGCGCCGTCTTGGTGGCGGCGTAGTCCACGATGCCGGGGTCGGGGAAGCGGGCGGCCTCGCTCGCGATGTGTACGAGGGCACCGGCTTCCGCTTCCAGCAGCGCGGGGAGGGCGGCGCGGGTCATGCGGACCGCAGAGTGGAAGTTGACCTCGAAGGTGTCGTGCCACTGCTCGTCGGTCACGGCGAGGAAGCCCGTACGGGACTCCAGCGCGCCGGCGTTGTTGACCAGGCCGTCGAGGCGGCCGTGGCGGTCCCGCACGGTGTCGACCACGTGCCGGGCGGCGCCGGGGTCGGTGAGGTCGGCGGTGACGGTGCTGACGGTGCCGCTGCGTCCGCCGGTGTCCTCGGGGGTCCACGGCTTGCGGGCGACGCCGACGACGGTTGCGCCCTCGGCCGCCAGCAGGCGGGCGGTCGCCGCGCCGATTCCGGAGGATGCTCCGGTGACGAGGTAGACGCGGTCTTCGATACGGAGGTCCATCACGTTCCTTGGGAGAAGGAGACCTGTGTGCGTGGGGGGGAGGGAGGGGAGGCGGCCCGGCCCGGCCGGGCCGCCTCTCGGGGGGAGGGGCAGACAGCGCGTCTGTCAGGCGGTGGTGGCCGTGTGCTTGGCGCGGAGGAAGAGGACCGTGGACAGGGTCCCGACCAGCACGATCGCGGTGTTCACGATCACCGCGGTGGTGATGCCCGCGTGGAT
>NZ_JBEYXN010000058.1:0-8694 GCF_040704625.1 Streptomyces sp. NPDC046866
CCTGGGGGGGGGGGGTGGGGGCGTCGTGGTGGGGGCCGGGGCTGACGTGGGTGGTGGGGGGGGGGGGGCCGGCCCCGCCCCCCGCCCCCGCCCCCGCCCCGGCCCCCGCCCCCGCCCCCGCCGCGCGGTCGAAGAGGGCCAGTACGCCCTGGCCGTCCACGTCCCAGGAGGCGTACGGGCCTTCTGCGGACCCGCGGGTGCGGGTGGCGCCGAGGAGGGCGGGGAGCACGGCGTCGTAGAAGCGGAAGGTCTCGCCGAAGCGGCCGACCAGCAGCCGGGTGTGCAGGGCGTCCATGGGGCTCCGTTCGGTGCAATTCGTAGGTGGCGACCTATGATTGGTGGCAGCCTACAATGCCGCCATGCCTTCCCCCACCCCCCGACCGGCCGACCCCACCCCCCGACTGGCCGCCCTCAGCCCCTACTTGCTCTCCAAGGTGGGCAAGACGGCCCGCGCCCTCGTCGGTGACCGGCTCGCCGCGCGCGGGCTCCGGCTGTGGGACATGGCCGTGCTCGCCGCGCTCGCCGACGGCGGGCCGCAGGCGCAGCGGCAGCTCGCCGAGGCCCTGGGACTGCATCCGAGTGACGTGGCCAAGGTGCTCGACGGCCTGGCGCGGCTCGGGCACGTGGACCGGGAGCGCGACCCGGCCGACCGGCGGCGGGTGCTGGTGCGCATCAGCGGCCCGGGCCGCGGCCTGCTCGACGAGTTGACCGCCGAGACCGAGGCCGTACGGGACCAGTTGCTGGCCCCGCTCGACGAGGTCGAGCGGGCCACCCTCCACGGGCTCCTGCTGCGCGTGTATGCGGGGACGGCGGCGGGGACGGCGGCAGGGGCGGCGCCGGAGGCGGCAACGAGGCCGACGCCGGGCTGATACCACCCCGTATCATCCCCAATCGGGCCGTCCGTACCGCCCCTTGTGCGTTCGGTCGCCAGACCCGGGTGAAGCCGAGACGAATGGTGTGTCACATCTCCCGGGGTGGCGGTGAGTCGCGTCCGAATACCTGATAGACAGTGGATATTCACGGCTCGACCCGCCGTATGACCTGCCGGCCGCCTTGGGGGGATCGCCGCACTGTGAAGCCGCTTCACCGCCACCTCGTCAACACCTCGCGCAAGGTCCTGTGCACGGCCGCGCTCGCGGCCAGTCTGACGACCGCCGCCGTGGTGACCAACACCTCCACCGCCGACGCGGGCGAGTCGGAGCCGACCCCGGACAGCCCCCAGGCCACCGACCGCGGCGACGCCCGCCTCGACCTGCCGGACAACCTCGCGGACCCCGCCGTCCCGCCGGCCGCCGGTGCCGGCGAGGGGGCCAGCGGCATTCCCGCGACCGCCCTCGACGCGTACAAGCGCGCCCAGACCGCGGTGGCCGCCGCCCTGCCGAACTGCAAGCTGCCGTGGGAGCTGCTCGCCGGCATCGGCCGCGTCGAGTCGGTCCACGCCTCCGGGTACGGGCTCAAGGCCGACGGCTACACCGAGCGCCCCATCCGCGGCCCCCAGCTCAACGGCCAGGGCTTCGCCGAGGTCAAGGACACCGACAAGGGCGAGTGGGACGGCGACGCCGTCTACGACAAGGCCGTCGGCCCGATGCAGTTCATCCCCTCCACCTGGGCCACCTGGGGCGCCGACGGCAACGGCGACTCCAAGCGCGACCCGAACAACATCTACGACGCCGCCCTCGGCGCGGGCCTCTACCTCTGCGCGGGCGACCGGAACCTCTCGGACCCGGCCCAGCTCGACAAGGCGATCCTCAGCTACAACAACTCGCGCGAGTACGTGAACACCGTGCTCGGGTTCATGCGCCAGTACCAGAGCGGCGCCACCCAGGTGCCCAACCCGCCGGTCGGGACCTACCAGCCGCCGACCTCCCCGGTCCTGCCGAACCCGCGCACCACGACGCCGACGCACACGACCCCCGGCCGGGGCACCTCGCCGACGCCCACGCCGGGCAAGACCACGACCCCGACCGACCCGGCCAAGCCGACGCCGAAGCCCGAGCCGGAGAAGCCGAAGCCGACGCCCGCGCGCCTGGCGAAGCTGGAGGCGGTCGGCAGCACCGAGCTCAAGGCCGAGGCCGGAGCGGCGTTCACCGCGGTCCCGCGGATCAAGGCGGTGCTCAGCGACGGCAAGCCGGCGGCGAACCAGTTCATCCTGTTCGCGGTCGAGGACGACACCACCGACGGCACGAACTTCGGCAAGCCGGGCCAGGCCCACCTGGCGGTGCAGACCGACGCCGAGGGCGTGGCCGCCGCGCCCGGCCTGGTTGCGGGCGGGCAGGCGGGCACCTTCACCCTGCGGGCCACCGGGTACGACACCTCCAGCCAGTTCACGGTGACCTTCAAGGGCGTCGTCGCGGCGAAGCCGGCTCCCGCTCCCGCGGACCTGCTGACCCGCACCGATGCGGGTGCGGCGAAGCCGCTGGAGGTCGTCGCGGGCCAGCCCGTCAAGGGCGTCGAGGTGCAGGCCACCGCCGGCGGGAAGGCCGTGGCGGGCACGCGGATCACCGCCGGGGTGGTCGAGAAGAACGAGGCCGGGCAGTGGGTCCCGGTGGATCCGGCGCAGGCGAAGGGTCCTTGGTTCAAGGGGGCCAAGGACGGCGAGAAGGTCTTCAGCGTGGAGCTGGCTCCGTCCGGTGCCGACGGGAAGGTCGTGCTGCCGGAGCTGCAGACCGTGGGGGTGGCACCGGGGACGTACCACCTGCGGCTGATCACCAAGGAGAACGTGGTCCTGGTGCTGGACGTGACGGTCACCGCCGCCGCGGCCTGATGCGTCGGAGCGGTGCCGTCCCGGGGTCGGGGCGGCACCGCTCCGCCGTTTCCCGGGCCGGGACGGGCCGGACCGGGCCCGGGCGGCCGCGCGGGGTGCGGGCGGCCGCGCGGGGTGCGGGTGTGCCGCTGCGCGGAGCCGTACCCCTCCCCGCCCCTTCCCGAAACCGTGGCCTGCGGCCCCGGCCCCCGCTCGCCTCAATCGCCGGCGGGGCTCAAAGATCGGGGTCCGGGGCCGGTCCGCAGGACACGCCCCGCGGCGGAGCCGCATGTCCGGTGCAGGGGGACGGGGCGGGCTGGGGGAACGCTCGGCGTGGTGGGAGCGCGCCCCGGAGTTCCCCCCTCCCCCGGAGGGAAAAGGCAGGAGCCCTGCCCCTCTCCGCGTGGCGGAGAGGGGCAGGGCTCCTTGGGTACTGCTTTCCAACCGCGACGGTTGGCCCGGGTCGATCAGACCGGGGTGACGTTCTCCGCCTGCGGGCCCTTCGGGCCCTGCGTGACGTCGAAGTTCACGGTCTGGTTCTCCTCGAGGGAGCGGAAGCCAGACGCGTTGATCGCGGAGTAGTGGACGAAGACATCCGGGCCGCCGCCGTCCTGGGCGATGAAGCCGAAGCCCTTTTCAGCGTTGAACCACTTCACGGTTCCGGTAGCCATGAGCCCTCCTATGGGCCAAAGGGTCGCCCTGCTCCAGAACCTGCTAAGAAGTCTGAAAACTACAAAAGCCTGCGGGTCACATTCTCCGCAGGCTTCGTACTGCAAGGGAAACCAAACTGCAACTTGCGTTGAGCCTAGCACGCACACGGTGGCCGAGACCAGAGGGAAAGATCACGTCACCCGGACGTTTGAGACCCGCAGGAAGGCTGACGCGGGGGCTGCGGCTAGTCTCGCGATGTGGACCTCTATCGCAGTCGGCCCCGCGTGGGCCACATTCAGTTCCTGAACTGCCTTCCCCTGTACTGGGGCCTGGCCAGAACCGGCACGCTGCTGGACCTGGAGCTGACCAAGGACACGCCCGAGAAGCTGAGCGAGCAGCTGGTGCGGGGTGACCTGGACATCGCGCCGGTGACGCTGGTGGAGTTCCTGCGCAACGCCGACCGGCTGGTGGCCTTCCCGGATCTGGCGGTTGGCTGCGACGGCCCGGTGATGTCCTGCGTGATCGTGTCCCAGGTGCCGCTGGACCGCCTCGACGGCGCCCGGGTGGCCCTCGGCTCGACCTCCCGGACCTCCGTGCGGCTGGCCCAGCTGCTGCTGGCGGAGCAGTACGGGGTGCGGCCCGACTACTTCTCCTGCCCGCCCGACCTGGGCCTGATGATGCAGGAGGCGGACGCGGCCGTGCTGATCGGCGACGCCGCGCTGCGGGCCTCGCTGCACGATGCGCCACGGCTCGGCCTGGAGGTGCACGACCTGGGGCTGATGTGGAAGGAGTGGACCGGGCTGCCGTTCGTCTTCGCCGTCTGGGCCACCCGCAAGGACTACCTGGACCGCGAGCCGGTGGTCGTGCGCCAGGTGCACGAGGCCTTCCTGGAGTCCCGCGACATCTCCCTGGAGGAGGTCGCCAAGGTGGCCGAGCAGGCGGCCCGGTGGGAGGCCTTCGACGCGGCCCTGCTGGAGCGGTACTTCACCACGCTCGACTTCCGCTTCGGGCCGGAACAGCTCGCGGGCGTACGGGAATTCGCGCGCCGCACGGGGTCCGCGGCGGGGTATCCGGCGGATGTCCGCGTGGAGCTGCTGACGGGGTCCTGACCGTTTCGGCCGCCGTTCGGCCGCCGCCCGGCGGATGTTTGCACGATCGATTCGATGATCGGTTTATCGGATCCCGCAGCTGGCCGGTTTGTTTCCCCGGAATTCCGGATCTTTTCGTATTGCGGAGGGGCCGGCCGTAAGGAAAAGGTGAAATCCGGGCCCGCGGCAGGCCCCGGTGCCGATGCCCGGGGGCCGAGCCGGGCGGAACGGCCCCGGCCGCGACCCGACACCCCTAAGGTGCTGGTGGGCGGTCCGATCCGGACCCCGCCCGCCAGGCGAAGGCACCACGGGGGAGGGGGACGCGATGCAGCCGCTCGAGGCCGGCGAACCGCGGACCATCGGCGCGTACCGGCTGCTGGGCCGGCTCGGCTCGGGCGGCATGGGACGGGTGTACCTCGGCCGCAGCGCGGGCGGCCGGACGGTGGCCGTCAAGATCGTGCATCCGCACTTCGCCACCGACGGCGAGTTCCGCGAGCGCTTCCGCCGCGAGGTCGAGGCCGCGCGGCGGGTCGGCGGGGAGTGGACGGCGCCCGTGCTGGACGCCGACCCCGAGGCCCCGGTGCCGTGGGTGGCCACCGGCTACGTCGCCGGACCCTCCCTGGCCGGGGCGGTGGCCGCCCACGGGCCGCTCCCGCACGGCTCGGTACGGGCCGTCGGCGAGGGCCTGGCCCGCGCCCTGGTGGCCGTGCACGGCCTCGGGCTCGTCCACCGCGACGTGAAGCCGTCGAACGTGATGCTGACCGTCGACGGACCCCGCCTGATCGACTTCGGGATCGCCCGGGCCACCGACGGCACCGCCTCCCTCACCTCCACCGGGGTCTCCGTCGGCTCGCCCGGCTACATGTCGCCCGAGCAGATCCTCGGCAAGGGCGTCACCGGCGCCGCCGACGTGTTCTCCCTCGGGGCGGTGCTGGCCTTCGCGGCGACCGGCCGGCCCCCCTTCAGCGGCGACAACTCCGCGACCCTGCTCTACAAGGTCGTCCACGAGGCGCCCGAGCTGGACGAGGTCCCCGCGCAGGACGGGCTGCGCGAGCTGGTAGCGGCCTGCCTGGACAAGTCGGCCGCCGCCCGGCCCGCACCCGAGGAGGTCGCGGCGGCCCTCGAGGGGGCCCTGCTCGCCCCGGGCCGGCTGCCCGCGCCCGTGCTGGAGGAGGCCAGCCGCGCGGCCGTGGCCCTGCTCGACCTGGAGGCCGCCGAGCCCGAGCCCGCCACGGGGCCGGCGCCCTTCGCCACGCCCTCGTACGGGGACCGCGTCCCGGCCGGGGGCATGGGGGCCGGCATGGGGTCCTTCGGCGCGCCCGACCCCGCCTACGGGGACCCGGCCGGGGCCCCGTACGCGGCGCCGGCGGGTCCGTACGGGACGCCGACGCCCCCGCCGGAGCCCGCACCGGGCCAGACGCCCACCCAGACCGGCGGCGGCGGAGCCTCCGTGCCGCAGCCGCGCACCGCGCCCGGCCGCGAGGGCGACGGCGGCGGGCGCAAGGTCTCCGTCACCGCGGCCGGGCGGCGCCTGAGCTGCACGGTGGTGGTCGCGGCGGCGGCCGTGGCGGTCGCCCTGTCCGGCGGGCTGTACGGGCTGGGCCTGCTCCCCGGCGGCGGCAGCGCGAAGGACGGCGGAGCGGCGGCCCGCCCGCCGCACGCCTCCGCCTCGGAGGAGGACTCCCCGTCGCCGTCGGAGTCGGACGCGTCCTCCACGCCGGATCCGAGCGGCAGCGCGAGCGGGAGCACGAGCGGGGGGACCCGGCACGACGTGCCCAAGGAGCTGATCGGCACCTGGAAGGGCACGGTCACCACGGCCCGGCTCGGCGTGTCCACCGAGTTCGAGATCACCATCAAGGCGGGCAAGGTCGGCGAGGTCGTCGGCCGGGACAAGTCGATCCTGCCCGGCCTGGGCACCGACTGCAGCGGCGACTGGAAGCTCGGCGCCGCCACCGACCGCTCCCTCATCCTGGACACCACCGACAACCCCAACCCCGCCCCCGGCATCTGCTCCCACGGCTCCGACGACGAGCGCTTCACCCTCAAGGCGAACGGAAAGCTCCACTACCGCTCGGGCGACGGCGCCGCGGGCAACCCGGAGGGCGACCTGACCCGCATCCCGTGAAATCCCCGCGCGGGCCCTGGCGTAGGCTGGCTCGGTCCGGACCTCTTGACACACCGCCGAAGGGTGACGCACCGGTGACCGACCAGGCCGCTCTCCAGTCTGTCCTCGACCGCGCCGCCGCAGGGGGCCGGATCACCAAGGAGGAGGCGCTCGACCTCTACCGGCACGCCCCGCTGCACGCGCTGGGCCAGGCCGCCGACGCGGTGCGCCGCCGCCGCTACGCCGGCACCGAGCACATCGCGACGTACATCATCGAGCGCAACATCAACTACACCAACGTGTGCGTCACGGCGTGCAAGTTCTGCGCCTTCTACGCGGCCCCGAAGGACACCAGGAAGGGCTGGACCCGCGACCTCGACGACATCCTGCGCCGCTGCGCGGAGACCGTCGAGCTCGGCGGCACGCAGGTGATGTTCCAGGGCGGCCACCACCCGGACTACGGCGTGGAGTACTACGAGGAGCACTTCTCCGCCATCAAGAAGGCCTTCCCGCAGCTGGTCATCCACTCCCTCGGCGCGTCCGAGGTCGAGCACATGGCCCGCATCTCCGGCGTCAGCGCCGAGGAGGCCATCCGCCGCATTCACGCGGCCGGCCTGGACTCCTTCGCGGGCGCCGGCGCCGAGCTGCTGCCGGAGCGGCCGCGCAAGGCGATCGCCCCGCTGAAGGAGTCCGGCGAGCGCTGGCTGGAGATCATGGAGATCGCCCACAACCTGGGCGTGGAGTCCACCTCCACCATGCTGATGGGCACGGGGGAGACCAACGCCGAGCGCATCGAGCACATCGCGATGATCCGCGACGTGCAGGACCGCACGGGCGGCTTCCGCGCGTTCATCCCGTACACGTACCAGCCCGAGAACAACCACCTCAAGGGCCGTACCCAGGCGACGGTCTTCGAGTACCTGCGCATGATCGCGATCGCGCGGCTGTTCCTCGACAACGTCGCCCACATCCAGGGCTCCTGGCTGACCGTCGGCAAGGAGGCCGGGCAGCTCGCCCTGCACTACGGCGCGGACGACCTCGGCTCGATCATGCTCGAGGAGAACGTGGTCTCCTCGGCCGGCGCCAAGCACCGCTCCAACCGCCAGGAGATCATCGACCTGATCCGCAAGGCGGGGCGCGTGCCGGCGCAGCGCGCGACGACGTACGAGCACCTCGTGGTGCACGAGGACCCGGCGAACGACCCGGTCGACGACCGCGTGGTCTCGCACATCTCCTCCACGGCGATCGAGGGCGGCACCGCGCACCCCGAGCTCAAGCTGATCCCGGCGCAGTGACCGGGCTGCTGCTGCCGTGCTGACGCTGCACACCGCGGAGCTGCTTGTGGCCGGGGCCGGGGCGGTGCCCGTACCCGGCGGGGCGGTGCTCGTCCAGGGCGACCGGATCGCCGGCGTCGGACCGTACGAGGAGCTCGCCGCGGGCCGTCCGCAGGCGCGGGTGCGGCGGTGGCCGGGGGTGCTGACGCCGGGGCTGGTGGTGCACGGGGCGCGGGAGCTGCTGGAGGAGACGTACTACCCGGACGAGGCGTACGGGGCTGCCGCCGTCGCCGCCGTCGCCGGGGCGGAGCCGACCGAGGCCGAGCGGGGCGGTAGTGCGCGCCGGGCCACGCAGAAGCTGCTGGCCCGGGGGGTGGTGGCCGTGACGGGCCGGCTCACGGTGCCGGCCGTCCGGACGGCGGTGGCCCGGTCGGGGCTGGTCCTGCTGCCGCCGGCTGCTTCCGCGCCGGTGTCGCCCTCTTTGGACCCGTTCGCGGGTCGGGCGGGCGCCGAGGAAGCCTTCCTCGGGGTTCTGGAGGCGGGGGCTCCCGCCCGGTTCGCGGTCTTCGCCGCCCCGGGGCCGGGCGAGTTGGCGGCGGTGGGCGCGACCGCCTGCGTGGCCACCGTCATCGGCGGCCGCCTCCTCCACCGCCGCCGCTGACCCTGCCGCTGCCGCTGCCGCTGCCGCTGCCGCTGCCGCTGCCGCTGCCGCTGTTCCGCTGCGCGGAGCCTGTCCCCTCCCCGCCCCTTCCCGAAACCGGGGCTGACGCCCCGGACCCCGTTCGCCTCAAACGCCGGCGGGGCTGGAAGACCCGGGCGCTTCGCGCCCGGTGC
>NZ_JBEYXN010000059.1:0-6955 GCF_040704625.1 Streptomyces sp. NPDC046866
GATCCAGCGGTTCGCCAGCGGGCGCAGCGGCCCAGGCGCCTGCTGGCTGGGGGTGGCTGGCTCGGGCGCGGGTAGCAGCGCGGAGGCCTCGGTGATGGTGTGCTCCACCTGCTGCAGTTCGCGCTCCAGGAAGGCGCGCATGGCGCGGTGGTGGCAGACAAGGACCAGCCGGACCCCCGTGCGTCGGCGCAGGACGAGGAGCTCTTTGAACCGGTGCGGAGTCAGCAGATGTGCGCGCAGGAGAGTGAGGTGGGTGATGGGGGTGGCGAGGATCCAGGCGGCGGCGATCGACCAGGCCGGTGCGGTATCGAGCTGGCGGTAGCCGTCCAGGGGAACGGGCTTGCCCAGGGCAGCGAGGATGTCGTAGGCGAGCGCGATGACGGAGTCGGTGCCCGGAGTGGGGTGCACCGTGATGCGTCCGTCATGCGGGGCGTGGGAGGCCAGGGCGGCGCGGGTGTGGATCACGTCGTCGTAGGGGTCCAGGACCACGGTGACCGGTGGCGGGTTCGGGCAGTGGAGCATCAGGCCGCCGCGCGGTGGCTCAGCTTGCTGTAAGCCCAGCGCAGCAAGTCCTCGTCCACGCTGCGCCCGGACTCCTTCATCCCGACGGTCAGGTGGTGGGTGATCTTCGCCCACGCCCGGAAGTTCCCGTGGGCCGCTTCCTGGTCGCACAAGGCGATCAGTTCCGGGTCCGCGTCGGCCCAGATCGGGTGAAAGGCCGGGACGACAGCCAGGACCTCGTCCAGGGACATCCGGTCGATCTCCTGCCATGCGTACACCCTGGACTCCAGCATCGGCTCGCTCTGCAGCATCTCGAAGCAGCCGTTGCCGCCGGTGAAGACGATCGTGAGGTCGGAATCGGCGTCATCCCAGAGGTAGCGCAGGTATTCGAAGCACATCTTGGACAGCCACTGGGCCTCGTCACAGACCAGGACATGCGGCTCCTCCAGCGCGCCGCGCAGCATGCGGTCGAACTCGATCGCATGCGCTGGCGGACGCCCTTGCAGGCCGAGGGCGTGGAACAGCTCGTGGCGCAGGTCCCGGGTCGAGGGGCGCGCGCGGAACTGGATCCGGCGGGTCAACTTCGGCGCGAGCTCGCGCAGCGAGGCGTTGACCGCGAAGGACTTGCCGTTGCCGGCCTGCCCATAGATGCAGATCATCGCCTTCGCCTCGATCGCGGCCCGGATGTTCTCCCTTGCCGTGAGCAGCGCACGGGTGGAGACCACTTGTGCGCCCGGCAGGCGCATGAAGTGGTCCTCCCGCTCCCGGGGCAGGCGTCCCCTGCGTTCAGCGGTAGCCATCTGCTGTCACTCCCTGCTGCCCGAACCGGGCTCGGTATCCGTTGTATCGGCCGGCACAACGGTGGGGCTGCGCTTCGCGGCGGAGGGGGTAGTGCCAGGACCCGGACGGGGCCCGTGCCCAGCCCGCTGGCGGCTCCCGCGGCGGGATCAGGTCCGGCAGCGCGCGGGCCGCCAGATCCGCCGCCTGGGCCCGGACGATCTCGGCCTGCGCCTCGCTCGCGGTCTCCGTACGCCGCCGGCCCGGCGCAGCCGCCGTTGTCGTGGCCGTATAGCGGGTACGGCGCAGCTTCTCGGCCGCCTTCAGGTCCGCCTTCAACGCCCTGGCCCTGCTCTCACGGACCCGGGACAGCGCCCGGCGCTGAGCCGGCGTCGCGGCCTCGGCGAGATAGGCACTGCCCAAATGCCGGCCCCAGCCCTCGGCGGAGAACACCTCGATCCGCCCGTCGAAGTGCGGCAGGTACCGCAGCCGTACCTTCGTGCCGACGTGGCCGGCCATCCAGTCCGCGATATAGGCGCGGCGCCTCCAGGAGACCCCGTTCGTGGAGATCTTCCGGATCCGGCCGTCGTCCTCCAGCGCAAAGAACGCCAACCGTTCCTCCGGGACGTCCTCGACGGGTGCCGGGTCCGCCTCCCAGGCCTGCGCAGGGGTACGGCCGCCGGTGAGGCCGGAGGGGCGGTGCTCGGTGTTCCACCAGGCCACCCAGTCCAGCAACACCTTCACGAAGTCGGGGTAGGGCAGCAGGTCCTCCACTGTATCGGGCCGGTACGCCTGCGCGGGCCGGGCGCGGCGGGTGTACCCGGGGAGGGAGACGAGCAGCATCTCCTCGACCGCACCGTTCAGCGCCTCCACCGTGCCTTTGCGGTAGGGCTTGTACGCCGGGAGATCATCGACCGGGACCGCGAAAGCGCCCAGAGCCCGCGACACCGCCTTCGACAGGAAGTCCTTGCCCCGGTCCACCCGCACCCGCCCCGGCAGGCCCCCGAACGGCCCGTAGGGCTCCTCGCGGCTGATCCCCGTGCGCAGCGCGGCCAGGACCGCCTCCCGGGCCGGCTGATGCGGGGTGACCGCCACCCCCACGATCACCTTCGACGCGACATCGATGAACCACGTCACCCACGGACAACCACCGCCCCGTCCAGAGCGACCCTGACCGGGATCCGCTTGTGATCCCCTCCCAGCACGCGTTCCGATGCACGGGAGGGCGTTTGCCGTACACGTCATACCGACGGCGTGCCGCCTCCCCGCCCTTCAACCCCGCCCGCTCCCCCGGCGACAGGTCCTGACGCACGGCACGCTGCAGCGTACGAAGAGAAGGAACCGCATCCGGTGTACCAGCCGCAGCAGCCTCAGCAACCAGTTCCCGGTGCACTGCGGCCACGTTCCCGCCCCACACCACCAGACGCACACGCAGATCGGGAGTCACTGTGGCCCGGCCTGGCGTCCAAGCCGACAACCGGCCCTCACGCCGGGCCACCGCCACCCAGTTCCACACCGTCCGCAGCGACACCCCAACAGCCTGAGCAACCGCACGCGCATGCTCCGTGGCCAGCTCTCCCCGCGAATCGAGTACCACCAACCGCGCCACGGCATCCTCACGCCCCGCACCCCGGCACCACGGCATGTCCTCGCCAGCAGAAATCTCATCGGCCACCCACACACCCCCAGCCCAAACCCCGCACCATGCGGCTGTCCACGCGCAGAGGTGTCCATCCCGACACGCCGGTCAGGCCAACACGAACGAATGAAGCTGACCCCCTACTTCACCGCAGGCGGGCGGACTATCGCTACCCGGACGCGGACTACCGACCCGATCGCGGCTCGATGAGCAGGGCGTCCATGGGCTTGCTGCGATGCGGGCGCAAGACCTCCAGCCAGGTCACTCCGCCGTCCAGGAGACGGCCCATGTAACCAAAGCCGTTCCACCCCAGATCGACGAAGCAACGCTCGGCCTGCTGCTCCCGGCCGAACAGCCTCTGGCCGTGCAGCGTCACCTCCCCCAGATCTACGCCGTGCTGCTCCAACGCCACCAGGGCGCACGTCGCTGCGCGGCGCAGAGGGCTCGTCTCCACCCACCGCCGCCGTACATGCCAGGCGGCTTCAGGGTCTTCGAGCTCCCCATCCACCAGCCGCAGCGGCATAATGCTGATCTTTCCCTTCGCGTGGCGGCCGAACAGCTCGATCCTTGCCGCGCGCGGCACGAGGCTCTCCAGCCCTTCGAACTCCGCAAGCATGTGGTCCCTGGGCGCTGTCCCGGCTTCGGGATCCGCTGTCAGGGAGGCAAGGCGCTCGCGAGCCAGAGAGAACGGCTCGCCCTTACGCCACAGCAAGAACAGCTCGAAGCCCTCGTCCTGCAGACTGCTGCGGCCGCGGAATTGGAAGGAGATACCCCGGGTGCGGCCCCTCAGGGCCTGCCGCATCCCCACGTAGGAATCACGCCCGTTGATCGAGGCATGGAGCGACTCTCCGAGCCAGCGCTTGTCCGTACCGTGCTCGATGACGACGTCGACATCGTTCGGCTCCAGCGCACCGCGCGCGTACGACCCGAAGACGTACACCTCCTCCACCAGGCCCAGCGGCCAGTCACCACCCTCGAGCCGCGTGATCATGTCCGCCAGCAGACGCGTCGCCCGCTCCCGCTTCACCCCGCGGCTCCCTCTGCATACGTGGCGCGGAACTCCTGCGCCACCACGAAAACAGAACCGGGCACCGCACGCGGCTTCCCGTCCAGCAACGTCTGTCCAACGACGTCCGCCGCGGCCCTGCCCCGCTCCATCCGATACTCCTCGACGGCGGCTGAGAACTCCTCGGGGATCTCCCGCCGGTCCACCACACCCGCCACAGCGGCCTGCGGAAAGAAACCGCCGAACGTCTGCAGCCGCGACCACCCCAGCGACCGGCCGGCCTTCCGCAACGCCGAACGGATCAGATCGACCCCGCCCAACTCCTCTGCCTCGTCAACCCCGAGCCGGAGTTCGTACGACCCGCCGAAGCCACCCCCACCCGGCGGACACGAACGACGCAACAACGGCACCAACACAGCGACAAGACGCTCATGACGCGGATCACCCGCAAACGACGGCATCCACCGAGCGTAGCCAGACACAACAGGCCCCCACCCAGCCTTCCGCCATGCCCACCCACAGGGGCGACAAGCACCCCACACAGCAAACGACACCAGCCTTCACCGGCACCCCCGTACCACCGCGCCCCAGCCCAGCGCCAGCGAAAACCCATGACGCACACCCAGTGCACATCACACGACGCCCATCACGGGTGACGCGGAGGTTCGCCCGGCAGACCGAGCGCGAGAAAGAGGTCGTGGCGCAGCGCTCGGGCCGTGGGACGGGCCCTGAAGCTGATCCGGCACACCTCCTCGCCACGGGTCCGCTCAAGCTCACGCAGGCAGACGTTCGCGGCGAGCGTCTGCCTGCGTGAGCCGGGCCGTGGAGACACATCATCGCTCTGGCGTCGATCGTGTCGGTGATGTTCTCCCTCGCGGCCAGGAGCGCCCGAGTCGATGACGACCGTGGCGTCCGCGAGCTGGGTGTAGTGGTCGGTCTCTCGCGGCGGCAGTTGGCTCGTCATCGCTTCTCCTCTCGGACGGCGTGGCGCAGGGAGGCTGGGGTGTTCCAGTCGTCGGGTGGTGGGGCGGGCGGGATGAGGTCGGGCAGGGCCAGGGCGGCCATGTCGCTGTCTGCGGCCGCGTCGAGCTCCCGGTCGGCTTCGGCCGCTGTGACGGCGCCCAGGCGCTGGGCGGGCGTGGGAGCGGTGGCTGGGGCGAAGCGCTGCCGACGCAGGGCCGCGGCCTTCTTGGCCTCCTCGCGCAGGCGGCGGGCCCGCACAGCGCGGGTGCGGCGCAGCTCGTCGAGCTGTTCGGGGGTGGCGGCGTCGGCGAGGTGGGCGGTGCCGAGGTGACGGCCAGCCGGGTCGCAGACCTCGATCTCATGGTCGTGGTGGGGCATGTGCCGGATCCGAACGTGGCGGCCTGCCTGGCCGGCCATCCACGCACCGAGGTAATCCCGGCCCCGCCAGCGCACGCCGTGGCTGCTCAGCTTCCGGACCCGGCCGTCGTCCTCCAACATCAGCCCCCACAAAGCAGCCTCGGGGATGTCCGAGAGAGGCGTGGGGTCGGCCTGCCAGGCCTCGACGGGGGTCCGGCCGTTCAGGCCGGCTGGGCGGTGCTCGGTATTCCACCACCGTGCCCACTCCAGGATCTCGGCGGTGAACTCAGCGAACGTCAGCGACACCGGATCGTCGAGGTCGGGCTTCTTCTTGGCGGGCCGAGGCTTGGGGGTGAGGGTGTAGCCGGGCAGGACGGCGAAGAGCATGCGGTCCGCACACCGGTTGAGGTTCTCCACCGTGCCCTTCAGATGGGGGCTGTAGGCGGGCAGATCCTCGAACTTGGAGTTCAGGACGCCGAAGGCGCCCAGGACCGTCTTCGACAGGAAATCCCGGCCGCGGTCGACCCGCACGTGCTCAGGGATACCGCCCGCGGGCCCGTATGGGCCGGTACGCAGCACGGCGCGCGCGCAAAGCTGCCAGGATCGAGGCCCGTGACGGATGGCCGGGAGTGACCGCGGTCCCGGTGATGGTCTTCGTCGCGACGTCAATGAACCATGTCACCCACGGGCGCACCAGCTCCCCGTCCGCGTCAACCACAAGCGGCGCCTGGACGTGGTCGGCCTCCCAGGTCTGGTTCCGCCACTGCGTCGGGCGACGCCCGAACACATCGTGGGCCCGGGCAGCCTCCGGCCCGCGGGCCAGACCCGCGCGCTCACCCGCGGACAGGTCACGGCGCACCGCGCGCGGGAAGGTCGACAACGACGGCACCGGATCCAGCAACGGCACCGCCTCCATCGGCGCACCGCCTGGAACCGGCATGGCCGATTTCCCCGCTGCGACCCCGGCCCGGACGACCAACTGCCGGTGGACCGCCGAGGCGTTGCCCCGCCAGTACGCGAGCAGCACCCGTACCTCCGACGTCACCTCGAACCGGTCCAACCGACCGAGCACCCGGAACAGCCCCCGCGCCGGGATCGGCTTCGGCCTACGCGAGCCACCGCCACACCGTCCGCTCCGACACCCCCAGACACACCCCCGCAAGGCGCACATGCCCCCGCGAAAGACGCCCCTGGGCCCGCAGCCCCAACAACCGCTGCACAGCAGGACCACGCAGCGCCACCAAAGCCGGGCCCTGGAGCACCGGCTCGGGCGCGTCCAACGACGGCTGGCCTTCCGTCCCGCGTGAACCGACCATGGAACCGACTCCCTGTCCCTCGCCTGGCTTTCCCTTCCACTCCCATGCCGCTGCTCGTCACGGGTAGGGGCCCAGACGGGCGCAGGCCTGCTCGATCAACGCACGGTCCACGCGTATGTCCCGGCCACGCTTGGCCAGGGCGTAGACGTGGGAGGTGATCTTCACCCAGGTACGGAAGTTGCCCCGCGCCACCGTCGTATCCGCCCATCCCACATCCGCCGGATCGACGCCCTCCCACACGTCATGGAACAACGCCAGCGTCTCCGCGAGCCGCTCCTGATCCAGCCCGGGAACCTGGTGGTGCGCCACCCGTCCGCGACGTGACCGAGCCGCGCCGCGCACCGTTGGACCAGGCGTCCGACCGTCCAGGAAGAGCCCGCAGGGAGCACGCCGTGC
>NZ_JBEYXN010000060.1:0-5615 GCF_040704625.1 Streptomyces sp. NPDC046866
CTTCGTTTCCGACTCTATCAGACTCTTTCGTGTCCGATTCCCGGTCGAAGCGGGTTTCGCTTTCCGGTTCCCGCTTTCGCGTTTCCCTTTCGGCGAGTCCGACTCTATCAGAAGTTTTCCACCGGATTTCCCGGCTTCGGATTCCCGAGTGAGGAGTCGAGTACGAACCCGTGGAATGAGATTCCGCGGGTTGCGTGAGGTTCTGCTGGGGTGGTCGCCGAACGTCTCCGTTCCAGGCAACCGCTCAAGTCTACATCTGGGATGGAGGGGGTGTCAAAGGCCCGCCTCTTGCCGGCTTCGGTCGATGCCGACGAGGTCGCCACGGGGTCGGTGTCGGGTGAAGGCGCCCCGCGCAGGTCGCCCTCCACCGGGCACGGCGGCAGCACGCCGCGCGGTGAGCAATGGCACCGGGCAGGGCGGATATCGCCTGGCGGATCGGCGGCAGGCCGGGCAAGGTGCCCGGTGATGAGCGATGAGGACGAGATGTCGTATGCCCGGTCGGACTGCCTCCAGGGTCTTCTGCAACGGGGGCGGGGCTTGGGCGCGGTGCGAGCGCTGAAGGACCCGGGACGTTCTGCCGTGTTCGTGTATGCAGGGATCCGTCGTGACTGGCGGTGGGACCAGAGCGACGAGCGGTCCGTGTACCTGGCCCGGCTGGTCCGTGATCTGGACCTGTCCCCCACGCCGATTCTCGACCAGCTGGCGGGGGACGAGGAGTCTTGTCTGCGCGCCTGCGAAGTACTCGCGCTGCTGGCTCTCGCCGGCTCCCCCGACGCCCGTGAAGGGCTTCGGGCGTATGTCCGCAAAGGCGAGCACTGGGTCAGCGTGCTGGAGTCGTTGGCCGTTGCCTGGCCGCCGCACTGGTGGGAAGACCTCGGTGATGTCGCCCGCGCCAGGATCGACGCCGAGGCGGAGCTTCCGTGGCTCTCGGAGCCGTGGACCAGGTTCGGTATCGAGGTCCAGAGGCCTTCGTTCGTTCCTCGGCCGTCCCTCGCCGGGCTCGACACGGCAGAGCTTCTCCTTCTGCTCGCCGACACCCGCACGGAGGACGCCACGAAGGTCGACGCACTGCGCGCCCTGAACGCCCGCGAGCCTGCTCAGGACCTGATCCCGCTGGTTCCCTCCTTGGAGCGGTCGGACGGCCGCCGGCCCCTGCCCCTGCTCAGGCGAGCCGTTGAGCGTCTGGGTGCCCTCGCCGTACCGGCGGCGCGGGGCTGGGTACGGGAGGACCGCCCCTGGCTGGCTCGGCTGGGGGCGGAGGTCCTGGCCGACCATCCCGGCCCCGAGGCCCTGCCGGGCCTGGTGGAGGAACTCGTCGAACAGTGGACGGCGCGGACCTGGTGCGGCCCCGACCGGACGGCCCGGCGCCTGGCCCGGTTCGGTCCCGAAGCCGCCGGAGCGGTGCCCTACCTGCGGCGCTTCTGGCTGCACACCCCGCACTCGTACGAGCGGACCGCGTACCTCGAGGCACTCGCCGCCATCGACGGCGACGGGCTGGAGCACGTGTACGCCGAGGCCCTCTGGGACTGCGAGGAAACGACGCGCCTGCTGGGAATCACCTCGGCACCCGTGCACGCGGAGACCCTGGGACGGATCGCCGCACTGCGCGACGATCCGATGGAGACGGCCGCGGTGAGGGCCGCGGCCCGAGCACGGCTGAGGGCCCCTGACGACCCGCAGTCCTGATGCGTTCGGGCGACCGGCTGTCTCAGGAAGCCAAGGACTGCATTCACGTGGGGCGGGGGCGGGCGGTGGCGGGATCACCGGCAGGTGATCGACGCGATTGCTGCTCACGCAGGCCGACGCCGCGGGCGACTTGGACCAGGCGCTCGGGCCGCCGTCACGCCCGGCCAAGCCCGTGACGTTCCCGCATTCGAGCGGTCGTGGCGCGGATGCGGGTACCCCAGCCGGTCGGCAGAACCCTGACCACTGTGGCTGCCGTCCTCGCTGACAACGCGTACTCGCCCCGGGCCCTCCCCCGTCATCTGCGACGGCGCGGGATCCGGGCGGTCATCCCGCAGCCCGCGGACCAGGCCGCCAACCGGCTGCGGCCGGGTTTGGGAAATGGGTGGGGGGCCTCGGCTGGCCCCTGCGGCGGGCGGCCGAGCGCTTCCAGGTCAGCCCCACGGCCGCCGCCCGCTACCGACACCTCGGCGTCGGCGAAACGAGTGACCGCCGGGCCACGCGCGAACGCGCCCGGCCTGGCCTACACCTACACCTACACCGAAGGCCTCCCCTACACCGAAGGCCTCCCCGAAGCCAGAAGCCCCAGTAGCGTCACCAACCTGTCCCGACGACACCCTGGACGTTGCTGGCCATGAGGTTGGTGTCGCTGCTCGTCGGCGTTGACCTTCGAGTTGGTTGAAGCTTGATGATGGCGCGGTGCCACATGATGAGCTGATGCCGATCGGGGCTTTCGCCCGACGCAGCGGTCTGACCTCCAGTGCGTTGCGGTTCTATGCCGACTCCGGGCTGCTGCCCCCTGCCGAAGTCGACCCGGTCTCGGGCTATCGCTACTACAGCACTGACCAGGTGGCCCAGGCGACCGCGCTGCGTCAGCTTCGCGAGCTCGCCATGCCTTTGGCAGCTGTCGAGGCGGTACTTCGTTCCGGGGCCGACGAGGCTTCCCGGCTCCTGGATGAACACGTGGCAAAGGTCGACGGGGATGCGGCGGCCGTGCGGCAGAAGGCTGCTGTCATCAAGTCCGCGCTCGGCGGCGCGCCAGGTCTTCCCATCGCGGTGGTGAAGGGGCCCGTGCTGGCGGCTGCGGTCGAGCAAGTCCTGACGGCGACCGCGCACGAGCCCGGGATGCCGTCCCTCGCTGGTCTGCACATCGAGGCAGGTCATGAGGCCGTGGCCCTGACCGCGACGGACCGATACCGGCTCTCCACTCGGACCCTGGTGCCCGCTGGACCACCGGCCCAGACGTGGGCCGGCACGGTCAACGGCGACGAACTGCGGGCTGCGGTCGCAGCGAGTCGCCGCAGCCCGCTGGTGAGACTGGAAGCAGTCCCGAACGGGATCTGGTTCCGTGTGGCCGACCGAGAGGACCGGCACTGTCGGTTGCTGCCCGACGCGTTTCCCGACTATCGGCTGATGCTCGCGTCACTGGGCGAGGTCACCACTCGTGCGACGGTCTCGAAGGATCCGCTCCTTCGAGCCCTCGAAGAGCACCCCGGCGATCGCATCGGGCTGCATGTTGCCAACCACGGAGTGAGCGTCATGTCAGCACACGACGGGCACCCCGACATCCCGCTCCCGGCCACCGCGACGGGCCAGACCCTCCAGATCTGGTTCGAGCTGACCACGCTCTATCCCGCTGTGAGCACGGCCATCGGCCCCGACGTACTGCTCGACCTACGGGGACACGACCAGCCCGTCACGATCCGCTCCGCCGACCACGGCGATCTCACCACCTTGGCCATGCCCATCCAGTCCGACCACTCCACCTGACAAGAACGACGAGGAACAACCCATGGCCACCCCATCCGCGAGCCCGGACCGGACGATGGAAGCAATAGGCCACGCCGTCGCCGAGGGCCAGGCCGGTAACAGGGCCTCCGCCCGCCAGACACTGCTGGGCCTGTGGTCTGCGATCGGTGCCACCGGTGACCCGCTGCACCGATGCTCACTCGCCCACCACATGGCAGATCTCTACGAAGATCCCGCCCAGGCCCTCGCCTGGGACGTCCGAGCCCTGGACGCTGCCGACGCCATGACCGCGGAGCGCGTCCAGGAGCACCACGCCGGCCTCGACATCGCTGGCTTCTACCCCTCTCTGCACCTCAACCTCGCCGACGACTACCGCCGCCTCGGCTCCTTCGAAGCCGCCACCGAGCACATCAACGCAGCCAAGACCCACGCCCCCAGCCTTCCTCAGAACCCCTACGGTGACCTTCTTCGCGGCGCCATCCAAGAGGTCGCCGAGGCCATCGCCGGGCGGGACCGGTCACGGCGAGCCTCGGCGCCTGGTTCCGCTGCGTGACGACAGGAAGCCAGTCCAGAGCCGTGGATCGGAGGAAGAAGGAGACCGAGCCCTAAGGGCTGTCCCGTAACCCGAGGAGTTATGCCACGACCCTCTGGCCACAAGGTCTCAGGCTCGGTTGTGCCTCGCTGAGGCCTTGCGATCACGCTGCTGGGGGCTGGACGACTCCAGCCACTGGTCCACCACGTCGTCCACTTCATCCAGGGCAGGATCGCGGCTTCCACTGGGCGCGTAGGCCGGTGACCGGTCAACGCGTAGTGGCAGATGCGCGCAGTACCAGGCTCGCCGGGCACCCGCTATCTCGGCGGTCGTGCCCGTGCGGAGATAACCGAGCAATGCTGTCATGACTCTGCGGCGCCCGAATGCGTAGAGTGCCGGCTCGACGAACCAACGGCAGAAGCTTGGGTCCGGGTCGTAGACAGCAGCAGCCATCAGCGGATCGAAGAACTCCTCCGGCAGGCTGGCGCTTTCCAGCAGTGGCCTTCGTGCGGCTGCGGCCAGGTGCCGCGCACGTCGGTCTTCAGGCACGTCGGCCGCAGCCTCAAGCTCCAGCAGGCGAGCCACTTCGGCTGCGCATGCAAGGAATGTACGTGTGGATGCCTCGTAGCCGTCGCCTTCGCTCATGGCAGGATTCTCGGCCACGGGCATGAGCAGAAGTGATCGCATGGGCGAGATGATCTCGATGCAGCTGGTGTGATCACGGCGTCGGAGCCGTCCCGGATAGCCCCGTTCTCCGGGCTGAGGCCCGCGCGCCTTCGGGAAGCTGGTGACGGTGCTACGTCGCGCAGGCGGACACGGCCCGCAAGGGCCGGCCGTGGAGCCTTCCCCTGGAAGACCGAACCTAGAGGTTGACCCGCTTCAGGTAGACGCGGCTGCGGTGCGGGATGGTCTGGTACCAGAGCATGAGGTGCTCGTCCTCGTACGTGCGCAGCCGCATCGGCTGCGGGTCCTCGTACAGGCTGCCATCCTTGGGGTCGATGCCCATCGCGGCCAGGTCCACCAGGCCCTCCATGACGGCGCCCACCAGCTCCTGCTGCTCCGGCGGCATGTCGCCGAACACCCATACCCGGCTGGGATCGCATTCCCAGGCCCAGCCGCCGTCGCCCTCCACGCCCTCGCCCCGCGGGCTCACAGGCCGATGTCCCGCTGCGCCTCGGCGAGGATGCGGCTGCTGGTCTCCATCGCGGCCCGGAACTCCTGCTCGCTGGCGGCCGGGTCGCCGGCGATCCGCTCGGCTTCACGCAGGGCGGCCGCCCGGGCCGGCCACCGGTGGATCGCCACGTGCGTCGCCCACTTGATCAGGAAGAACCGCAGCGGATTGATCGCACCCGTCTCCGCGGCCCGGTCGAAGGCCTCGTTGCACTCCCGGTCGAGCACCGCCAGGCTCGCCATGTCGATACGCCGCACCGCGTCCCGCAGCGCTTCCCTCGTCATGGCCGGCTGGGGGATGAGCGGGCCGCCGTCTTCCACCTGCTGTGCTGTCATCGAGTCCTCCAGGGGAACGCGGCCCAGGATACCGAGCCGCCCCGGCACCTGCCCGTAAACGCAGAAAAGCCCCGCACCAGAAGGTGCGGGGCTTTCCCACAATGATTGTTCGGCGGCGTCCTACTCTCCCACAGGGTCCCCCCTG
>NZ_JBEYXN010000061.1:0-3788 GCF_040704625.1 Streptomyces sp. NPDC046866
TGTTGAGTTCTCAAGGAACGGACGCTTCCTTCGTACTCACCCTCGCGGGCTTTCCTCCGGGCTTTCGTTCTTTCTTCGTTTCCGACTCTATCAGACTCTTTCGTGTCCGATTCCCGGTCGAAGCGGGTATTCGCTTTCCGGTTCCCGCTTTCGCGTTTCCCTTTCGGCGAGTCCGACTCTATCAGAAGCTTTCCACCGGATTTCCCGGCTTCGATTTCCTGAAAGAAGTCGATTGCGCCCCAGTGGAATCGAGTTCCGTCTGGAGGCGAGAGAGATTTTAAACCATCGCTGCCGAACTTGTCCAGTTCGAGGCAACCGTTCGAATCTACCTCCCCATCACGACCGTGTCAACGGCCGTTCCGGGACGACGAGGAGACTAGCAGCTGACTGGCCTCGTATGCACATCAGGCCGCGGTGGGCAGTGTTGCCGTCCGGTCCGCGGCCTCCACGTCGCCCGCTTCGCCGGCCCGTGCGGCCCGGCCGCCCAGCACGTACACGTACGCCAGGAAAGCGGCCTCGGCGGCGACGCCGATGGCGATGCGCGCCCAGGTGGGAAGGCCCGACGGGGTCACGAAGCCCTCGATGAGGCCCGAGACGAAGAGGACGACGGCGAGGCCGAGGGCCATGCCGAGCGCGGCCCGGCCCTGTTCGGCGAGGGCGGCGCGGCGGGTGCGCGGCCCCGGGTCGATGACCGTCCAGCCGAGGCGCAGCCCCGTGCCCGCGGCCACGAAGACGGCCGTCAGCTCCAGCAGGCCGTGGGGCAGGATCAGCCCGAGGAAGACGTCGAGGCGGTCGGCCGAGGCCATCAGGCCGATGCCGACGCCGAGGTTGACCATGTTCAGGAACAGCACCCAGAGCACCGGGATGCCGAGGAACGCGCCCAGGACGAGGCACATCGCCGCGGCCTGGGCGTTGTTCGTCCAGACCTGGGCGGCGAACGACGCCGCGGGGTGGCTGGAGTAGTACGTCTCGTACTCGCCCCCGGGCTTGGTCATGGCCTTCAGCTCGTCCGGCGCGGCGATGGCGGCCTGGACCTCGGGGTGCACGGCGATCCACCAGCCGATCAGCACACCGACCAGCGTCGAGAGGACCGCGGTCGGTATCCACCAGCGGCGGCTGCGGTACACGGCGGCCGGGAAGGCGGCGGTGAAGAAGCGGGCCGCGTCCCGCCAGCCGGCGCGGCGCGCACCGGTGACGGTGGCCCGGGCGCGGGCGACGAGCTGGGTGAGGCGGCCCGTGAGCACGGCGTCGGGGGTGTTCGACTGGATCAGGGAGAGGTGGGTGGAGGTGCGCTGGTAGAGCCCGACCAGTTCGTCGGCCTCGGCTCCGGTCAGTTTCCGGCCGCGGCCCAGCAGCTGTTCCAGGCGGTCCCATTCCGCTCGGTGGGCCGTGACGAAGACGTCGAGATCCATCCGGTTGCCGCTCCCCCTGCCCGTGGTGCCCGTGGTGCCCGTGGCTCCTGCTCCGGCGTTACTTCTTCCGCGGTCAGCTTGGCAGACTGGTTGACCAAGGGGCGGGTCCGGCCAGGACATGGCCACGGGAAGGGTGTGCGGCGTGAGCGATCTGGTGACGGGGGACGCGGTCGTTCTGGGGCTGCGGCCCGCGAGGCTGCCCAGCCGGGCGCTGGCCTTCTTCCTCGACCTCCTCGTGTACCTCACCGGCTATCTGCTGATCTCGATCGGGCTGGTCTACGCGACCGCCTCGATGGACGTGGCGGCCAAGGCGGCGGTGTCGGTCGCGTCCTTCGTGCTCGTGCTGGTCGGTGTGCCGATCGCGGTGGAGACGCTGAGCCACGGTCGCTCGCTCGGCAAGTTGGCCTGCGGGCTGCGGGTGGTCCGGGACGACGGCGGCCCGATCCGGTTCCGGCACGCGCTGGTGCGCGGGGCCATGGGGGTCGTGGAGCTGCTGGGCACCTTCGGGTCGGTGGCCTGCATCGCGTCGCTGGTGTCGGCGCGGGGCCGACGGCTGGGCGACGTGTTCGCGGGGACCCTGGTCCTGCGGGAGCGGGTGTCGGGGCCGGCGGTGATGCCGGTGCCGCCGCCGCCCCCGTGGCTGGCAGGGCGGTTCGGCGCGCTGGACCTCTCGGCGGTGCCGGACGGGCTGTGGCTGGCGATACGGCAGTACCTGACGCGGATGGGCCAGCTGGATCCGCAGGTGGGTGCCGCGATGGCGGCGAAGCTCGCGGACGACCTGGTCGCGCGTACGGGGGCGCCCGCGCCGGCGGGGGTTCCGGCGGCCGCGTTCCTCATGGCGGTGGTGCACGAACGGCAGTCGCGGGACGCGGCCCGGGCGTTCGGGCGGCCGGGCGTTCCGGCTGTGCCCGGGGTTATGGGTGTGCCCGCCGGCGGGGCGTACGTACCGCCGTCGGTGGCGCAGCCGGTGCCGCCTGCGGCGTACGCGCCCGCAGCGGCTCCGGGGCCGACCCCCGCACCGGCACCGGTACCCGCACCCACCCCCGCGCAGCCGGCCGCGGAGCCGGTGCGCAGGACGGGGTTCGCCCCGCCCGCGTAGGACTGTCAGAGGGGCCGCCTACGCTGCCGCCATGTCAGTCAACATCGATCTTGCATTCGACGTCACCGGCGTCGCCGACGAGCCGCAGGCCTGGGCGGTCGTCCGGGCCCTGACGGAGCTGATGCACGAGGAAAGCATCGAGAACCAGGTCAGCCTGGGCGTGGCCATGGACGACGACGGTGCGTACTTCGTCTCCGGGGAGTCGGACTTCCCGCTGTGCGTGTCGCGTTCCTACCTCTGGCGTCCGGCGTTCGAGAAGTCCTTCGCGGCGACGGTCGCCGAGGTCGCTCCGGATGCGGTGCCCGCGGTCCGGTGGGGGTTCCCGGACGAGGAGTACTGACCGGCACGGCCGCAGCGGCGGGCACCGCCGGCCCGGTCAGGGATCGGGCGGGAACGCCGACGGCGGTGTCTCCAGGTGTTCGAGTTCGATGCCGGGGGCCGACAGGACCACGTCCCCGGCCAGGTGGACCGTGTGGACCTCGCCGGTGTCCAGGGCGGTGATGCGGTACGCGTCGACGACGAGCGGCCCGGTGTCGGTGTCGTGTGTGGTCCGGCCGGCGTGCTGCCAGGCCTGGTCGACCGTACGGGGCGCCAGCACCGGGTCGGTGAGGGCGACGAGCCGGACCCGCGTGGCGGGGGCGCCGGCGGCCGGGCGCAGCAGGCGCGCCGTGGCGACGAGGAACGCCGGCGAGGTGCCGGTGAAGGCGGCGGCGGGGGCGTTGCCCTCGGTGGCCTCGGTGCCGGTGGGGTCGGAGCGGACCCAGGTGACGCCGTCGATGGCGGCGCCGCGGACCTGCCAGCTGGCGGCGTTGAGTTCGAGGCGGATGGGGCGGCCGAGTTCGTCGATCGCCAGGTCGACCGAGCCGCGGTGTTCGCCGTCGGGGCCGGTGCGTTGGGCGACGTAGCGCCAGCCGGAAGGGCCGGGGGCGCAGTTGAAGTGCTCCTCGCCGAGGGGGGTGTGGTCGTGGGGGTCGTGGAGCGAGTAGCGGCCGCGGGGCATGGCGGGGGTTCCTTGCGGTTGTGCGGTCCGGGGGCGGGGACGGGGCAGGCCCCCCGGCACGGGTGCCGGAGGGCCTGTCGCGGTGATCGGTGATCACGGTGATCGCGGTGATCGCGGTGATCGCGGTGATCGCGGTGATCGCAGTGCTGCGGATCCTCGGGGATCCCCGGGGATCCCCGGGATCAGTAGCGGTAGTGGTCCGGCTTGTACGGGCCGTCGACGTCGACGCCGATGTACGCGGCCTGCTCCGGGCGCAGGGTGGTCAGCTTGACGCCGA
>NZ_JBEYXN010000062.1:0-3693 GCF_040704625.1 Streptomyces sp. NPDC046866
CCGACGCCCCCATCATCACCACCGACGCACGCCACCGCGCCGACGCCAAGAGCGCCCTCATCACCCTCGTCGAACACGCCCTCATGGCCCGCCTGAAGTAACGGGTTCGACGTGCTGACGGGGAGGGCGGGCTGTGTCGTGCGACACGGCCCGCCCTCCTCGTTCATAACGTTTCGACAGAGAATTGGCCTTCTCCGGCCACAGGGTGCGTTCGACCGGTGTCGCTGTGCGCACAACCCGCCCCATTTTTGCCGCTGCTCGCTCTTTATGTCCGTTTTACGTACGGCGGGCGGCTCCGGGAACGGCCGATTCCAACTGTTTGGAACACGGCCGTTCACCGTGCTGGAATTCAACCAACTAGCTAGTAGCACCGCCGAGAGGTTGTTGGTCGAGTGAGGCGAAGCAACTCGAGCCCCGCGGATGAATCCGCGCGCGGCAACTTCACCCCGCCGCAGCGCGCGGCCGCGTCGCCCGCCGACGCGCCCGTGGAACCGCAGGCCAAGAGCGGCAGCACCAGCAGGCTCTCGCCCCGCAACTGGCGCGTGGCCACCCGTCTGAACGCCATCCTGCTCCTGCCGGTCCTCGTCGGACTGGTCATGGGCGGCTTCCAGGTGAAGGGCTCCCTCGACACCTGGAACGAGGCCAAGGACGCCGAGAAGACCGCGCGCATCGTCCAGGCGGCGGCGGAATACGGCCAGGCCCTGCTCAACGAGCGCGACCTGACGGCCGAACCGCTGCTGAAGGGCGACACCAAGAACGAGGCCGTCGGCAAGGCCTACGAGGCCACCAACACGGCCAAGGAGAAGTTCGCCCAGGCCGTCAAGGACCTCCCGAAGAACCAGGGCCTGGAGCGGCGCCTGGACCTCTTCCGCCAGGAGGAGCCGAAGCTGGAGACGGTGCGCTCGCACGCGTACCAGACCCAGGAGACGGCCAAGAAGGCCCCCCCGAGCGCTTTCGGTCCCATTCCGACCGAGGACGGCTACCTGCTCGTCCAGCACTACCTGATGCAGTTCTCCAACGAACTCGGGCTCGGCACCGGCAACGTGACCAGCTACGGCCGCATGGTCTACGCGATCGAGCTGGCCAAGGCCGCCGAGTCGCTCCAGCGCGCCATCGGCACCCACCTGCTGGTCCGCCCGAACGAGGACGAGAACGTCCGCAAGGCCCAGCTCGTCGCCTTCTCCTCGTACGCCTACCTCGAGGAAATCGCGATCGGCGAGTACGTCGCCGCCGGCACCGAGGACGACACCAACCGCCTCAAAGAGGTGATGGCGAAGAAGTCCCAGGAGTCCGCCGCCAAGCTCGCCGCCGCCAAGTCCCAGGCGGAGCAGGCCGGCACCCCCTTCAAGGTCCCGGCCCCGGTCAACGGCTCCGTGCTCACCGCCATGACGGACGGCATAGCCAGCGGCGAGAAGCCCGCCGTCCTGGCCAAGAACGGCATCACGCCGCTGAGCTGGCAGGCCGCCGCCACCGGCAAGTTCGAGGGCTACGCCGAGGTCGAGAGGGAACTCCTCGACAAGGCCGTGAAGGACACCGTCGTGGTCTCCGACGACGCCCGCAACGCCGCCATCTGGACCGGTGCGGTCGTGGTCGTGGCCCTGCTCGTGGCGTTCATC
The DNA here is from genome assembly GCF_040704625.1 of Streptomyces sp. NPDC046866. Taxonomy (NCBI): domain Bacteria; kingdom Bacillati; phylum Actinomycetota; class Actinomycetes; order Kitasatosporales; family Streptomycetaceae; genus Streptomyces; species Streptomyces sp. NPDC046866. Next base: position 1,617 of record NZ_JBEYXN010000062.1, read on the forward strand.
CTGGCCGGCATGGTGGCCCGCCAGATGAGCCGCTCGATGCGCCGCCTGCGCGGTGCCGCCTTCGACGTCGCCGAGCAGCGCCTGCCGATGCTCGTCGACCAGCTCTCGCGCACCGACCCGGGCAAGGTCGACACCCGTGTCGCGCCGATCCCGATCGACTCCCAGGACGAGATCGGCGAGGTCGCCCGCGCCTTCGACCAGGTCCACCGGGAAGCGGTCCGGCTCGCCGCCGAGCAGGCCCTCCTGCGGGGCAACGTCAACGCGATCTTCACGAACCTCTCCATGCGCAACCAGTCGCTGATCGAGGGCCAGCTGAGCCTGATCACCGACCTGGAGAACAACGAGGCCGACCCGGACCAGCTGGAGAACCTCTTCCGCCTGGACCACCTCGCCACCCGCATGCGCCGCAACGGCGAAAACCTCCTCATCCTCGCGGGCGAGGAGCCGGGCCGCCGCTGGGACCAGCCGGTGCCCCTCGTCGACGTCCTGCGCGCCGCCTCCTCCGAGGTGGAGCAGTACGAGCGCATCGAGCTCGCGGGCGTCTCCGAGGCCGAGATCCACGGCCAGGCCGTGACCGACCTCGTGCACCTGCTCGCGGAGCTCCTGGAGAACGCCACCACGTTCTCCTCCCCGCAGACCAAGGTCCGCGTCAACGCCACGCGCCTGCCCGACGGCCGCGTCATGGTCGAGATCCACGACAAGGGCATCGGCCTGACCGCCGAGGACTTCGCGGACATCAACCACAAGCTGGCCAACCCGCCGACCGTGGACGCCGCGATCTCGCAGCGCATGGGCCTGTTCGTGGTCGGCCGCCTGGCGGACCGCCACAACATCCGCGTCCAGCTGCGCCCCTCGGGCGAGGCGGCCGGCACCACGTCGCTGATCATGCTTCCCGACGCCATCACCCACGGTGGCGGTGGCGAGGGGATCCCGGACGACGAGTTCACCGTCTCCTCGATGATCCCGCAGCAGCAGGCCGAGAACGCCGCTCCGCTGCGCACGGCGGCCGAGCTCGGGTTCGACGACTCCCGCTACGAGAACCAGGGCGCCGAGGGCGGCCTGGACCCCGTGGGCCGCTCCCTGGGACACCAGGAGCGCCGTGCGGCCCTCCAGGCCCAGCTGAACTTCCCGCAGGGCCAGGAGGAGTACTCCGAGCAGGAGTATGCGGAACCGCAGCCGGAGCACGGCTACCAGCAGTACCCGGAGTACGAGCAGCAGCCCGAGCAGGGCTACGACGCCCCGTACGACGCCCGCCAGGCGCATGCGGACGGCCAGGGCCACGAGGCGTACGAGGCGTACCCGCAGCAGGAGTACGGCTATCCGGAAGCGGGCTACCAGGAGCCGCAGCAGGACGCCCAGGCGTACAACGGCAGCTACGAAGCCCAGGCCCAGCACACGGAGTGGCCGGAGCAGAACACCTACTCCGGCGGCTACCAGCAGGGCTACGGGACCGAATCGGAACCCCCTCTCGCTCCCGAACCCGCCGCGGACCGCGTAGGCTTCGACCGTCCGGGTGCCGCTGCCGACACCGGTCACGGTATGACCGGAGCGGGCCTGCCGCGCCGCGGCAGCCAGCAGCAGTGGCAGCCGGCGCAGCAGGAAGCGGAGTCCCCCGGTTCCCTCTTCGAGCAGCGGCCGCAGCGACAGCAGCAGCCCGCCACCCCGGAGCGGGCCCCGGAACAGGACGAGGCGACCGGCTCCGGCTGGCGCTCGAAGAACGACGAGCGCTGGCAGCAGGCCGGCAAGCTCCGTGAGCCGAAGGCGGGCGGGGTGACCTCGTCCGGTCTGCCTCGGCGGGTGCCCAAGGCCAACCTGGTCGAAGGCTCTGCGGAGACCACCCCGCAGGGCGGCCCCCAGGTCTCCCGCGCTCCGGAGGACGTCCGCGGCAGGTTGAGCAACCTGCGGCGGGGTGTCCAGCAGGGACGCAGCGCGGGTACTGAGCAGTCAAGTAACAGCTATGACCAGGAGCGTTAGTGTGAGCCCGATGAGCCAGGCGGCACAGAACCTGAACTGGTTGATCACCAACTTCGTGGACAACACCCCCGGGGTGTCCCACACGGTGGTGGTCTCCGCCGAC
>NZ_JBEYXN010000063.1:0-1225 GCF_040704625.1 Streptomyces sp. NPDC046866
TGTTCGTTGCTTCAGAACTAACACAGTGGACGCGAGCAACTGAGGACAAGCCCTCGGCCTATTAGTACCAGTCAGCTCCACCCGTTACCGGGCTTCCACATCTGGCCTATCAACCCAGTCGTCTACTGGGAGCCTTACCCTCTCAAGGAGGTGGGAATACTCATCTTGAAGCAGGCTTCCCGCTTAGATGCTTTCAGCGGTTATCCCTCCCGAACGTAGCCAACCAGCCATGCCCTTGGCAGGACAACTGGCACACCAGAGGTTCGTCCGTCCCGGTCCTCTCGTACTAGGGACAGCCCTTCTCAATATTCCTACGCGCACAGCGGATAGGGACCGAACTGTCTCACGACGTTCTAAACCCAGCTCGCGTACCGCTTTAATGGGCGAACAGCCCAACCCTTGGGACCGACTCCAGCCCCAGGATGCGACGAGCCGACATCGAGGTGCCAAACCATCCCGTCGATATGGACTCTTGGGGAAGATCAGCCTGTTATCCCCGGGGTACCTTTTATCCGTTGAGCGACGGCGCTTCCACAAGCCACCGCCGGATCACTAGTCCCGACTTTCGTCCCTGCTCGACCCGTCGGTCTCACAGTCAAGCTCCCTTGTGCACTTACACTCAACACCTGATTGCCAACCAGGCTGAGGGAACCTTTGGGCGCCTCCGTTACCCTTTGGGAGGCAACCGCCCCAGTTAAACTACCCATCAGACACTGTCCCTGATCCGGATCACGGACCGAGGTTAGACATCCAGCACGACCAGAGTGGTATTTCAACGGCGACTCCACAACCACTGGCGTGGCTGCTTCAAAGTCTCCCACCTATCCTACACAAGCCGAACCGAACACCAATATCAAACTGTAGTAAAGGTCCCGGGGTCTTTCCGTCCTGCTGCGCGAAACGAGCATCTTTACTCGTAGTGCAATTTCACCGGGCCTATGGTTGAGACAGTCGAGAAGTCGTTACGCCATTCGTGCAGGTCGGAACTTACCCGACAAGGAATTTCGCTACCTTAGGATGGTTATAGTTACCACCGCCGTTTACTGGCGCTTAAGTTCTCAGCTTCGCCTGGTCGAAACCAAGCTAACCGGTCCCCTTAACGTTCCAGCACCGGGCAGGCGTCAGTCCGTATACATCGCCTTACGGCTTCGCACGGACCTGTGTTTTTAGTAAACAGTCGCTTCTCGCTGGTCTCTGCGGCCACCCCCAGCTCAGACAGCACGTG
>NZ_JBEYXN010000063.1:1319-2822 GCF_040704625.1 Streptomyces sp. NPDC046866
AAGTGTCATCACCAGTGGTGGCCCCCCTTCTCCCGAAGTTACGGGGGCATTTTGCCGAGTTCCTTAACCATAGTTCACCCGAACGCCTCGGTATTCTCTACCTGACCACCTGAGTCGGTTTAGGGTACGGGCCGCCATGAAACTCGCTAGAGGCTTTTCTCGACAGCATAGGATCATCCACTTCACCACAATCGGCTCGGCATCAGGTCTCAGCCTTATATGAGGGACGGATTTGCCTACCCCTCGGCCTACACCCTTACCCCGGGACAACCACCGCCCGGGCTGGACTACCTTCCTGCGTCACCCCATCGCTTACCTACTACCACCTTGGATCAGCGGCTCCACCACTCCCCTTTGCCCGAAGGCTCCGGGGCGGCTTCACGGCCTTAGCATCAATGGATTCGATATTGGGCGTTTCAAAGCGGGTACCGGAATATCAACCGGTTGTCCATCGACTACGCCTGTCGGCCTCGCCTTAGGTCCCGACTTACCCTGGGCAGATCAGCTTGACCCAGGAACCCTTAGTCAATCGGCGCACACGTTTCTCACGTGTGTATCGCTACTCATGCCTGCATTCTCACTCGTGAACCGTCCACAACTCGCTTCCACGGCTGCTTCACCCGGCACACGACGCTCCCCTACCCATCACAGCCTCCGTTGGGAGTATTGCTGCAATGACACGACTTCGGCGGTACGCTTGAGCCCCGCTACATTGTCGGCGCGGAATCACTTGACCAGTGAGCTATTACGCACTCTTTCAAGGGTGGCTGCTTCTAAGCCAACCTCCTGGTTGTCTCTGCGACTCCACATCCTTTCCCACTTAGCGTACGCTTAGGGGCCTTAGTCGATGCTCTGGGCTGTTTCCCTCTCGACCATGGAGCTTATCCCCCACAGTCTCACTGCCGCGCTCTCACTTACCGGCATTCGGAGTTTGGCTAAGGTCAGTAACCCGGTAGGGCCCATCGCCTATCCAGTGCTCTACCTCCGGCAAGAAACACACGACGCTGCACCTAAATGCATTTCGGGGAGAACCAGCTATCACGGAGTTTGATTGGCCTTTCACCCCTAACCACAGGTCATCCCCCAGGTTTTCAACCCTGGTGGGTTCGGTCCTCCACGAAGTCTTACCTCCGCTTCAACCTGCCCATGGCTAGATCACTCCGCTTCGGGTCTAGAGCGTGCAACTCAATCGCCCTATTCGGACTCGCTTTCGCTACGGCTTCCCCACACGGGTTAACCTCGCTACACACCGCTAACTCGCAGGCTCATTCTTCAAAAGGCACGCAGTCACGAGATGCACAAGTGCATCCGACGCTCCCACGGCTTGTAGGCACACGGTTTCAGGTACTATTTCACTCCGCTCCCGCGGTACTTTTCACCATTCCCTCACGGTACTATCCGCTATCGGTCACCAGGGAATATTTAGGCTTAGCGGGTGGTCCCGCCAGATTCACACGGGATTTCTCGGGCCCCGTGCTACTTGGGAGATGAGCAAGCAAGCCG
>NZ_JBEYXN010000064.1:0-2742 GCF_040704625.1 Streptomyces sp. NPDC046866
TCTGGTCTCGGCGTCCGACGACCGTCTGGGGCTGATACCCGCACCCAGTGCCGACCAGAGCACCGTCCGAGGCCGCCAGGCGCATGAGATCGCTACGCGCTCCGTCGTCGCAGTTCTACATCCTGTGCCGATACCCGGGATCCCTGAAGGCTCTGTCTCTGGGTGCCGTCCTGTGCATCCTCGCAGCCGCGGCCGGGTCCGTCACCGGAGCGGTTCGCGCCTTCAGAAGGCCGTCACCGCATCCCCTGTATCCGATGCTTCACCTGGCCGCGGCATCCATGCTCGTTGCGGGAGCGGACACCATGGACTACTTCGGCAGCGTGAGGTTGTTCCTGTTTGACGGACAGGTGTGTTGTGTTGGTCAGGCTGCGGACGTTTCGTACTGGACTGGGCTTTGGTAGCCGAGGCTGCTGTGAAGTCGGCGGCTGTTGTACCAGCCTTCTATGTACTCGAAGATCGCGGTCTTGGCGGCGGCGTGGGTGTGCCAGGTGTGGCGGGTGACGAGTTCGTTCTTGAGGGTGGCGAAGAAGGATTCGGCGAGGGCGTTGTCCCAGCACACGCCGGTGCGTCCCACGGAGAGCCGGATGCCCAGGCTGGCAGCCAGACGGGCGAAGGCGTGGCTGGTGTACTGGGTGCCGCGGTCGGAGTGGAAGATCACCGACCCGACCGGTCGGCGTTGCCGGCAGGCGGCGGTGAGTGCGTCGGCGGCCAGGCTGGTTCCGAGGTGGTCGGAGGTGGCCCAGCCGATCACCCGGCGGGAGGCGATGTCGATGACGGTGGCCAGGTAGAGCCAGCCCTGGCCAGTGGGGATGTAGGTGATGTCCCCGCACCAGCGGGTGTCGACCGCCTGCGGATCGGCGGTGAAGTCCCGCATGACCAGGTCGGGGCGGCAAGCGGCGGCAGGATCCGCGATGGTGGTGCGGTGCCCGCGCCGGCGGTGCCGGCCTTCCAGGCCGGCGTCACGCATCAGGCGGGCGATCCTGCGCCTGCCGCAGGTACGGCCCTCCGCTTTGAGGGCCGCGTGGATCCTGGGGGCGCCGTAGGTGCCGCGTGACTGCGTGTGGACCTCACTGATCAGCGAGGTCAGTTCTGCGTCCTGGCGGGCGCGGGGGCCCGCGGCCGGCTGGCGCCGCTGGTAGTAGGCGGACCGGGAGACCTTCATCAGCTCACACGCCCGTTTGACGCTGTGACCTGCGCGCTTCTCCGCCTCGATGAACGGATCAACCGTCACCGGGTCCCCCTCGCGAAGAAAGCCGTAGCCCGTTTGAGGATCTCGATGTCCTCCCGCAGACGGCGGTTCTCCCGCCGCAGCTCGGCAAGCTCAGCCCGCTCGTCACGTTCCAGATCCTTGGGCTGGTGGCTCTCGTCGGACTGCGCCAGCCACAGTCGCACCGCCGACTCCGTCAGGTCGAAGTCCTTGCAGATATCAGGCACCGACCGGTCCCCGCGCAGGCACAGCTCCACGATCTCGGCCTTGAAATCGGCAGTGAACTGCCGCCGCTTCCGCGGCTTCCTCTTCGGCATGTTCTCCATCATGGACATCCCTCCCCGGGCGCAAGCCCGGATCTCGGATGTCCGTCAAACCGAAGCAACCCTAGCGGCATCGCCTACCGCGTGGCGGTGCACAACGGAGCGGACGTCGCCGGCTGCGAGGGTGCCTACCACGTCACGCCGGGCTGGTTGTTCTTCCTCCCGCCGGAAGACCGCAGCCAGTGGCCCAGCCACTCAGTCGAGCCGAGGTGATCCGTTTACCCGTCCCTTTCACGGTCCTGCGGCCCGGCGACGGGGCCTTCACTGCTGCGGTGTACAGCTCGCGCGTCAGGTCTTCCGTTCGGACACCCAACTCGGCGAGGACCGTCCGGACATCAGTGAGGGCTGGGGCTACGTCCTTCTCCTCCACCAAAGTCTCCAGTTCGAGGAACGTCCCCTCCAGCTCGGGGACGCGGACCAAAGTGGCGAGCATCTGGCGCCCTCGGGCCTCGAAGGCGTAGTTCCTGCACCGCTTCTCGAACGCGATGGCCGGCACATAGCCGAGGCCGCGCAGCGTCGCGTGCACGGCCTCGGCATCCTCGACGCGGGTCTCATACTCCGGCTTGGACCCGGATTCCTCGTCGACCCGGGCGCCTTTGTACGTGAGGACGGTGCGGGTCTCCTCCGGACCGTGCACGGTCCGCACCCGAAGCTCTTCGTCTCGCGCCTCCAAGGCCCCGTCAACGGTGTCGTAATAGGTGTCCTGGTACACCTCGGCCCGCCCCTCGGCCCGCTCGTCCAGCCGTCGCAGCGTCTCTTGCGGCGCGTGGACGCGTGCCTTCAACTCCGCTTCGATCATCCGTCCGTCCCTCTCATTTCGGAGCTGCTGGCAATAGCCTCGAACATGCGCCTGAAGCCCCCAGATGCCTGAACGCTACGACTATGTCCCGCATCGGCTGCTGCGCTGTCGTGTGCGGGATGTCGCTTCGGTGCCGAAGGCGAGCCGATGGCAGTGATCAACGAAAACCTCTCGGACTCCGCGGAGCACGAGCACTGGATGCGGCTGGCCTACGTACGTGGCATCTCCGGCCGAGAGTTCACGACTGCCGCCAACAACATCCGACCCGTCGGTGACCAGCCCCGGACGGCCGTCGGACGCCTAGACCTCGGCAGCGCGTAGCGATCTGACGCGTCTGGTGGCCCCGGACGCTGCTCTGATTGGCGTTTCGTGCGGGTCTCAGCCGCAGGCGGTCGTCGGACGCCGAGACCAGG
>NZ_JBEYXN010000066.1:0-1677 GCF_040704625.1 Streptomyces sp. NPDC046866
CTCCACCCTTGACAGGCCGACACGACCCGAAATGCCAAAGAGCTGCCGGGAAGCCCCCGAAGGATGGCCAGGGGGTCATGTCCAGCCTTCTCCCTTGTCAGAGACCTCACTCTCCCGCCCCAGGTGCAGAATCCTTCCTCCCCGGATCCCATCCCTCCCCGGCACCGGGCATACGGGTAGCCGAGCCCCCAGACCCGCCAAAGCAGCCACCGCCGGAGCCGAGGGGCTCCAACCCGCACCCGACGTCAATGACAGGACCATCGGGAGCGGGCAGCGCCCTCAGATCGCTACGCGCTCCTCATTTCTCGGCGTCCGACGGCCGCCTGTGGCTGGTAGCGCAACAGGTCGCTACGTGGCCCGGCACGTCTCAGCGTCAGACGACCGTCGGGGGCCGGTAGCGCAACGGATCGCTACGTGGCCTGGCAGGTCTTGGCGTCTGAAGACCGTCTGGGGCCGGGAGGCGGTTCCTTGCCCTCGGCTGGCATAGATCTTCCGAGGGCTCGGCAGCCCGCTTACGCTCGGACCGTTTGTGCTTGCTCCCGGCACAGTGAGGCGGTTTCCATGCCTGGATGGATGGATTTGGCATACACCACGGCAGGTGGTGTTGTCGGTGCGGCGGTGACCAACTACCTCTCCAGGAACCAGGAACGCCGACAGCTACGAGCAGCCGTCATGCAACAGCTCCTCCGCGTCGCAGCCGTGCGCGACGGGATACGCGACATCGTGCCCAGCCGGAGAGAACTTGGCGTGACGGCGGTCCTGGAGGACGGCAGCGACGCCGAGCGCGTCCAGCGGGAAGCGATCTCAGATCTTGTGGTGGCCGCACTCTCGGCCGGTATTCCGCGCAGGGTCTTGGACTTTGCCGGAGGCAGTGAAGAACGTGCCTTGCAATGCGAGGTCATCAAACTGATCGATCTCCGCCTGGAGGGAGTCCTGGGGGAGTCGCTCGAAGAACTCATGACGCAGTGCGAGCAATATCGGCAGGCGACAGCCCACATCCTGCTCCGGGTGCTGTGGCACCCATGGCAGACGCGGTTGCGGATGCGCGGGCGTCTGCGCCGCTTGCGTCAAGACGCCGCCGCACTCCACCGCCGACAAGAAGCGGCGACGTCCGTCCTGGCTCGACACGTCGACGCCCTCACCGAGCGACTCGAAGGTCGCCAACGCACCAACACCACGGGACCCGCGGCATAAGTCCCCTCCAAATAGGCGCCAGATGCCACCCCCACCGCTGTCTGCATCCCTCTCAGATCCCCAGACGGCCGTCGGACGCTGAGACGTGCGGACCATGTAGCGAACTGGCGCGTTTACCAGCCCGAGACGGTCGTCTGACGCTGAGACGTGCCGGGCCACGTAGCGATCTGGGGCGCTACCAGCCACAGGCGGCCGTCGGACGCCGAGAAATGAGGAGCGCGTAGCGATTTGACGCGTCTCCGTGCTCCCGGCAGCGGTCTGGTCGATGCCTCGTGCAGGTTGGAGGTCATCGGCTTCTGGGATGAGCTTTTTGCGGATCTGGGGGATCGGCTTCCCGCATGCGCGGTGCCGGGGGGGATGGGAATCCGGGGAGGAAGGATTCTGCACCTGGGGCGGGAGAGGGAGGTCTCTGACGAGGGAGAAGGCTGGACATGACCCCCTGGCCATCCTTCGGGGGCTTCCCGGCAGCTCTTTGGCATTTCG
>NZ_JBEYXN010000067.1:0-1236 GCF_040704625.1 Streptomyces sp. NPDC046866
GAGAAGGGCGCCTTGTATCTGCGGGGACTGCTGCTGGAGGGCCGGCGGAAGTCGATGCAGCCGATGGCCGAGCGGCTCGGGGTCGATCACCAGCAGCTGCAGCAGTTCATGACGTCGTCGACCTGGCCGGTCCAGGACGTTCGGGCCCGGCTCGCGTGGCGGGCAGTTGCCGCGGTGCGGCCCGAGGTGTGGGTGGTGGATGACACCGGGTTTCCCAAGGACGGCCGTTCCTCCCCCGGGGTGGCCCGGCAGTACTCCGGCACCCTGGGCAAGGTCGGCAACTGCCAGATCGGGGTCAGTGTCCACGCCGCCTCGGACATGGCCTCGTGTCCGCTGGCCTGGCGTCTGTTCCTGCCTGAGTCCTGGGACGGCCCGGATGCGGCCGACCGCCGGAAGGCCTGCCGGATCCCCGAGGGCGAGCATCACCAGCCGAAATGGCGGCTCGCGCTGGACATGCTCGACGAGCTCGCCGGCATCGGGCTTCGGCCAGGTGTCCTGGTCGCGGACGCGGGTTACGGCGCGAACGCGGACTTCCGCCACGGCCTGGAAGAGCGCGGTCTGGGCTACGTCCTCCAGGTGAGAGGCGAGATGACCGCCCATGGTGAGGACGCCGAACCGCACCAGCCTGCCTACGGCGGTCTGGGGCCTCGGCCACTTCCGCGCTACCGCACCCGGCCGGTCTGCCTGCGCGAGCACGTGCTGGCCGCCGGGCGAGCACACGGGCGGGCGCTGGTCTGGCGCCAGGGCTCGAAAGCGGCCCTCAGCTCGCACTTCGTGCTCCTGCGGATCCGGCTCGCGGGCCGGCGACCGAAACCGGCGGAGGACGGCACGATACCGCTGACCTGGCTGATCGCTCAGTGGCCGGAGGGCGAGGACGAGCCGGTGAAGTACTGGATCTCGAACCTGCCCGCCGACATCCCCGCCAAGGACCTGGTCCGCCTGGCGAAAGCCAGGTGGCGGATCGAGCACGACTACCGCGAGCTGAAGACCGCTCTGGGGCTGGACCACTTCGAGGGCCGCTCGTTCACCGGCTGGCACCGGCACGTCACCCTCGTCACCGCCGCCCACCTGTTCCTGACCGAACAGCGGAGGAGCCCAAAAGCCCCGTCCAGGGCCTGACCCTCTACCAGGCCCTGGACCTCCTCCAACACCTCATCGCCACCTGGACCGGCACCTGCCCCACCTGTCGGCAGACCATCCCATGGCAGACCTACGACACCACCTAACAAAGCACTA